>CAMLDJ010000099.1 GCA_946478755.1 uncultured Pedobacter sp. | reverse complement strand
ATTATACCAGCCTTGAAAAACCCACGACCAACTGCCGAAACATTTCGACCAACAGCAGCGGTACTCTACAAAAAATAAGGAACAACGAGTAAAAAATAACATATAGTGATTAGTGATATCCATTACCAATACTCATTTCTGTACTTATTAATACTGATACTCATTGCTGATACTGATACCCATTAGCAATACTGAATACTGATGCCTGATACTAATACTGATTACTTATACTTATACTGATACTGGTACTGGTACTGATACTGATACTGATACTGATAAAAACAAAGTGGCCAGACATAAAATGTCCGGCCAATTTGTTTTTGAACAAAAAAATTACCTTCTCAGAAAGAGCCTCAGCGTTCTTCGCTTCTTCAGCGAAGCAATGCAGCTCTTGAAGAGAACGGTTATTTTTTACCTTAATAAACGATCTTATAGATATTCCCTTTATTTCCGCCAAGCAGCACCAGTTTACTTTTTTTACCTTTTTGTACCACATTAAAGCCCGCATCAGAAATGGCATACCAGTTCAGGCCACCATCGGGTGATACATCCGTACCGGAGACACCTGTTGCAATTAAAACGCTGCTATTTAAATAAGTGACGCCCGACCGGTATCCGTTAACCGACTTTAACGGTCTTTTCCAGTTCTTCCCTCCATCAGCCGTGAGCAACAAGTTATTTAGGTGTTCCTTATCTTTCAGGTAATTGCCTCCAACTACCACACCTTTCTTTTTGTTATAAAAGGCCATGGAAAAAGTTCCT
Source organism: uncultured Pedobacter sp. (assembly GCA_946478755.1). Next base: position 16,639 of record CAMLDJ010000099.1, on the reverse strand, counting down.
GTACTGGATTCCCCTTGCAGGATCGGACAGTCAAACCTTTTCCAGGTATTGCCATAATTATCCGAAAAATAAATACGGGCTACGGCCCCTCCTGTGGCAATCCAGGTCTGGCCACCCGGTAAAGTCCTGATGGTTGTTCCGCTGGCGGCAAACCCGGCCTCCCCTACGGCCATCTCCAACTTCACATTTTCAGAAATGTTGCCCCAGCTTTGCCCCCCATCCTGCGTACGCAGCAATTGCATTTTATTTAAAATCGGATCACCAAAGATGATCCCGTTCTTTTTGTCCCAGAAATCCATCCCATCTAAAAAGATTGCCGAATCCAGGTTTTTATAACGTTCTGTCCAGGTCTTACCTCCATCAAGTGTCAGTAACACATAAGCGGGTGAGCCTGCATTTACGATGATGGCTTTAAGCCCGTCAAAAGCTTCGATGTCTCTGAAGTCCAGTTTCTCGTATCCCGCAGGTTGCGTCCACTGCCAGGTAATACCACCATCAACGGTTTTGCCGATGTAACCATTACTTCCACTTACCCAGGCGATTTCATCAGAAACGACCGACATGCCCCTGATACTTGTATTTGTCCCGGTTGTTAAAGGGATAAGCTTATAACTTTGCGCAAGGCCAATGAATGGCAGAAAAAAAATATAGCAGATCAGGTATTTCATCTAGTTAACTCTTTTCCAGGTTTCTGATCTGCCAATTAACGAGATGCCCACGTAACCCCGCATGTTCAGGATATCTCTGCCTTTCATGCTCATGTTACAGCTATAGGTTTTACCCGATTTTGGATCATAAATCTTGCCGTCGGTCCATCTACCCTCTTCAAAAATGAAATTCCTTAAAATTTCCAGTCCCAGAATGGGCTTGCTGCGTAAGCCGACTACAGGATTCTTCAGGTCTGTTTTGACATTACCTTTTTCATCTTTAGGTTCCTTTAGCCAGACGATCTTGCCAAAGTACTTTCCGCCACGTTTAGTGATGTTAATGTGTGCTTCCCCTGCCGAATTGATCCATTTTCCCAAGATGGCATCTTTGTTCTGGGCAAGGGCAGCAAAGGACATCAGGGTAAACAGGACTATAAAAGAAATCTTTTTCATAGATATAGGTAAGTATTTATTTAAAGATAGCAAATGAAGCGATCATCCGGAAAATTATTTAATCGTCTCCTTTACCTCACCACAGGTCATCATGCTTTCCCCAAAATAAGGGTTTCTAATCTCTTTCTGATTACTTAGCCAGGACGCACCTTTATCGTTCAGTGCCATCGGACAATATTCCACATATACTTCCCCGGCTGTTAAGCCAGAACTTTTTACCCTTGTTATAAAATCATTGCTCAACTCAGCAAATAATGTTCTTTGGGTATTGATATCGGTAGCGGCGGCTATCTTTGCGGCTGTCGCGGTTAGCGATGCACTGTTAGCTAATACTTTTGCACCCAGTTCAATTGCAATGGCTGCAATTTTGGCATCCGCCAGATCGGCGTTTACCAGAGCTGTGGTCAGATGGGAATAATGCTGATAAACAGCGTTTAATTTATCATCCTTAATGTGCACAGCCCCATCGGTTTTCCCAACTACTGCAGCTTGCCCTTCGCCCGAAGTGTGGTTGTGTGCTGCATGAGGATCCGCACCTGTTGGTTGCTTTGTATTTCCACAGGCGGCAAACAATGTTACTGCTGCCAGGGTCATTATGAAATTGCTTATTGTTCTCATTTCTGTTTTTTTATGTTTAATGATTCATAATGTGAGTTGGGTTCTTCCCTCTTTTTAGCACATACTCACTATAGAGGAGATAGGCTCCGGTAACGACTACCTGGTCGCCGTTTTTCAGTCCTTCCGAGATCTCCACCTCGTTATCGTTCTCTCCAGCAGTTTTAACCAGGCGTGGCTCAAAGCGGTCATTTCCACTTTTAATCCATACATGCATTCCCTTTTCATCCCTGATCACTGCATCTACAGGCAGGGTAAGCACCTTTCCTTTACTGAGCGAAGGGAGAAAAACATTAGCCTGCAAGCCTGGCTGCCACTGATTTCCAGGATTAGGAATACTGCCGCGGATCTGGGTAAGCTGTGTACCGGATTGCAGAGAAGGGGTAATAAAGCTGATGGTCATCTCCTGTGGCTGATCCTCCCAGCCTGGAACGACAACTTTTACCTTTTGGCCTTCCTTAATTTTCGCCGCTTCTGACGGATAAACATCAGCCTGAACCCATAGCTGGCTGTAGCCTTCCAATCTTAATATCGGACTACCTTCATTGACATATTGGCCCTGGGTCACTGACAACTCCGCCACCACACCACTTTCGGGAGCATAAAACAGCACAAAAGGATCGTTTTTCTGACGTTTAACCAATTGCCGCACCTGGTTTTCGGATTGCCCGTACAACAATAGCTTTTGCCTGGCCGAAGCCACCAGCTGACGTTCGATCTTATCGCCTGGAAACTGCTTTTCCTGTGCTATGGCCATCAGGTATTCCTGCTGTAAGGTAGCCAGCTGTTCCGAATATAATTTATACAAAGGCTGACCTTTGTTCACCTTTACCCCTGTTTCCCTTACAAACAATTGCTCAATCCGGCCTGCAATGCGGCTCGAAATATAGCTGCTTTGCTCCGGGTTAACCGTTAACCTTCCGTTTAGCTGTTTAGCACCTGTTAGGGCATTCTCCCCAATCACTATCGTGCTTATATTTGCCAGTGTCTGGCGTTGCTCATCCACAGTCAGCGCTTTATCGCTGCTGTTTTTCTCATAAGGCACCAGGTCCATCCCGCAGATCGGGCAGGTTCCCATCTGGTTCTTAATTACCTGTGGGTGCATCGAACAGGTGAAGGTCTGCTCTTTCCCTTTTACCACCCCTGTTTCCTGCTTACTTTCACTATTGCAGGCGGCAATGAATAAAGATGGAAGCATGGCCATCAGGGCTATTTTTTTTATAAATAATTTCCGCTCCATAAATTAATTTTTAAGTCCCGCTCTGATAAAACTCTCGCTGTCTACCAGGTAAGCTGCATTACTACTCAGTTCCCAATTGCTGATGTCTTGTTTAACCTGTACCATTCCCGCAATGGTAATCCCTGTTTTTACTGCTTTTGGAATCATCACATTTCCCTCTTTTTTAAAGACCACCTTCTGGTTACCCAAGGATACGAGGGCCTTTTCAGGTAACCACCAGGAAGCCGGCAACAATACCGGGACGCTTGCTGTAAGCAGTTCCCCTACCCGGTAACCGGGTTTATTCAGATAGGCTCTTGCTACGGTAAAGTTCTCCCCATTTTTAAAAAGAGGCTGGATCAGGCCTACAACTGCTGTCTGTGCGGTACGTTTATTGTTCGTTTTATAAATTACCATCTTGTTCCCTTTTTTAACCAATGATGCGAGCGCAGGCTTAAAAGAAAACTCGGCAACCAATCTGTCCGCATCATAAACAGTGAAAAGCGATTGTCCAGCATTTACATATTGTCCTTCACGCAACATCACCGGCGAATTCACCGGCGTTGTAGCCGCGGTTACCGCAGCAGTGCCTGATGCTGCTCCGCCCATACCGCTCATCTCATCTCCCTCACTTGACCCCTCCGGAGAACCTTTAAGATAACGTTCAGGAGAACCATCAGGCGCAAGTGCCAATGGCGAAGCAGCAGATGTCTCCAGGATATAGCCATTGAAGCTGTTATATACCGGGATACGATAATTTACCTTTCCGGCTTTCAGCACCTGATTCACCGCGCTGGTGCTCATGCCCAACAGAACTAAACGTTGCTTTGCCCTTTCCAGCATGGTTTGATCCGTTTCTGATCGCTTCAGAAACAACAATTCCTGCTGTGCAGCTGCCAGATCTGGCGAATAGACCTCCATGATCAACTGACCTTTACGAACCGGCTGAAAATTATATCTGATCAGCAGACGTTCTATTCTTCCGCTTACACGGCTGGAGATACTATTCCGGCTGCGTGCATCATAACTGACGATTCCCTGCACCTCTACAGTGAAAATTCTAGTACCATATTCGGCTTTTATTACCGGCAAAGTAGATACCACCTGTTCATTTGAAGGTTTTAGCAAATGAGCGAAGCTACTGTCTATATTTACTGTTCCCGGATTCTGATGAGCCCTATGTTCCTGATCAGTCCCCAGTTTAGGCTGATTACAGGAACTGATGAGCAGCATTCCAATCCCGACCAAAGCAAGGCCAGGTTTAATGCGCTTCATGCGCTTAACGCTCTCAACGCTCTCAACGCTCTCAACGCTTCCGATGTTCGCGAGACGCTCAACGATATAGTTCTTTCTCATAATCTGCAATCATTAGATAAAGTTTCAGTTTCTCGTCCAACACGTTGGTCTGCATCATCGTCAGCGCCTCCCAGGAATCTATCACCTCCGGCAATTCCATCTTATTCTCCCGATAGCTTAAAAAATTAACGTCCATGGTTTTCTGCAGACTTGGGATAATTTTCCCTTCCATAGCCGCAATTCGTTTTTGCATAGACTGGATTTCGAACTGCATGCCATATAACATGCTCTGCGTTTCCTGCAACATGGCTGCTTTCTCTTTCCCCATGGCTTGCAGCTCATACTCCATCCCTTTTACTTCAGATCTATACATCTTTGAGGACCATGGCGCAATCGGGATACTCACCATACCCATTACACTAAAAGCCTTAGGCATCATTTTAGCTAAAGGCGACATATGGTCAAACCTCAGCCTGAAGTCGGGCCGGGCCTGCTTTTTCATCGCTTCGATATTCAATTGCATCGACTGAATGCTGTAATCCATTTTTCTGACGTCGTTTCTGACCATTGCCAGACTGGCTGTATCAATTACCGCAGCGGGTACAAAAACAGGCTGGTAGGTGCTGTCGATAATAAAGCCGGCATCTCCCTGCCTGTTCATCAGCCCATTTAACCAGGCTCGGGCGCGGGCTATCTCGCCTTCCTGCATCCGGATCATGTTGCGGTTCTCTTCCAGCTTGGCGGCGGTTTTGTATACGCTGCCTAATTTTGACCGGTTATAAGGATACCTGATCTCTTCAATCTTTTTCATGGTTTCCATGATCTTCTCCTTCTGTCGCAATACCGCAATCTTCTCAAGGGCTACCAGCCAGCCAAAATACAGGCGCTTCGCCTGCGCTTTGTATTCATTCAGTGTAACACCACGGGTTTCATTTTCTACTTTACCCTGAGATTCGATGTAACGTTTCCTGGCATTCAACTTTACGGGGTTCGGGATATCCTGTTCCAATTGCAGCATAACCGAACCCTTATCCCGACCATCCATAACCTTCTGGCCCGGGTAAGGTGTCATAAATGTACCTACCCCCACCATGGGGGCCATCCATGCTGTTGCGGCCCTGGCCGTATGCTTATAGCTTTCAGCCTTTAAACCATAGGATTGCAGCAATAAGTTATTTTTGTCTATTCTTTGCAATACCGTATCCAGCGAAAGTACCTGATTTTGCTGTGCAGCGGCATAAGCGGGCAGCAAGAACCATAGCAGGGCTATTTTTTTAATGATGTACATTGTGTACCTCCAGTTTTCCATATTTCCTCAATTCATATTCCTTGGACATTAAAAATATAAGTGGTGTCACCAGCAGGATGTGTGTGGAAGAAGTAAGCACCCCACCAATCATAGGCAATACAATTGGCTGCATCACATCCACGCCGACGCCGCTTGCCCATAGTACCGGTACCAATCCGAACAGCGACACACAAACGGTCATCAGTTTTGGCCTCAATCTTTTTGCTGCACCCCGGATCACATATTCCCGAAGGTCTTCCTCAGTGATGGTTTCGCGCGAATTCCCTTTCAGCGCAATCAGTTGTTGCATGCTGTCGTTCAGGTAAATCACCATCACAATCCCGGTTTCCACGGCAATTCCGAATAGGGCAATAAACCCTACAGCAACGCCTACAGAGAGGTTTACACCCCAGAAATAAATCATGTAAGCGCCACCTATCAGGGCAAAAGGAACGGTGATCAGACTTAAAAAAGCTTCTCTCAGGGAATGAAAGGCAAAGTAGAGAGAAAAGAAGATGACGAGCAAAACCACTGGCGCAATCCACATCAGGGTTTGCTGGCCGCGGATCAGATTTTCATACTGCCCGCTCCATTCCAGGAAATACCCCTCCGGAAGTATGCCCTTTTCCGTGTTTAGCTTTTCCATTGCATCCTGAACAGTACTGCCCAGGTCACGGTCTCTCACGTTAAACATGACTGCACCACGCAGGATGGCATTGTCTGAATTGATCATTGGCGGGCCATCCTCAAATTTCACATCAGCCACTGCCGACAGGGGAATTTCGCCGAAGCTGGCCGATTGGACCGGGATTCGCTGAATGCGTCCAACACTATTCCGGTATTCCTGGGCCAGGCGTACGCTGATAGAGAACCGTTGCCGTCCTTCAATGGTATTGCCAATCGTTGCACCGCCCAACGCGGTTTCCACCACCTGGTTTACATCGTCTACATTTAAGCCATAGCGGGCCAGCTCCTCTCTTTTTATATTGATCGACAGGTATTTCCCGCCGGTAATGGGCTCTACAAACAGGTCGCTTACTCCAGGCGTACCTTCCAGCGCAGCCTTAACTTTTTCAGATACGGAAGCGATGGTATCCAGGTTTTGTCCGAATACCTTTATCCCCACATCTGTACGGATCCCCGTGGCCAGCATATTGATGCGGTTGATGATGGGCTGCGTCCATCCATTGACCACGCCTGGAATCTGCAGTTTGGCGTCCAGTTCAGTTACGATATCTTTCTTGGTGATCCCTTCCCGCCATTCGCTTTTAGGTTTCAGCGTAATGATGGTCTCAATCATACTGATCGGCGAGTTGTCTGTCGCCGTACTGGCCCTCCCAGCCTTGCCCAGAACTTTATCGACCTCCGGCACCGATTTAATGATCTTGTCCTGCACCTGCAGGATGCGTTTGGCCTCGGCATTGGACACATCCGGCAAAGTTACCGGCATAAACAGGATACTCTGTTCATCCAGCGGCGGAATAAACTCCGTGCCCAGGTTTTTGAGCAGGGGAATGGTGATCAGCAGGGCGATGATATTAATCGCGATGGTTGTCTTTCTCCAGTTCAACACTTTACGGATCAGCGGTTCATATACTTTTTCCAACACCCGGTTTACCGGATTGGCATGATCCGGCCGGAATTTCCCCTTCATAAAAAAGGAGATCAGTACCGGAGCCAGGGTAATGACCAGCAGCGCATCTACGATCATGATGAATGTTTTGGTATAAGCCAGCGGATGGAACAGTTTACCTTCCTGTCCGGTTAGCATAAATACCGGCAAAAAAGAGGTAATGATGATGACCGTTGCAAAGAACACCCCTCTTGAAACCTGCTTACTGGATTTGGTAATGACCGCCAGGCGATCTTCCTCCGTAATCCATTCAGGAGATTTTTTAAATCTGTTTTTAAACCACTTTATCATGACGTTGTCGATTTAGTTTGATCCTTTTCCCACAGTTCATATCGTTCTGCAAGGTGTTTATAAGCATTTTCGCTCATGATGATCCCATTATCCACAATTACCCCGATGGCCAGGGCAATACCGGTTAAGGACATGATGTTGGAGGAAATATCAAAAGCATTCAATAATATAAAACTGGCAGCAATGGTAATGGGGATCTGTATAATGATGCTCAACGCGCTGCGCCAATGGAACAGGAACACCAATACGATGAGCGATACCACGATCATTTCCTCTATCAGTGTATTTTTTATTGAATCTACCGATTCTTTGATCAGTTCGCCCCGGTCATACACAATGTCAAACTTTACCCCTTCCGGCAATCCTTTAGCGATCTCCTTCATTTTGGCTTTTACGCGGTCTATCACTTCCGCAGCATTTTCGCCGTAACGCATCACGACAATTCCGCCTGCCCGTTCCCCTTTACCATCCTGATCAAATATGCCCAGCCGGGTTTCCCCGGTCATCTGCACCGTAGCCAGATCCGAGATCTTTACAGGCGTGCCGTTCTGATTCTTTACCGGGATATTGGAGATTTCTCCCAGGGATTTGAGGTAGCCGGAGGTCTTAATGATATAGCCCATATCGCTCATTTCAAACTTTCGCCCACCCGATTCATTGTTGTTACTTCTTACTGCAGCTATGATCTGTGGTATGCTGAGCTTAAAATACAACAGCTTATTTGGATCTATCGAGATCTGGTATTGTTTCTGGAAACCACCAAAAGAGGCGATCTCGCTTACACCCGGTACATTCTGCAGGGCAAACTTTACGTACCAGTCCTGTATGGCGCGCTGCTCGCCCAGATCCATGCCGGGGGCATCCAGTGTATACCACAATACGTGTCCCACGCCCGTACCGTCGGGTCCGAGTTGCGGAGCAACCCCTTCTGGCAAAGTCCTGGAGATGGTACTGATCCGTTCCATTACCCTTTCCCGTGCCCAGTACACATCCACATCGTCTTCAAAGATCACATAGATGAAACTCATCCCGAACATGGAAGATCCTCTTACATATTTGATTTTTGGGATGCCCTGAAGATTGGTGACTAGCGGATAAGTGACCTGGTCCTCTATCAGCTGCGGGGATCTGCCCATCCATTCAGTAAATACGATCACCTGATTTTCCGACAGGTCGGGGATCGCGTCGATCGGGTTCTTTTGTACGGAAAATATGCCCCATACCAACAGTCCCGCAGAAAGCAGCAGCACAATAAAGCGATTGCGCATCGACCATTCTATAATTTTATGTACCATTATCTCTTTTCTTCTAATGCCATTTGATGCTTATACCGCTTGCCGGGCTCAATTCCGGCAAGCGGCTACGCTTAATGTGTTTTTGCTTTAGCAGGGCTTTTTCCTGAGCTGTCGCGATCGTATTGACAGCAATCGTCCAGGCTTTCATAAGCTTCCTTCGAAGCTTTAAATTTCGGGGTATCGTAACCCGCTGCTGCTACTTTTTGCTGAACCTGATCATTGGTAATTTTAGCAGCATCGTAACTGACCGTCAGCACTTTTGTAGTCTTATTCCATTCTGCTGTATTTACCCCAGGTACTTTCAGTGCAGTTTCGATCTTCTTTTTGCACATGCCACAGTTACCTGATACGTTAATTTTTTCTGTTTTTGATTGTGCAAATACAGCACTGCCAAGGAAAGTCAGGGCGACTACCGAAAGAATTCTTAATGATTTCATCTGAATTGGTTTTAAAGAAATTTGTAAATAAAAATTGAAGGCTTAAAGCAAAGCCATAGCGATAGCATAAACAGGCTATGCATTAAAAAAAGGAAGGTGGTATTATATTCTGTAAGTACAGTTTTTCAGGTAGACAGGTATTTTCCGTCCATCGGGTGGTGCATTGCTCCATGCTTCCCGGATGATTTTTACAGGAGTAGGGGCCTGGTAGTTGGTGTACAATTCAGGCTGGATGATCGCTGATGTGGAAGCATCAAATTTATAAACGAGCGGATTGGCTTTTTGAGATTGCTCCACCTTGGCCTGCTGTTCCACATCCTTGCAACAGGATTTCTTTTTAGCGGTGGTCTTAGGCATTCCACAGAAATCACAGACCTTACCGGATTGTTTGGCAAGGCCCCAACTGACCAGTTCGCCCATGCAATAATGAAAGTGCATGGTTGCCCCGCTGGAAACGCCCAGGTAAAAAATGGCAAGTATGGTCAGTAATGTCCTTTTCATTATGAATCAAAGATTGAAAAAAAGAACGGAAATAGTCTTATATAATTCCGTTCTTTTTTTACATCGTGTTGCTATTTTTGTTTTTGAATCTGCAGCTAATTATGCATTTGTTTCCGCTGTTGCGGTATAACCAACCTTTTCAAGTGCGTTTACCACAGTCTCTGCATCCAGCTGTTCATTTGTTTCCAGGGTAAGTATTTTTTCAGGATTATCGATATCCACCTCCCATTTAGCGATTTCGGGTATGTTGTTAAGAACGGGTGTAACTGTGGCTATACATCCACCGCATTTGATATTGGTTTTAAATTTTAATGTTTCCATGATATTACTGATTATTTGTCGTTATGTTATAATTTGATAGATTTTAAAAGCTAAGACATCGCTTCTTTAAGGGGTCAGTTTAAGGGCCAGGCGACAACAGACTAGGACACAGCACTCAATTTTGCGAATTTCAAGCGAAGGCTGTTGCTTACCACCGATACTGAACTCAGGGCCATCGCCGCTCCGGCAATCATTGGGTTTAACAGGAATCCGTTAAAAGGGTACAACAATCCAGCGGCAATAGGAATGCCGATCAGGTTGTAGATAAATGCCCAGAACAGGTTCTGACGAATGGTTTTTACGGTGAACCTTGACAAGCGCAGCGCCCGGGGTACCTGTTGCAGATCCGAAGACACCAAAGTGATCTTAGCGACATCAATGGCGATATCGGACCCCTTCCCCATCGCAATTGACACATCGGCCTGTGCCAGTGCCTGACTATCGTTTATACCATCACCGATCATGGCTACTACCTTTCCTTCTGCCTGCAATTGCTTTACAAAATCGGCTTTATCTGAAGGTAATACTTCTGCCTGAAAGTGATCAATTCCAGCCTGTGCTGCTATTGAAGCAGCAGTTTGCTCATTATCACCGGTAAGCATATACACTTCAATGCCTCCCTTTTTCAACGCAGCAACCGCCTTAGCTGATCCTGCCTTAATCTGATCTGCAATGGCTGCAATAGCCAGGACCAGGTTAGCATTGCCAAAGTAAATTACGGTTTGTGCCAGTTGCTGGTGGACAAGAACCTGTTCCTGCAATGCCTCAGAAATCTGCGCATTTTGTGCAGTTACCAGTTTATGACTCCCAGCCCAATACTTTTCGCCTTCAAATACGGCCCTTACTCCGGTACCTGTCAGACTTTCGAAACCGCTTATCGCAGCGCTTTTTCCCCCATCCATTTTCAGCTTGCGTACTATTGCTTCGGCTAAAGGATGTTCCGAGGATTGTTCCAAAGCCATTAATACCTCCTGCAGCAGGGCTTTATCCCTGGGCAGCTCAGTCGCCCATTCCACATGAGTCACTTCCGGTTTACCTTCGGTAATGGTTCCTGTTTTATCTAAGATGACGGCATTTACCTTGTAACCTGACTCCAGCGCATCCGCATCTTTAATTAATATTCCATTTTCTGCGCCTTTGCCAATGCCCACCATAATTGCCGTAGGCGTCGCCAGTCCCAGGGCGCAAGGGCAGGCAATGACCAGAACGGTAACCATAGCCAGCAGGCCTTGCGTAAAGGCATGTTCTCCACCCAGCAACAGCCATATACCTAAGCTGATGATAGCAATTAAAATCACTATTGGTACAAATATCCCTGCAATTTTATCCACCAGCTTCTGTACCGGCGCTTTTGAACCTTGCGCATCCTGTACCAGTTTGATGATCTGGGCCAGCATGGTTTCTCCACCTACTTTTTCCGCTTTAAATCTGAAGCTGCCTTTCTGATTAATCGTTCCGGCGAATACCTTGTCGTCTGCCTTTTTTGCCACCGCCACAGGCTCTCCGGTAATCATACTTTCATCTACAAATGAATTGCCCTCATATACTGCTCCATCCACCGGGATTTTTTCTCCTGAGCGTACCAGGAGTTGATCACCCACCTGCACATCTGCAAGGGCAATTTCCTTTTCCCCACCTTCCGTGATCAGGATCACATGTTTAGGTTGGAGCCCGATCAGTTTTTTAATGGCCGAGGAAGTGTTCGACTTGGCCTTTTCTTCCAGTAACTTGCCGAGCATGATGAAAACGATAACCACCGCAGCGGCTTCGAAATATACATGGGGATGCAGTCCCCTGTTGTGCCAGAATTCGGGATAAAAGGTATTGAAGACACTAAAAATATAGGCTATCCCTGTACTTAAAGCCACTAAAGTATCCATATTGGCTTTCCCTTGTTTGCCCTGTTTCCAGGCATTAACAAAGAAATTCCGTCCAAAAATGAACAACACAGGTGTGGTTAAGGCCATCATATAATAATTGCCGTAGGGGATGCCCATAAAGAACATGCCGATGATCACTACCGGAATGGTTAAGAGGAGCGACCAGATCATCCGGTTTTTTAAGGCCTCGTAATTATTCCGCTGCACCTCTTCCTGCAATTCCTTAGCGCCTTCCTGTTGCAGGATCAGATCGTATCCGATAGACTGAACAGCTTTTTGCATGGCCTCAGGCTGTACGGTATCGGGATCGTAGCTGACCCTGACTGATTGAGATGCGTAATTCACTTCTGCTTTCTCCACCCCGGGCTGTGCGCCTATTATAGATTCAACACTCACCGCACAGGCCGCACAGGACATACCCAGCACCGGCATTGAAATCGTTTCTACATTATTGTTCATATTCCACTTGTTTAACTATACAAAGATACACCAGCGATTGCCAGACTGTTTTACAGGATTCTGTGAATTGTTTATAAAATTCTGATTGGAGGGGGCTGTGGTTGATTAATAAATTTACCATCTTTAATTTATTATAAATATTAACTCCGTAACGTGAATAGAAACTGGCAAATAATCAGCCTTACCCTTTTTGTCATATTTGGCTCAATAAGGATTATGCGCTATATAAACAGACCTGAAGGTAATGCGCAAATCATTAGCAAAAGTTTTGAACCACAATGGCATTACGATTATGGCGCGCTGGAGTCTCAGGTTAGGAAAAGACTTATGGACAATCAAATCTCTTTCACAAACTTTTATATCAAAAAAGGTATTGACAAAGTAGATGAAATCATAATCGCCTGCACCGATGATGATAAAACATTCACTTATTTTAGATACAACACACGTACTGAAGGATTAGGTTTACTGGAGAATGATGGCATTTCAAAGCCAAGAACCAGCAATATCGCGGTGAATTGAAATAATACCCAAAACCGAATTGACATCTGACCTTCATCAACGTACAAAAGGAAAGATGTCGATGAATTATATGACCACCAGTTCAGATTTTATTCATAATTCGTTAGTAATTTTAGACTTTTACAATACATTAACAGATCTTTCTATGAATAGACATCTTTTTAGTATGCTGATCCTGCTCTCTCATTCGCTTTTAGGCATTGCCCAGGATAGCCTTTCATTAAAAGAAAATAAGCCCAAAGCTGCGGCATTCATTGTTCCTGCTGTCTTCATTGGCTACGGCCTGGTCTCGCTTACAGGGAACAATGTGATCAGAAGACTTGATTACAGCACCAATAATGAACTTCGGGAAGATCATCCAACCTTTGCCCTGAAAGTAGACAATTTTACAAGGTATGCACCTGCAGTGGCGGTGTACGGACTTGATCTTGCAGGGGTAAAAGCCAGGCACAATCTGGTCGACCGCAGTGCAATGCTGCTCATGTCTGCAGTAATTGCCCAGGCTAGCGTTGGCGGCATCAAAGCCTTGACTCAGCGGACACGCCCCAATGGCGCCTCGGACAATTCTTTTCCATCCGGCCATACCTCTTTCGCCTTTATGAGCGCAGAATTTCTATACCAGGAATATAAAGATCAGTCGGTATGGTACGGCGTCGCGGGTTATGCGGTGGCTACGGGAACTGGCATTTTACGGCTTTACAATAATGCACATTGGGTAAGTGATGTGGTGGCAGGTGCAGGAATTGGAATTTTATCAACCAAAGTTTCTTACCTGCTTTATCCTTATCTTAAACAAAAAATATTCCGGGGAAAAGCACAGAACATGGTCTTTAGTCCTGGCTACCAACAAGGGAATCTGAATTTCAGTTTAATCAAGCGATTTTAGGCGGTGAAACCATCATGATTTTCAAAAATACACAGTGGCATGAATAAATCATGATAGCTTCATCACCATTAAAAATCAAACCGAGCTTGCGAGCTCATTGATACCAATAAAAAATAATCTATAATCAATAATTATATACGGATGAAAATATTAATTGTTGAGGACGAAGCGGAACTGGCATCAAGTATGGTGGCGTACCTTTCGTCGCAACATTATCTATGCGAACTCGCCATAGATTATCCTCAAGCCCTGGAAAAGATTGATAATTACAATTACGACTGCATTTTGCTAGACCTCATGCTTCCCGGTGGGAATGGCATGAAGATCCTTGAATTGCTTAAAGCTCAAAACAAGGAAGAAGGTGTCATTATTATCTCAGCCAGAAATTCATTGGAAGATAAAATAAATGGCCTGCAGATCGGAGCCGACGATTACCTTGCCAAACCATTTCACCTTTCAGAACTTGCGGCCAGGATTTACTCGGTAATCAGGCGCAGGAACTTTGCCAATGCAAATACCATCCAGCAGAACGAACTGAAAATAGATGTGCTGTCCAAATCGGTAACGGTTCATGGCAAAGCCGTCATGCTCACTAAAAAGGAACTAGACCTTTTGCTTTTCTTTATCGGCAATAAAAACCGGGTAATCTCTAAAAGTGCTTTAGCTGAGCATATTTCAGGCGACCTGGCCGACATGCTGGATAACCACGATTTTATCTATGCACACATTAAAAATCTAAAGAAAAAGCTATTGGAGGCCGGATGTGGCAGCTATCTGAAAACCCTGTATGGGAACGGTTATAAATGGGAAATATGATTAAGCTACTGAATAAGCCGCTAAAAGCCTTTATCATTTATGCATTTGTTGTGTTATCATGCAGCATTCCTGTTTATTTTTTGATGATTGACTGGATATGGATCCATGAAGTCAATGCACACAACCAGATCGTGGCAGCAAGTACAAAGGAAAACATAATTTCCATGAAATTAAACGACGAGCAGGTCGCTAACAGCGTTTGGCTCTGGAACAAGCTGCAGCCCGAGACCAAACTGCAGCCAGCCACGGCTGTAAAGCCAGATAGTACCTACAACATTTATCGCAAAAATAAATACATCCCCAGCAAAGGCTATGACAGGTTCAATGGATTAATCACCTATTTTACCATTAACGACAAAGCCTACAGTCTCACCATTGAAACCAATGTCGAAGAAAGCTACGAGACTATTGCTGCCATTACGGCCATTACCGTTGGTTTCTTCATCGTTCTTTTCATCGGCTTTATCAGGTTGAATAAACGGATTTCCGCCAGGCTTTGGCAGCCATTTTATCAGACCCTGGAAAAGATCAAAGCCTTTGATCTTAATAAACAAAAGCAGATTGCTTTTGAGCCTAACGGGATCATGGAATTTGACGAAATGAATATGAGCATCAGTAATCTCGTCGAAAGTAACATTGCCGCTTATCGCCACCAGAAAGAGTTTGTAGAGAATGCAGCACATGAATTGCAAACCCCGCTGGCCATTATACAGTCCAAGCTGGACATACTTTTCCAGGACAGTGAAATTACGGGTGAACAGGCAGCACTGATCGAAAAGATCCAGAATGCTTTGTCAAGGGTTTCCAGGATCAACAAAAACTTATTATTGCTGGCTAAAATTGAAAATCAGCAGTTCCTTGACAAAGAGCTTATTGATGTTGCATTGATATTAAAGGAAATGCATTTCCTTTTTTCTGATTTTGAAGAAGAAGTGACCCTTCATCTTGATGTTCAGGCAGAAGTAAGTGTTCAGGCCAATAAAATATTAACGGAAAGCCTGCTCACCAATTTGATAATGAATGCCATCAGGCATAGCCTACACCCCGCACATATTAGTATCGCGCTAATAGAAAACACTTTAATAGTTGCCAATCCCGGCAGTGTAGCATTGCAATCAGAAAAGCTGTTCAAACGTTTCAGTTCGGCTTCCAGGTTAACGCCGGGTAGCGGACTGGGACTTTCTATTGTGAAGGAAATATGCCTTCGTTACCAATGGGATATCAGCTATGATTTTACAGACAATAACCATGTATTTACAGTAAAATTTGCCAAAGCAGGGTCTCATGTGCCGATGGAAAAAATTCAGAATTAATTCAAAATTTAGAATTATACTTGCGGATATAACCCATATATGCTTAACCGAATATTTAAAGGCAGGTATTGTCTTCTGCTTTCATTTTTTATAGTTTTTATTGTTATCTCCTTCCTTATCAGGACTGCATTATTAGCCATATCTATACCCAAGGCAGATTTTAGCGTAACAGGAGTGTTCAAAATTTATTTATTGGGGTTGGTATATGACATTGGAGTAGGCTTGTTTTTAACAGCCTTATACAACCTGTACCTACTGCTGCTGCCCGATAGGTGGTCGGGTGCCATAGGAAATAAAATATTGACCTATATCTGGCTGTTCCTGGTGCTGCTGATCTCTTTCTTTTCATTTTTCGCTGAGCTCACTTTCTGGCAGGAGTTTGAAAGCAGATTTAATTTCATTGCAGTAGATTACCTGATCTATACCTATGAAGTGGTCAATAATATCAATGAATCGTATCCACTGCCCTTATTGATAGGTGGCGTGTTCTTGCTGGCACTGGCTTTCGTCTGGCTCTTTGCCAGGAATAAGGTATTCCGGTATTCTTTCCGGCCGGGTACACCATTTACGAAAAGAATGCTGATCTCTGGAGTATTACTAATCCTCACCATAGCCTATCCCCTCTTGCTAAGCAACTCGTACGCTGATTCGGGCACCAACAGATATCAAAACGAACTGTCTAAAGCAGGCATTTATTCTTTTTTCGCTGCCTTCAAAAACAACGAACTCAACTACAATGATTTTTATTCCCTGCTTCCCGAACAACA
>CAMLDJ010000098.1 GCA_946478755.1 uncultured Pedobacter sp. | reverse complement strand
TTTCCATTAAGAAAATGATTTTTATTGGATTTTGATTTCGTATGGCATCCTGGCCTGTATCCCGGATCTGGATATAGCCGATTTTATCTGTTGATAAAGAAGGTAATTGGCACCAAGTTCCTGTTTGGTAAAATAGGTTTTAATCTTTTCCGTGCTGTTTTCCATAAGTGATTTTAATGGATCCAGCATCTCCGGATATTCGACAACCTTATAGGTTTCCAACCTCGCCTTTTTGGCTGCGGAAACGATCGCCTCGTTAAAGCTTCCTGTTCGGTCGGCCAATCCAATTCTTACCGCATCTGTGCCTACCCAAACTCTTCCGCCGCCGACGCTGTCAACATAAGCTTTTGTTTTTCTGCGCCCATTGGCTACCCGTGTGATGAAGCTATCATACACGCGGTTCACATCGTTTTGAATAATTAACCTTTCTCCTGATGTCATGGGACGGTCAGTGCTCATGATGTCCGCATATTTTCCTGTTTTAACGCCATCAAAAGTGATTCCCAGCTTTTCATTATACAGTTTCTGAAGATTTGGGATCACACCAAATACCCCTATAGAACCTGTTATCGTGTTGGGTTGTACAAAGATAGAATCGGCGCCGCAGGCGATGTAATATCCACCGGATGCGGCAACATCACCAAAAGAAGCGATAACAGGCTTGACTTTTTTCGTGAGCGCAATTTCTCTCCAGATCACATCAGAAGCCAGTGCACTGCCGCCTGGAGAGTTTACCCTCAAGACGACGGCTTTAATGCTGCTGTCTAAACGTGCTTTCCTGATGGTTCTTGAAATACGTTCAGAGCCAATCCGCTCGTCTGAGCCCTCTCCACCAATAATGTCACCATTGGCATAAATAACAGCCACTTTATCTTTCGCGGAATTGTTCTCGGCCTCCTTAGCACTTATGGCATATTCATTAATCGTAACTGTTGCCAGGTTCTTTTTTTTGTCTTTTCCGCTGAGCAACTTTAATTCATCGATAATCTGATCTTTATATTTCAGCTCATCAACCAGTTTATAAGCAAGGGCATCTTTAGGTTGCTGGATCTTGTAATCGTCAGCAATTTCATGAAGTACAGGGGGACTGATATTTCTGCTTTTTGATATGCCGTCCAGAAAGGTTTCATATAAGCCTCCTAAATACGCTGTCACCTGTTCCCGGTTTTTATCGCTCATCTTATTGGTAAAAAAGGGTTCTACCGCGCTTTTGTAATTGCCAACCCTTATAATCTGCGCTTCAATGCCCAGTTTATCCAGGGCACCTTTAAAAAACATCATTTCAGATTTCAGGCCTTTAAATTCTAATGCGCCTTCGGGATTTAAATAGACTTTATCAGCAACCGAAGCCAGATAATAAGCCCCTTGGGTATACACTTCGCTATAGGCTATTATTTTCTTTTTACTGGTTTTGAAATCAATCAGTGCATCTCTGACTTCACGCATAGTAGCAAAGCCGGCCCGCGGTGAACTTACACTGAGGAAGATACATTTGATGTTGTCATCTGTTTTAGCTTCACGCAAGCCCCGGATAATATCATTAAAGCCAATGCTTTTGTTTCCTTCCGAACCTACAAAAGGTAATTTAGAGAGGGGGTCCTCCGATGTTCGTTCTGTTATCTCCTGGTCAAGATTGAGAAAAAGTACAGAATTACTGCTTACATTTACTTTTTCGTCTTTAAAAGAGGATTTTACAATACCAACAATAAGCACTATAAAAAATACTAAAAAAAGAGCCAGCGAAATGACTACGCCAACAACTGTTGCAAAAACATACTTAAAAAAATCTCTCATGTCCCCCGTAAATATTTATTTTGTAAAGATAAGTAAACCTAAAGAGTTTACCCTTTTAATTGGGTCTTAATATGGAATTGGATACTGAAAATGTCTATTTGTTACTAGGAAGTAATTTAGGGGATAGATTGGCACTTATAAACGACGCGATAAGCCAGATTGAACAACGCATTGGCGTTGTTTTTAAGCGGTCATCCATGTACGAAACCGAGGCATGGGGTAATCAGGACCAGCCAGCTTTTTTTAATATAGCGGTCGGTGTTAAAACCATGCTCAGTCCTTTAGCGGTTCTTCAGGAAGTGCTTGACATCGAATCAGCGTTGGGCAGGGTGAGGCATGAAAAATGGGGGGCGAGGCTGATTGATATCGATATTATTCTGTATGGTGACAAAATTGTGGATATGGGAGCGAAATTGCAGATCCCGCATCCGCAAATGCAATACCGAAAATTTGTGCTTGAGCCACTAGCCGAAATTGCCGGAGAATGTATTCACCCATTATTGAAATTAAATGTATCGGAAATATTAGAAAGATTAAGTGATAATTTGTCAGTATCAAAAATATAATTTCATTAGTTTTGTCTATGATGATAAACTTACAAAAAAACAATGAGCCTTTAGATCTCTCTTATTTAAGGGACATGTCTGGGGACAGCGCTGAATTTATCATAGAGATGATAGATATGTTTAAAATGCAAACACCTTTGTATATCGCTGACCTGAGGAGGGCCATTGAGGATAAGGACTGGCCTAGGGTATCTAACTGTGCTCATAAAATAAAGCCCACGTTTGCTTATGTAGGTCGTGAAGATGCGAAAGATCACATGCAAATGATGGAAAATAATGCGAGGGATCTGAAAAACATCGAAGAGCTGCCTTTGGCATTTAACGAGATCAGTTCTTTTGTAGAGATCCTGTATGGTCAGCTTGACGAGGCCAGGGCCGAGTTGGAAAAACAGCTTTAAGCAACATTAAAGGGCTGAGTGCTTAAAATGAACGACAGATAGGCCGATATACAAAATAAGTATAAGTGGGACCGCTGCAAATTGGAGAAAACCCACGAGCAATAGGGATAGGATTAGAAAAATATACTTTATCTTATTCTGTTCCCAGCTTGTTGAATTGAACTTGAGCGAAAAAATCTTTATTTCGCTTACCAGTAACCAGCTTACTAGCACAATAAGCCCAACCAGTAGTGGGGCAGAGCCGATGAGTAAGGGATAATCTTTTTGTATAAAAGGTAAGGATACAATAAACAATGTATTCATCGGTGTGTTCAAGCCTATGAAATCTTCTGTTTGCCTGGTATCAATATTGAATTTCGCTAGTCTTAATGCAGAAAATACCGTAATGATGAAGCCAAAATAGGGTAAATAGGAGGAGCTGTAATCACTCCGGCTTAACAATTGAAACATCACTACTCCAGGTAGGAATCCAAAGCTAACCACGTCGGCCAAAGAGTCCAGTTCTTTGCCAATAGCCGATTTTACATTTAGCAATCTGGCGACAAAGCCATCAAAAAAATCAAAGACACCCGAAAGAAGTACAAAGTAAGCTGCAATTTCAAGGGACCCGTTAAAGGCATAAACAATACCTACACAACCCGAAAACAGGTTGGCACAGGTAATTGCATTTGGAATATGTTTTTTCATATCAGGATTCGGGAGCAACGAAAAGAGGAAGTATTCAAGAACAAGGACGAAGGAGTAAGGAGCCAGGATAGAAGGCTACGCGCTCTAAGCCTGGCCCCTTGTTCTTTTATCTATATGCTAACTATTCATTGAAATTAAGAATTCTTCATTGGATTTCGTGCCTTTTATCTGAGCCTGAACAAATTCCATGGCTTCCTGTGCATTCATGTCTGCCAGGTGGTTGCGTAAGATCCATACGCGTTGTAAGGTATCTCTATCATGTAACAGGTCGTCTCTGCGGGTGCTTGAAGCGGTGATGTCAATAGCAGGGAAAATCCGTTTGTTAGATAATTTACGGTCTAACTGAAGCTCCATGTTACCGGTACCTTTAAACTCTTCAAAGATCACCTCATCCATTTTTGATCCGGTATCCGTTAATGCAGTGGCAAGTATCGTTAATGACCCCCCTTTTTCGATATTACGCGCAGCACCAAAGAAACGTTTAGGTTTGTGTAAGGCATTCGCATCCACACCACCAGATAATATTTTTCCAGATGCCGGGGCAGTTGTATTGTAAGCTCTTGCCAACCGTGTTATGGAATCTAAAAGAATGACCACGTCATGTCCGCATTCTACCAGACGCTTCGCTTTTTCCAGCACTATATTCGCGATTTTAACATGTCGTTCTGCAGGCTCATCAAAAGTAGAGGCAATTACTTCGGCTCTTACGCTCCGGGCCATATCGGTTACCTCTTCCGGACGCTCATCAATCAATAGAATGATTAGGTAGACCTCAGGGTGATTTTTTGCGATGGCATTCGCAACTTCTTTCAGTAAATTGGTTTTACCTGTTTTAGGCTGCGCAACGATCAATCCACGCTGACCTTTACCTATTGGAGTAAACAGGTCTATGATCCGGGTAGAATAGTTATTGGTTTCTGTAAACAAATTTAACCGCTCTGTCGGAAATAATGGGGTCAGATAATCAAAAGGCACGCGGTCCCTCACATCGGCTGGTAAACGGCCGTTAATGGTCTCAACCCGAACCAATGGAAAATATTTTTCACCTTCTTTAGGCGGACGGATGCTTCCCTTTACGGTATCGCCGGTTTTTAAACCAAATAGTTTAATCTGCGATTGCGACACATAAATATCATCCGGTGATGATAGATAATTGTAATCAGCAGATCTTAAAAATCCGTAGCCATCAGGCATAATTTCCAACACGCCCTCATTGGTAATGGTGTTGTCGAAATCGAGGTTAGAATAGCTGTTTTCATTCTGTTTATGGTGACTGCTATTCCCAGGCATTTTTGGTCTGTTGTCTGCCGGTCGTTGCTTTTTGTTTTGATCGGCGTTAACAGGAACGTTAGTTCTGCCTTCAGTTGAAGGCATTGCAGAATCAGCTTCCTCTACTACCGGGGCCGCAACTCTTTCTTGCAGGGCAACTTCAGCTGGAGCGTCAAATAAAGCCTCTTGCTTATAATCTTGTGAAGCGGTAGGCTGCGGGTCAAATAACGAAGCCCTGTTAAATGGCCTTTGTGTTTTTCCTTCACTCTCTTTAGGAGAAATGCGAATCCGTTTTCTTGAAGGCTTCTCTCCCTGCACATCTTTTTCAATAGGATCCGAAGGAGTTTTCGGGTGTCCTTTTACCGCACGTTCCTTAGCCACCGCATTTTTCGCCGGCACCTCGTTCATTAGGGGAACGTTCTCTGTCGAATTATTTTCCGGTATGGTTTGTTCTGGTGTTACCGCATCCTTAGCCGGACTATTTTTGTGTGCACTATCTTTAACTGCTTTGGTCTTCGTTGCCTTTACAGGTGCTGCTTTAGGAGCAGACTCAGCCTCAGCTTGTTGTTCTGTTATCTGGGCGATAATTTCAACAAGTTCAGCTTTACGCAATTCATCAGCATTTAGAATGCCTTGAGTTTTTGCTATCTCACGCAGTTCCGCAGTGAGTTTTTCATTTAATTCTGTTTTATTAAACATTATATGGATGTAGAGAAATTTTTTAAAAGATAATTTTCATAATTAACTGATTGAAGTTCATCGGGCTAAGCGATTATATGTTGTTTGTGATGCAATAACACATAATGATATCAGTTGAACAAAGCAAAAAATGCGTTTATAAAAGGCGTTGTAGAACAAAATTTTATGAGATTTTCTGGAATGGTCAGATAAACTTTAGAGAATTATGTTGCAATTGTATGTATTTGAAATCTAATCTCCAAGAAAAACTTGAAATTGTTTATAATAATTTCTATTAAAAGTTTTGGAAAGGGCTATAAATCATCCCGGAAATTGGCATCTTTGCATCGAAAATTACCCCCAGATGAATAAGAAACAACTATTTGAGCAAATTAAAAATAAAAAATCTTTTTTATGTGTTGGCCTTGATCCTGTGATGGAAAACATCCCGAAACACCTGTTTAAATATGATAATCCGGTGCTGGAATTTAATAAGCAGATCATCGATGCCACAAAAGATCTTTGTGTTGCTTACAAACCGAATACCGCTTTCTTTGAGTCTATGGGATTAAAGGGATGGGATAGCTTAATTAAAACCTGGGCGCACATTCCAAAGGATATTTTTACCATCGCTGACGCAAAAAGGGGAGATATAGGGAATACCTCAGCTATGTATGCCGATGCCTTCTTTAATCAGGAAAAATCGGGAATGAGTTTTGATGCCATTACCGTTGCACCTTATATGGGTAAGGATTCTGTAGGACCATTTTTGAACCACGAGAATAAATGGGTCATCCTGTTAGCCTTAACTTCAAATGCTGGCCACAGTGATTTTCAACTCCACCAAACGCCTGAAGGTAAATTGTTTGAAGAAGTGATCCGCATCTCTTCGCAATGGGCAGACAGCGAACAGCTCATGTATGTGGTTGGAGCAACAAGAGGGGCAGAGTTTAAGAACATCAGAAGGCTGGCTCCTGACAACTTTTTGCTGGTTCCTGGTGTCGGCGCACAGGGTGGAAGTCTTGCAGATGTTTGTCAATATGGATTAAACAGCGAATGCGGTCTGCTTGTAAATTCGGCCCGATCTATTATTTATGCCAGCCAGGGTGAAGACTTTGCGGAAAAGGCAAGGGAGGAAGCTTTGAAATTGCAACAGGAAATGGAACAGATACTTACATCTGCCCGTTTAATAGGACATATCAATAAAATTGATTTAGGTTAATCTTTGCGTCACCAATCACAAGAACAGAAAAGCGCAGCTGTAATTTGTGGTCTAATTAGTCATTTTTCGTTAAGTTCACAAAGATGGATCTTAATGAGCATTTTTTATCTTTTATATGGCAGTTTCGGCTGTTTAATACCACCAGGCTTTTTTGTGCTGATGGTAAAACGCTGCAGGTCATACACCCCGGTACATTAAATAAACATGCCGGACCCGATTTTATCGGAGCTAAGCTGCTTATTGATCAGACTACCTGGGTAGGCCATGTAGAAATCCACTTAAAATCTTCCGATTGGTTACTTCATGGCCATCAGAACGATTCCTTTTATGATTCAGTTATCCTGCATGTAGTATATAAACACAATAGGTCTATATGCCGGACAAATGGGAGTGCGGTACCGGTATTGGTTCTTGAAAACCTGTTTTCGGATCAACTGCTATCTAACTACAATGAACTTGTCAATTCTGTGAACATTTTCCCTTGTCAAAAGCACGTTCCCGGGCTGGATCAGATTGTGATTGATGGCTTCTTATCGAGGGTAGTGATCGAACGTTTCGAGGAAAGATCGGTAGAGGTTCTTCATAAACTCAATGAGTGCCAGGGAGACTGGGATCAGACATTTTATTACTTTATGGCCAGAAGCTTTGGCTTTAAAGTGAATGCCCTGCCGTTTGAACTGTTGGCAGATGCATTGCCAAATCATATTTTTTCCAAACACAAAGACAACCCTGTGCAGATAGCGGCACTTCTATTCGGACAGGCCGGATTCCTGAACCAGCCCTTCCTTGAAGATTATCCGAAACAGCTGCAGACCGAATATTATTTCTTAAAGCGGAAGTATAGGTTAATTTCCATTGATCGGGCCTTATGGAAGTTCCTGAGAATGCGGCCACAAAATTTCCCCACTGTCCGGCTTGCACAGTTTGCGGCTCTGATTCAGAAATCAAATCACCTGTTCTCAAAAGTATTGGACGCCCGGTCTCTTTCTGATCTGTATGTGCTTTTTAATGATCTTCCGGTAGATAAGTATTGGAAAACTCATTATCATTTTAATAAAAAGGCCCGGCATGTTGTTATTCAGCCAGGCCTTCAGTCCATTCATCACATCATCATTAACACCGTTTGCCTGTTTTTATGTGCCTATGGGAAATATACTGATCAGCCCCGGCTAATGGAGCGGGCAATTGATTTACTGGAAAAAATGCCCGCCGAAGCCAATTCTATTGTGAGCCAATATGTAAGCGCAGGGGTCAGACCGAAGAGTGCACTTACCTCGCAGGCTTTGCTTCAATTAAATAAATGCTACTGTAGTCAAAAAAAATGCTTAAATTGTGGTATAGGAATTAAAATCTTAAAAAAATAGCATGTTCCAGCGGATCATTACCTTTTTTGAAAAACAGAGCTTTGGAGTATGTACTTATCTTGCAGAGCGGTTAAATATGTCGATCAGCAAGATCAGGTTGTTTTTTATCTATTCGTCATTCCTGGCGGTAGGTTTTCCTATCGTATTTTATATCCTCGCTGCATTGGTACTAGATGTCCGGCACTATATCAAGAAGATCAGAATGCGCATCTGGGATGTTTAAACCTTAAGGATCTCTGCTATTTCATCAAAGCCTCTTTCCCTGGCCAGGTCTGCCGGCAGTTTCCCGCCTTCCATGCGTATATCTACTTCAGCTGCATGCTCCAGTAACAATATGATCAATTCAATATCGCCAAGCTGTGCCGCGGCATGAAGTGGCGTAAAACCAGCTTGCTGTGTTACATTTATATTTGCTCCTGCCTGGATCAGCAATTTAGTGATTGCGTGGTTGCCGGAAGCCACGGCAGAATGTATAGGGAAAACATTGAAACCATTATTGGCTGGGATATTTACATCCGCGCCTCGTGAAACCAGCAGTTTAGCGATCTCCTCATAACCAAAATAAGCGGCAAGCCCGAGCGCTGTAAATCCATCTTTCGAATAGGAGTTAATCGCCGCCGGATTCTTTTCGGTCAGTAAGTCCGTTTCTTCCTGTCTGCCCAATGCACAGGCTTCAAACAAGGTGATGTGGTTAGAAAAATTAGCAATTAAGGACGCAACCTCAGGCTTTTTATAATAGCAAGCCAATAGAATTGGTGAGATACCGTGACTGGTGTCTTTACTGGCCAGGGTTGGGTCTTTGGTTAAAAGATCAAAAATATCCTGCCTGCTGCCCGTTTCAATTAATGTTTCAAGATTCGCCATGTCTCCTATTAAATTTTGGTTAAAAGTGGTTAAATAATTTAATATAGGCAAATGGATGCCATCGGCTGCAGCAAATATCCGTAACTTGATTTTTTTTTAAAATTGTTCAGGAATGCTTGTACAGTTTATCTAAGTTTGTTAATTATTAAAAACTCTATTAAAGATGTCGGTAAGGGGAAACCAATTTAAGTCCAATTCATTTAAAAATGAAGGGGGAGAAAAACAAAGCTCAAGATCATCTGCTGCCAGACCATTCAAAGAAAGAACAGAGATATTACCTCGTTTCGATTTTCAGGACGGACGGCTATTTAAGATCATAGGCCTGGTGTTCTTAATACTGTCGCTTTATTTCCTTATTGCCTTCACTTCCTATTTATTTACCTGGCAGGAAGATCATAGTTATGTAATAGATGCCAACGGAGGCTGGAGTAATCTTTTTAAAACTTATGAGGAACTTCAGCAGGTAAATATTCCGCCGGTTGTGCAAAACTGGCTGGGTAAGATCGGTGCTTTACTTTCACACCAGTTTATTTATGAATGGTTTGGGCTGGCGTCATTTTTATTTGTGTTTGTATTTTTCGTCATCGGCTACCGGTTGCTGTTTAAGGTTAAAATTTTCGCCATTGAAAAAACACTCGGCTATAGCTTATTTTTCTTGCTGTTCACGTCTTTAACACTTGGTTTTGTACATGCTTTTGTTTCCAATACGCCGCATTATCTGGAAGGCGAATTTGGTTACTGGACCAACAAGCTTTTGGTAGCGCAAATTGGTGTTGCAGGAGTAGGGGGGCTTATTGCCTTCTTAGCATTAACTGTATTGATCATAGCCTATAACATTGATTTTAAAATTCCCGAACGCAAAAAGAATGAGGAAGCCATCATACCTGATGTGCCTGAAAATATCGAGTTGGAAAGCGAGTTTCGTTCGGAACCTGTCGAATTTACCCTGAACGATAAATTGGGGCGCCAGCGCAAACAAGAGCAGAACATCGTCATCACCCCTTCAAGATTTGAAGAAAGAGAGCCAGATGAAGAGGCTGTGCCAGTATTTACACCAGCTGTAAATGTAATGACACCCCCGTTGGTGGTTAGTCCGCCGATTGAATTGCCACAGAAAGCTGAGCCGGAACTTACCATAGAAAAAACAGAAGAAGACAAGAAGTCTGAGGAACTGGTAGAGCAGTTCGGCACCTACGATCCTACATTGGATCTGGCCAGTTACAAGTATCCGCATCTTGACCTGTTAGAAAATTATGGCTCGAATAAGATTTCAGTAAATGCCGAAGAACTCGAAGCAAACAAAAATAAGATTGTTGAGACACTTAATCATTACAACATTGAGATTGATAAGATCAAAGCTACCATTGGGCCAACCGTAACGCTTTACGAAATTATACCTGCTCCAGGTGTCCGGATTTCAAAAATAAAAAACCTCGAAGACGATATCGCTTTAAGTCTTGCGGCTTTGGGAATCCGTATCATTGCACCGATGCCGGGTAAGGGTACGATAGGAATTGAAGTACCTAATATGCATCCCGAAATGGTGTCGATGCGCAGTATTCTGGCTACTGAGAAATTCCAGCAAACGACTATGGATCTTCCTGTCGCTTTGGGAAAAACAATATCCAATGAAGTATATATTGGCGACCTTTCTAAAATGCCCCATTTATTGGTCGCTGGGGCAACCGGACAGGGTAAATCCGTTGGTATCAACTCCATTTTAGTTTCCCTACTGTATAAAAAGCACCCTTCACAGCTTAAGTTTGTACTGGTAGATCCCAAAAAGGTAGAATTAACCTTATTCAATAAAATTGAGCGCCACTTTTTAGCCAAACTACCAGGGGAAGCTGATGCGATCATTACAGATACCAAAAAAGTGATCAATACTTTAAATTCATTGTGTATTGAAATGGATCAGCGATATGATCTGTTAAAAGATGCTCAGGTGAGGAATCTGAAGGAGTATAACGAAAAGTTCATCAAGCGTAAGCTAAATCCTAATAATTCACACCGGTTTCTACCCTATATTGTGTTGATTGTTGACGAGTTTGCTGATTTAATGATGACGGCAGGTAAAGAAGTTGAAACACCAATTGCCCGTTTGGCCCAGTTGGCCCGTGCAGTAGGTATCCACCTGGTGCTGGCCACGCAAAGGCCTTCGGTAAATATCATTACCGGTACCATCAAGGCCAACTTCCCGGCCAGGCTGGCATTCCGGGTTTTGTCTAAAATTGACTCGAGGACGATCTTGGATAGCGGAGGTGCTGACCAGCTGATCGGGCGGGGAGATATGCTTTTATCAACGGGTAATGATCTGATCAGGTTGCAATGTGCTTTTGTGGACACCCCGGAAGTAGACCGTATCTCTGAATTTATTGGCGCCCAACGAGGCTATCCCGAGGCTTACCAGCTACCAGAATATATTGATGAGGCGGCAGAATCGGCCAAGGCAGATTTTGACATGAGCGACAGGGATGCGATGTTTGAAGATGCCGCAAGATTAATCGTGATGCACCAGCAGGGATCTACATCCTTAATTCAACGAAAATTAAAGTTGGGCTACAACAGGGCAGGCCGTATCATTGATCAGTTGGAAGCGGCTGGGGTAGTGGGACCGTTTGAAGGAAGTAAGGCCAGGGAAGTCTTAATACCGGACGACTACGCTTTGGAACAATTCTTGAATGACCTCAACGACAATTAAAATTTAAAAAGAGCACACGATGAAGAAAATGTTGTTGTTGCTGATGACTACTGTCGGATTTATGCAGGTGTCAAATGCACAAAAAGATGCGAAAGCCAAAGTTATCCTGAATGCCGTAAGCAAAAAGTATCGCTCTTATAATATTGTGAAAACAGATTTTACGTTGGTTATTGATAACCAGCAATCAAATGTCAAAGATACCCAGCAAGGGACTTTATTTGTAAAGGCTAATGCAAATAAGTATAAAATAAATATGACAGGACAGGATATGATCAGTGATGGCAAAACATTATGGACCTATTTGAAGGAAGAAAAAGAAGTTCAGGTGACGACTGTGAACAATAGCGATGATGCCCTTAACCCCGCTAAAATATTTACCATCTATGAGAAGGGCTTTAAATATTTGTATACAGGCGATAAAAAAGTAGGTGCTAAAGTGTACCAGGTTATTGATCTGACTCCTACGGATATCAATAAGTCTTATTTTAAAATACGTCTGAGTATAGATAAGACCGCAAAACAAATTGCAAGCGCCATTATTTTTGAAAAGAATGGAAATAAGTATACTTATAATGTGAAGACGTTTGTGCCTAATGCTAGAGTACCCGAGTCAACTTTTACCTTTGACCCGAAGAAGTATCCCGGAGTTGAAGTGGTTGATCTGAGATAATTTATTGTTAAAATAATATAGGTTTCGACAATTTGTCTGAGCCTTTTTTTATTATTTTTGGTGATATGCTTGCAACAAATTTATTTTGAAGATTACATTTTTAGGTACCGGCACCTCTCAGGGTATCCCTGTTATTACATGCAAGTGTGTAGTTTGCCAGTCTGCAGACCATCGAGATAAGCGCCTGCGGGTTTCTGTATTGATAGAAACGGCCGATAAGACCATTGTGATAGACAGTGGCCCTGATTTCAGGTATCAGATGTTGCGTGCTGGTGTCAAAGACCTGGATGCCATTCTATTTACCCATGAGCACAAAGACCATGTGGCAGGTCTCGATGACATCCGTCCCTTTAATTACCTGCTCAAAAAGAATATAGATATCTATGCAACCGAGCGGGTGGAGCACGCCTTAAAAAGAGAATTTTCATATATCTTTTCTGAAGTACGATATCCGGGATTACCGCAAATAGATTTACATACCATCACGGATCAGCCCTTCTATATTGGCGCGACTGAAATTATCCCGCTTAACATCATGCACTATAAATTGCCAATATTGGGCTTCAGGATCGGTGATTTTAGTTATATCACAGATGCGAAGACGATTTCGGACGAAACTTTGGCAAAAGTAAAAGGAACGCGTATTCTTGTAGTAAATGCTTTGCAAAGAGAACAACATATTTCGCATTTCACTTTAGATGAGGCAATTGAATTTGCAGAAAAGATTGGGGCAGAGGCAACCTATTTCACGCATATCAGCCATAATTTAGGACTTCATGCAATTGTGGAAAAAGATTTGCCTGCTAATATCAAATTAGCTTACGATGGTTTGACGATATTATCTGAATAAATATATCTTTGCAACAGAATATACCCGGGTGGCGAAATTGGTAGACGCGCCAGCTTGAGGGGCTGGTGCTGGCAACGGCGTGGCAGTTCGAATCTGCTCTCGGGTACCGCCGGACTTTGAACAACTCAAAGTCCGGTTTTTTTGTGTCAAATCGATGCTCCATAGTATCTCAGCCTTGTTCAAAGTATTCCTGCTCATGGTTAGTCTGGTAAGGAGGGAAGAGGAGATTAGCTTTGAACAAAAACTGTTCTATAAACTAAGCTGATGCCTTCAATGTATTTTTTGGGAATCAAAGAGATATCGGGTTTATATTTTTGATGAGGTAGGATCATGGACATTGGTTTATCCATCCTATTGATCAAACTTCGATTCTTTTAAAAATTATAAGTTATATTACTACATAATGACCAAATTTTTAATTTCCGACATTAAATAAATAATATAAAAATGATACAAAAACTAAAATATTATCTTAGGATCAATACCAGTATCAATGAGCTCCAACTTGAACAAATATATAAGTGTTTTAAATATAAAAAAGTAAAACGCAATACCCTTTTACTTTCAGAAGGAGAAATTTGTAAAGAACTATATTTTGTAAATACAGGTTGCATGAGAACATATTACTTGACTCAACAAGGAAAAGAAAAAACCAGATATATTGCCTTTGATGATTCCATTATCACATCAATATCAAGTTTCATTTCTCAGCAACCATCTTTTGAATTTGTAGATGCTCTTGAGGATTTAGAACTACACTCAATTAGTTATAAGGATTTTTATCAATTAGTTAATGACATTCCTGAATGGGAGGGATTTTACACAAAATTTTTAGAAATGGCATACATCTGCCAAAATAAGAAAATGGAAACCTTGGTTACTCTTTCAGCGAAGCAACGATATGACAAAATATTAGATGAAAAACCAATTTATATTAGAAGACTTTCAAATAAGATTTTGGCTTCCTATCTCGACATTAGAGAGGAAACATTAAGCCGACTTAAATCAAAATGATATTTTGACTTAGGTCAATGCTTAAGCTATATCAGAGCTTTATCTTTGATACTTAAATAAATGATATGCAATATGACCCTAACAATAATGTAGTCAAACTCTGTGCTGAAGGAATGAATTTTGAAGGAGAAGGAAAAAAGGAGGAAGCTCTTGTACTATTTTTACAAGCTTGGAAAGAAGCTACAAATGATCTAGAAAAATTTACATCAGCTCATTATCTGGCTCGACACCAAAAGAGCTTGGATGACAAATTGAAATGGGATAAAATAGCTTTAGATTTTGCGTTAAAAATAAATGATGACAGTGTAAAAGGAGCTTATCCATCTCTTTATTTAAATATTGCTAAAGGATACGAGGACTTGAAAGATTTCAATAGCGCAAAAGAGCACTACCAATTAGCACTTTCGTTCACAAAATTTCTGCTTGATGATGGTTATGGTAATATGATTAAAGGAGGCATCACCAATGGGCTTGAAAGAGTGAAGAATCTTGATATGGGCGGAATCAAGAGAGGCATGAGTTAAATTTTAGGATAAGCCCCATCATTATACTTTTAAAAAAAGAAAACTACAATTTTTCACACTTGCCAACTTTTTTGTTCTATTGTAATTTGGTCAAGGTGTCCCTGATGAAAATCTGAAAAATTATTATGCTCTTTTTATATGAATCCTTTTCTCTCTAAATCCTCAATTATAGGCTCAATAAGCAACAAAAAGCGATTTAAATGTTCAAAGTATTCCTGCTGATCGGTACCGCCGGGCTTTGAACAACTCAAAGTCCGGTTTTTTTGTGTCAAATCGATGCTCCATAGTATCTCAGCCTTGTTCAAAGTATTCCTGCTAATGGTTCAGTCTGGTAAGCGGGGAAGAGGAGATTATCTTTGAACACTTTTTTGCAGTTTTGAATTCAATTTTAAAGTTTCGGCAATAATTTGGGCATCGGGTCGATAAACTTTGCATCTTCTTTAGCCTTAATTTCTGTCTATATTCTATCAATTTTTACCTACCTTAGTATATGAAAATATCTGATGATACACCTTCTATTGCCACCGAAAAATCCTCTGCGGCATCAGACAACATTCAAAATGGTCCAGACATTTTTCAAATATTGGATCTAAGCACAGCCAAACACCCATATTTTTCATTTGAATATAATCGTAGGACTTTTTACACGGCCACCCTATTACAAGGAGCGTACCGACTTGAATTTGAAGATAGAAGTATTGATATTTCGGGCAACTCGCTACTTTTTACCACTACCAAAATTCCTTTTGGGATACATGCAACTGGTATAGGGTACGCCGGCATCAGCTGCATGTTTAAGGAGGAGTTTATCACTAAAGCAAATAGTGGTTATCGTTTACTTGAATTCCCGATCTATAAACCAGACACGCAGAATATCTATTCGCTCACAGCTGAGCAAACAAAAGATTTTATTGCTATCTACTATAAAGCATTTGATGAAACACGAGCCAATAGTGCATTTGCAGCTAATCTGCAACGCACCTATTTACTCGAACTCATCTTTAATGCACAAAAACTTGCTCCGGTTAGCTCATTCGTTAAAACAAATAATACGACTGAAATTATCGCCTGTTCTTTTATCAGATTATTAGAATCGCAATTTCCCATAGAAACGCCTCAGGATACAGTCAAATTTAAAACTCCAAAAGATTTCGCAGATAAGCTCTCGCTTCATCCCAATTATTTAAACCGCCAGGTAGAGTCAGCTAAAGGGAGAACTATAGGAGAGATCATTGCAGCAAGACTTATACAAGAAGCCAAAATTTTATTAAAACTAACCAATTGGCAAATTGCAGAGATCTGCTTTGCATTAGGCTTTGAGGAACCACCCCATTTCAATTCCTTTTTTAAGAAACATACCAATGTTTCTCCAACAGATTACAGAAAATTGCACAACGAATAGTTTTCAAATGAAACAAATTTTATCTAGACGTTCATTTCTTTTATCCGCTGCTATGGCAGGTGCTACCGCTTGTTTGCCGAATGAAAGTTTGGAAGCGAGCGTAGCTGCTACGCTCTCAGTATCTGAGCCAGTAAAGGGCTTGACGGTTCTATTTCAAGGAGACTCAATTACCGATGGAAATCGTGGCAGGAACACAGATCCCAATCATATAATGGGGCATGGATATGCATTCTGTATCGCCAGCCGTTGGGGTGCGGATTTTCCGGCGACAGACTTGCTATTTTACAATAGGGGAATCAGCGGTAACCGGGTCAGCCAATTGCAAGAACGTTGGCAAGCTGATTGTCTTGATCTTCGTCCCAGCGTACTGAGCATTCTGGTTGGCATTAATGACGCCGCTAAGCTTATGGATAGGTCTTCTATAAACCCCAAAGATATTGATGCATTTGAAAATACTTATCGTGATCTATTGGAACAAGTTCGTAAACAGAATCCAAAAACTCTGATTGTACTTTGCCTACCATTTATAGCGCCAGTGGGAAAGGTAAAGGCAAAATGGGAGGCTTATCAGCTCACTGTTACTAATCTCGCATTGAGGGTACGGAAGCTTGCAGTCGAATTTGATGCGGTGGTTGTCGACTTTCAAATGGTTTTCCAAAAGGCAGCGAAAAAGGCACCTGATTCGTATTGGATTTGGGATGGAATCCATCCGACCGTTCCAGGTCACGAACTAATGGCCAGGGAATGGCTCAAACGGGTAAGTAAGCGTCTTAAATTTTTAAAAAAATATAGCTAAACTATTGGAGAACATGTTGTCCTTAAGTGGAGAAGATTGTATTATCAATAACAATAAAAGCATGCAATTGGTTATCCTACAGATTACAGAAAACTACAGAAGGAATAATTGCTCTTTCAAATATATAGAGACGAGAAAGTTTGATTTTAGTAAGGATTGGTTTTATTTGCGCTACCCCGGTTATACATTTGAGTCTACCTTTGTACTGTAATTAAATAATTTACATACATGACAAAGATAGCATTAGTGACCGGTGCCAATAAAGGTATTGGTTTTGAAACAGCCAAACAATTTGTCTATTATAATCTGGTCAAGGTCTCCTTCATGAAAATCTGAATGATTTTTATTTCCATTTTATATGAAACCTTTCCTCTCTAAATCCTCAATTATAGGCTCTATAAGCAATAAAAAGCGATTTAAATGTTCAAAGTATTCCTGCTGATCGGTACATCCAACCTATCCAATATTGGATAAGTTCTCCGAAAATATTTGTATCGGAAATTTAAAAAGCCTTCAGATATCTCTGAAGGCTTTTTTACAAATTGTTTTCTTCCGTTAACAAAGGGATCAATGCCAAAAGCCCCCCTATGATTTGTTCATGCTTAGGTTATTATATCCATTATGCGAATGGTGATGA
>CAMLDJ010000097.1 GCA_946478755.1 uncultured Pedobacter sp. | reverse complement strand
TTATGTGGAGGGCGGTCGTTTCTATAAAGACGAATCCTTTAACTCCGACGGTATCAGAATGGGCTTCGCCTCACTTCATGTATTTGATATGGTGACGGCACTCGATATGTTAAAAAAAATAATAGTCCGCTAGCTGATATAGCGATGACGGCCTGAATGCGCCCTCCACATATGGTTTGTATGATATAAGCTCAGATTTAATTATTGGCTGTTAAAAACGGATAATCTGTATATCCTTTCTCATCACCACCTGCGTACATGGTAGCGCCGTCGGGCTGGTTCAATTCAGCATTTAACGCGAAGCGTTCGGGTAAATCCGGATTGGCTAAAAACAAACTGCCAAAGGAAACAAACTGAGCCCTGCCCTTCTGAATTTCGTCTTCAGCGGTTTCCCTGTTGTAGCCGCCATTAACGATAATATGCTGACTGATTAAACCGCCAAACGCCGACAACACATCCTTGGGATAGCGCACGTAATCTTCTAAAGGAAATAAGGGCTGAACCAAGTGAAAATAAGCGATTGGGAGCTTATCAAGTGCTGTGATTAAGGATGCATACAATCCCATAGGAGTAAAATTACACGCCAGATAGTTTATCTTTGCTATGTATTTCCCAATGGAAAGTAGTTTCCTTTAGGAAACTATCCTTAAAATTCTTAGGTTAATGAATAAAAAGACAAAACAAAATGTTACTTCCACAGCATGTAAAAAAAGCATGCTGGCGATAAACGATACCCTTGAGTTGCTTTCAGGAAAATGGAAAATTAAGATCATCGCGATCTTACTCAAAAGCGAGAAGCTCCTTTTTATGGAATTGCTTAGGGAAGTTGACGGAATCGGGGCAAAAATGCTATCCAAAGACCTGCAGGAGCTGGAAGCGAATCGCCTTTTGACCAGAACTGTCCTGAACACCAAACTGTCACCGTTGAATACGAATTGACAGCGCGCGGCAGAAGCATGTCCAATGTTATTGACGAAATTGAAGCCTGGGGACTGCTCCACAGAAAATTTATTCTGTAAATGATGATGTACCCCTTACTACATGAGATGTAGACTCAGCTTAATTCGAAACCATTTCGATAAGTTCACGGATGTTCTGATGGGCGGTGTCCAGTGATTTTTTAAACTTTTCAGGATCTGAGCTTCCGCCGCTGATGGCGATGACCCGGATATTGTTAATCCCGATGACATTGAACACCATTTTCAAATAGTTTCGCTGAAAGTCCATATGTTCATTGTGTTCACCCTGCTCGTACCCGTCATCACCTCTGGAAAGCAACAGGAATAACATTTTATTTTCTAACAACCCGATATAACGCGGATCATCACTTTCGCTGTTAATTTTAAATGTTTCGTTGACCCTCAGTATCTGATCGATGTAAGCCTTCAGTGAACTTGGTATGGACCAGTTGTACATCGGGGCGCCAATGACAATCACCTCGGCATTACGCAACTCCGAAATGTAACTATCGCTTTCCTGTAAAGCGCCTTGTTCCGCTTTCGATCTGGCCGTTTCGGGTTTAAATGCGGCCGCTATCCAGCTTTCGTTAACATGAGGAACATCCGTATTCCCGAGCTCGCGATAAGTAATAAAAGAATCCCCATGAACATTTTTCCATTGGCCGATAAAGGTTTCAGTAAGTTTTCTGCTTTGTGAGCTCAGTGTTCTAGCGCTTGAATTAATGACTAATAATTTTTTCATCCTGGTAATTTTATACAAAATTAGGGCTCTCCAGGAAGCCAGCTACATACCAATTTCAACAAAAACTACAGCCCAGCCTGCGATTAGAATGGCTTTCCTGCTGAATCTGGAAGTCGGCTCAGATCCCAAACAGCAAAAAAAATCCGTTTGGAAAAAACCAGGGCAGATCAGCTACTCAATCTTTCCAGGGTGAATGTAATATGCAATCACAGAAATTTTTGCGATGGAAATTGGGGATCATGTAAGCACAGACGTCAGCCTTGATATTTCCGAAAGTGGTTTCAGTTTTATGCTCGAAACCACTGAAAAAGGTTGGAATGATATTTTTCTTGAACTCATTGCGCGGGAATGCATCTAAAATCTGATTTCTGTTCTCCTCACTGAGCTGCTCATACCCCTCGCCCATCACATCCAGACCAACACCGGAATACATCAGCGCCACCTCAGGTTCTTTATGTTCTGCCACACCAATAGTCGTATGCAAGGCGATCGTGTCCCAAACTAATTGTAAAGACTCTTTTGGCAAGCCATGACTTTTCAGGAAATCACGGGCAGCATTCGCGCCATCCACCTCGAAACGAAGATCCGCACTGCTATAATGCTTCGTTAGTCCTAAATCGTGAAAAACCGAGGCAACATATAACAATTCGATATCATATTTAAGCTGTCTCCTTTCCCCATTCAAAGAAGAAAAAAGAAATACCCGTAAAGAATGATTGTAGATAAATTCTGTTCCGTGGGCTAATAAAAGCTCTGTGGCCTGAACGGCGATCGTGCTGTCGGGAATCGTAATCCCCGCGACTGTTTTTAATTTATTTATTGACATAACTATTTGTTTGTTCAAAGTTACCCCGCTCAGCGTTCATCATAAATGTCAAATTCGGTCAATGACATGTTAGTAAGCACATTAAAAGCTTTTTAACCAGCTTATTCTATCAGCTACATCTGCAAGGTAAGGCCCAGCATCAGTCTTGATTCTTTAACCTCGAAGTCATAAGCAGGCATGGCCCAAACGGTCGACTGAATCTTGGGAAGCAGAAATCTGAAATTCGGCCCTACTCCGTGATAGCGCCAGGCTGATCCGCCAAAACTGAACTGATCAGTCAACTGATGAAATAGATTTATCTTATATAAATAGTTATCATGGCCGCTTCCCCATTCGCCTAATACCAGCAAAGTGGTCTGACTTCTCCTGCCCCATATACTGGCTGAATATCTCGGGGAGTTTTTTCCATGTTCGATGCCCATACTTGATGAAAAAGTAAGGTTGGCCGTAGGTGAATAGGAAAGTCCGATTAAAGCCTGGCTCCAATGTTCCCTTACAAGTCCGAAGAATGTAATCGCCAGTTTCTTAGTCACCATTTTACTGCCGTTGTAATTAATCACAGGTTCGACGAATCCATGTTCTGAGAATTTGCTATACAATTCCAATTGGGCAAAGGCCGATGAAGGGATCCATAACATCGCAAGGCAAACCAACTTCCTCAAAGGTGTATAATATTGAATGTTCATAATATTCTCCTGATAATGAATAATTTATGAAGCAAAAATAGTTGATGCTTTTAGCAAAGACCTATTCCAGATTTAAGAAAAGTACTGACCCAGCGTGGTCTTTCAATAACCGCAAGAGAAAGGTTTGTAGTCTAAAAATCTATTGCACGGGGCTGGTTCCCATATTTAAGAAGAGCGCCCTATAGTCGTGGGGAGATACCTTCGCATTCTTTTTAAAAAAATGGCTAAACTGATCGGGTGTAGTGAAATTCAAATCAAACGCGATTTCTTTTATTGGTCTTGAGCTGAACTGCAGTGATCGTTTCGCCTCGGAAATGATCTGTCCGTTTATCAGCTCCTTTGCTCCCTTGTCACTACAACGTTTTGATAAATCCGTCAGCTTCCGGGCAGAAATACGAAGTAGTCTCGCATAGTCGCCTACTTCGCGGGAGATTTTATAATTTTGACTGATTAATTCTAAAAACCGAACATACAGCTGGTTTTCATGGGGGTTAAACCCTTTATTTAAAGCTTGATTTACATTGGCGATCTTTATCATGATGATCTTTAGATACGCCGCCATGACATCTAATTTATTGATATACTCCTCTTTTTCAAATTCATCATTTAATACGCTGAAAACCGCAGTCAGCTGTACATGATCCTCCTCAGCCAAAGGAATTACCTGGTTTCTGGAGGGATCATTGAACAGAACTGCTTTGCAGTTATTTACACTGGAAGGGGTCCTCTCCCAAAAGCAGTCGCCGAAATTGAGCTCATAGCCTTTGAAATGTGCTCCCGCCTTAAAATCGATCAGCTGCCCTTTACCGATTAATAACAGCATGGGTGATGAAATCCCAAAAGTATGGTCATCAATCGTCACTTCTCCCCGACCAGCGTATATAAACAGAATACGGTTATAAATAAGCCGGTAAGTAGCGGGTTGTACATATTCTTTATCCCAAAAATGAATAGAGAAAGAATTTTTAATCTCTTTCTCCACAACCAAATTTGATATAGATAGCATATTCGGATGAGTAATTTTAAACTAGCTATAAAGATACTTAAACCCGGTTGATCCCGAAGAAAGGAGCTTAAGAAAAATATTACAGCGGTCTGGACTACTTCCCAAGGTGTGTACCGAAGTTCGCGAAAGGAATGAACGCAGCTGGTTCACGTTGGACATCCATTTCCAGCAGCAATTTTTCCCATTCGACCGCGTAAGGTTTCTTCATCTGAACATCAATAAAATGCTCGAAAGTATCATTCCAGGTTTCGTAGACCAGAAATTCCTCCTCGTTTTGAAGCCCCTGATTAAGCGTCGCATTTAAGAAATTTGGTTCTTCGCTTATCGTGTTAAACAGGTCGCTAAGGGCCTGTCTAAATCTTTCTGTATCTTCAGGTTTCGTGATGAATTTGATTGATAGGGTTAACTGTTCCATTGATTTTATATTTTGTTTAAACTAATATGGCCTGGTGCCCTCTGTGTTGATTCACTTATTTTCTGCTGATCGCATCATCCACACTCCATTTATAGTCTGGAATACGCGAAAGTAAAAGGCTGGCGGTACAGGCAGTGAATACACCAAAGTTTATAGGAGGTTGAATACCGACAAAAACTGACATCGCCATAATGAAGGTAAGCGTTAGCAGGGAACTGGCAATTGCGGCATATTTCGTCTTAAAGCCAACGATCAAAAAAACACCAATCAGGAATTCCGCCGCAGTAGCTATTCCTCCCATTACATTCACCATCGGCCTATCTAAAAACGGCATAAGCGTGGTGGTATAATCAATAAAGTTTTCCCAATTACCCCATTCTACGTGATTTGTTCCCATCGGGCCTAAAAGACCTAAGCGGTCGGAAACAGGGGTCAGAAATGTAATCCCAATCGCGACTCTTAAAAGAAGCTGTGGTATTTTGAATGAATTTTCCATAATTAATCATATTATTTAACACAAAAATACCCCTAATGGTAATGGTTTATCTATACCAGATTAAGCAAATCAGGTGGCCCAGTTCGCTGTGGCTTGACGCCGATGCACGCTCTAAATGATGCCATAACTACCTTATTTTTGAGTCGCCAACACCGGCACCTGATTAGTGTTTCCGCCAGGTTTAAACTGTCTGTATCTGTTGAAAACCAGGAAAAGTATACCGATAATGGTAATCAGGGAAATGTTTGCCACTCCCAGCAAGGCCTGGCTTTTCACCGAATACAGATTAGCAAATCCGTAGCTGAACACCGAACTCACCATGTACATCGCTCCACCTGTCAACCCGCTGCCAATCCCCGCATTTTTTGAGAACAGGCTGATACAATATCCGTAGATAATATTGAAAATAAAACCTCCTGATATATGAATACAAATGGTAAAACCAACCAGGGTATATAGGTTACTCTCGTAAGGAGCTGTCAAAATCATAAACAGCACCAGAATCACCTGTATCGTCAATGCAGAAACAACCTTTTTCACCAGGGGTGCTTTAATGAGTGATTTGGCTATTATTCCACCCATCATCACCGAAAAGCCTGACAATAACGAACTATACCCGGTAACGACAGGGGAATATCCGAACACACGTTCAATAATAAACGGGCTGGACAAACTATAGATTACTACTAAACCGAAACACAGACCAATTATTATGAGGCCGACGGTAAAATCAACCGTTTTCAGCATATTGCTATAAGCCATGGCGATCGGTTTAGCTTTGAAGGGATGAAAATGTTTCAGGGACTCCCCACTGTATATCAACTCCAGGATCAGGAAAATCAACGATAGTGCACCCAGGAAGTAAAAATTTGACTTCCAGCCGAAAACGCTCTGTAGGTAACCACCTAAAAACGGCGCCATTATCGGAGCACATGCCCAGATAATAGCAAACAAGCTGATATACCCTTTTAACTTTTCGCCGGAGTAGAGGTCCACAAAATATGCCCGCTTGCCTACAACAATCAACGCGATGGTAATGCCCTGGATGATCCGCATGGCATAAATTACATGAATATCCGGAACCAGGGCGATCACAAAACTGGTTAAAGAAAAAAGCGCCAGTGAAACGATACTGATTTTAAATCGCCCGAAACTATCCAGAATACTCCCAATAAAAAGCTGGCTTACCCCCGTGCTGAACATAAACAACACCAAAGAAAGCTGAATGGCCGAGGTGGACACATGCAGGTCTTTAGCCATAGCCGGAAGTGAGGGCAGATAAATATCTGTTGCGAATCCCGATAAAGGGATCAGGGCCAGGGCCAGTACGGTACTAAAGCCCTGGTGGTTATCTTTTAAAACTTTCATTTTCTTATTTTCCGTGAGCAGCCTCAGAAACATCCTTCCACTCTTCAAAACTGGCCAGACGTTCTTCATAAACTTCTTTTACTACCGGGTAAGCAAAGGCGCCCAGCAAGAGACGCAATGGCGGGTTGGCCGCGTCTATCAATTTAAACAGCGCTTGCATTGTTGCCTGCGGTTGTCCAAAGAGCCCTGGAACAGCTATCGCCTCCTGCAGGGATGCCTTTACAGGATTATAAATGTCCATGTTCTTTGTTTTAAAAGCGGAGCTTCCGGACCAACTTGTTTCATAGCCATTGGGCTCAACAAGAGAAACGTGAATCCCGAAGGACTTTACCTCTGAGGCAAGTGTCTCAGTTAAACCTTCGACAGCGAACTTCGATGCATTGTAAATCCCCAATACCGGCACAGTGACCAAACCTAAATAACTTGATACCTGAATGATATGTCCGGACTGCTGAGCACGCATTACCGGCAATACGGCCTGAGTAAGCCAAAGCACACCAAAAAAATTAGGCTCCATCTGATCCCTGGCTTCCTGCTCTGTGGTTTCCTCAACGGTACCAAACAGGCCATAACCTGCATTATTGATGAGTACATCAATCCGTCCGAAGTGTTCCCTGGCTACATTGACCGCATTAAAGCAAGCCTCGCGATCAGTCACATCTAACTGCAAGGGCAAAATCTGCTCCCCGTATTGTTCAACTAAATCATCCAGCGCAGCCAGATCTCTGGCCGTTGCGACCACACGATCACCGCGTTCGAGCATTCCTTTTGTCCAGATATTTCCAAATCCTCTGCCTGCTCCTGTTATAAAAATTACTTTTGACATTGTTTTCTTAATTTATATTACGATTAATTATTTGTTTACTTATTAAATAGACCGTTCGGTCTTTTTATGATCAAAAAAAACTACAGCACATAGGCTTCAAATTCTTTTTCTATCTCATCCATAACAGCACTCATCTGTTCATCATTTTCTAAAACTCTCCTGCATAATATGGCGCCTTCGATCATCGCGAAAACTTTTATGCTGAATTTCTTCGGGTCCATATCAATGCTTAACTCTTTCTTCTCAATTCCCTCTGTCAAGATGTTAAAAATTCTGCTTTGAGCGTTAAGGATCGCCTTCTTTACATATGCTTTCATATCCGGATGCGTATCATCAGCTTCAACACCGAAGTTCAGCAAAGGACATCCCCCTTCCATGCTCCTGTTGGCTTTATATCCATCCAACAGGTAAAAAAATTTCGTTTTTGCAGTTGTTCCCTGGGCGACCGCCCTATCCAAGCGGAAAGAAAGATTGTCTGACAGATATAAAAAGGACTCCAGACAGATCTCGTCCTTGCTTTCGAAATTGCCGTAAATGCCACCTTTGGCCAATTTTGTCGCAGCCATAATATCACTCATTGAAGTCCCCGCCATTCCCTTTTTATTGATAATTGGAGCTGACTGCTCAATGATAAACTTCCTGGTTCTCTCTGCCTTATTCATAACGATCAATTTACTGAGGTCAAAAATAAACCAAACGGTCTATTCTATAACAA
Source organism: uncultured Pedobacter sp. (assembly GCA_946478755.1). The sequence goes on along the minus strand of CAMLDJ010000097.1, from coordinate 9,462 downwards.
TTTCAATGCAAAAAAGACTTTCAGATTACTTTGCTTTAAGTCAGGGCACCGTTTTCCAAATGGTCAGGATTAATTCTATGCAATTTGTAATCGGATTATTGGTTAATTTTTCTATTGAATGACCGGGTAACAGCAAAGCAAGTCATAACGATCAGGATGGCTAGTATCACAGAAACTGCCACACTCATGAAGAAGAATATTGCTTTATTGCTGAGTAGCTGGCTTTGTATGGTCACTGCTTTACTTAGATTCAAATTGGCAAGGCTTTCTGCCTGTCCGGGACTTATTCCCTTACTCATAAATAACTGTCGCAACAAAGCCAATCTTTCGGTAACCGCGTGATCAGCGCTGCTGAGGTGTGAAAGGAAGCGTTCCTTAAAAAGCTGGCCATAATATAGCTGCAGGTTATAGAATCCGGCGCTGACATTGAGAACAGTAATAAAACGGGCATAGGCTGCGACAATCAGCCCGGTCATCCCTGTAGTTGGGGGCAAGGATGTCAGCGTAAAGATCATGATTGGTACAAAGATCAGCCCTGAGGCAGCTCCCTGAAGGAACATCGGCACAATCAAATCTCCAAAGGACAGATCAGGTGTAAAAATATGGTACATCCAGAGGTGGTAAAGCAACAGTACGGCAAAACCACTGATCAGCACCACCGGGACGACTGTTTTTTTTCTCAAGATCAGTTTACCTGAGATAAGCATAAAGGTGACTACACCCGCTATGTTGATGATACCTAAGGCCATGGTCTGCCCGGGGCTCCATTGGAGCACAGCACCTGTGTAGCCGAAGACCAGGTTCAGACTGTCTTTGATGCCATAGTACAGTGTAAGTAAGATCAGACCTGCCCAGAATTTCTTATACTTAAATGCACTGATACTGATCAGCGGACGTTTCACTGTCGCCGATCGAAACAGGTAAAGCAGGAGCATCAGAAAAAATAAGCAGGAAGAGAACCGGATGCGTGGATCGGTAAACCAGTAAAATTTGGAACCGAAAATCAGTGTAAAGGCAAGTGATATTGCTGCGGCAAGGAAAAATACGGATCCCGCCCAGTCGATCTGGTACAGCGGATAGGGTTTTATCCCCGATTTGCGATTGAAGATGACGAGGATCAGCAGCAGGGATAGTACCTGAAAAGCAATGAGGTACCAGTAAATTTCTTTCCAGTCCTGGTTGAGTGCTACCTGGGAGAAGACTAAACCGATCAGTACGCCGCTGCTCAAAATGGTGCCGTAAAATATGGATGGTGCTGCGATTTGCCTGTACTCAGCTTTGAGATAAAGCGAAAGTATCATCAGCATGCTGCCACAGATCATACATACCACAATTCCCTGCAGGAAACGGATTATAAAGAAAAGTAAAAGCGCTGTGGTGTAAACACAGGCAATACTGAGCAATATCCCCAGGGTAATGGCAAAGATCAGGTAGTTGCGGACTTCGAAATAGCGGATCAGCCGAAAATGTATGGGTAAGGTAACTAATATGCCTACATAGGTCATTTGGAGGGCAAAGGTGATCTCTTCCGGCTGGGCGCCCATTGAAGAAATAACGTATTGCTGGCTCATGGCAAAGGCAGCGAACTGCACGATACCCGATAGCATAATCAAAAAGAGCAGAAAGGGCAGACCTGTTCTGCCTGCTATCCGGGGATGGACGTAATCAGGAGCTTTCATGTCAGTTATAGTATACGGATACGGTTGCGTTCATCCCTGATTTTACCTCTTCAATATCCTGCTCATCGAAGCTGATCCTTACCGGAACCCGCTGTACGATTTTCACAAAGTTACCAGTAGAATTGTCCGGCGGCAATAAGGAAAATTTTGCACCGGTTGAGGCTGAAATGGCTTGAATTCTGCCCTTGTAAATCTTTTTGGAGATGGCGTCAATCTCTATGTTAACGAGCTGTCCGACACGCATGTTTTCCATTTGGGTTTCTTTAAAGTTTGCAGTGATCCATTTTTTGTGTTCGTTAACGATGGAAACCAGGGGCTGTCCCGGCTGGATCTGCTGCCCTTCCAGAATTGTCTTTCTACCCATCCTGCCTGCATAAGGTGCTTTTATAATGGTGTAGGCTATGTTTATTCTGGCGAGAGCCAATAGCGCTTCTTTCTTTTTCAGGTCTGCATTCAGCAAGGCTTTTCGTGACTTCAGTTCCTCTACCTTTGCCAAGCCCGTTTTAAGTCCACTTTGGGCTGCATGGAAATCACTCAGTGCGACATCATATCTGGCCTGAACAGATTCCAGGTCCGCACCGGTTACGGCCTCTTCTTTGATCAGGTTTTTGTAACGCCTGATCTCGGACTGCTGCTGCACCAATCGCGCTTTGGCTGCCTGAATCTGGTCGCGGTTGACCAGTGTACCGGTTTCAGCGGCATGGATGCTGGCCTCCAGTACTTCAAGCTGGGCTTCGGAATCTTCCATGAAAGCATTGGCTTCATTCAGTTTCTGTTGATACTCCTGATCTTCAAGAATGACCAGTGTATCCCCGCGTTTGACGAGCTGGTGTTCTTCAAAGCAAACTTCTTTGATGAATCCGCCAGCCCGGGCAGATACAGGATTGATATAGGCATCGACCTGTGCGTCATTGGTTTGAATGGAGTTCAGGTTCGCGGCAATATGGATACTGAAATACACAAGGGCTGTTGCAATAACCGCAATTGCGATGAATAAATAGGCCCGGTTTGCGAGGCTTACATTTGAAGTTTTAGTCGTTTTCATATCGATTTTAATTGTGTTATAGTTTGCCAGATGTATACTTTAAGCGATAAACCAGGAGCTGGCGCATTGCTTTTGCCTGGATTAAACTGTACCTGGATTCCTGATAGAGGTTGTCCGCATCCAGCAGATCGGTGAGCAGTGCCAGCTGGTTAAAATATTTCGAACTAACGATCTTATAGTTTAGCGCTGCCTGGTCGATTTGCTTTTGGATGACCTGGATTCTGTTTGAAGCCTCCTGGTATTTAATCGCCAGGCTTTCGGCTTCCTGCCAGATATTGTCGGCCAGATTCTCTTTTTGCACAGCTAGCTGCTGTAATCTCTTTTGACCAGAACTTACTTTATGTTTATTGTGATAAATGGAGGAAAGATTGTACTGTATTTTCAATCCCACAAAGCCAATGGAATAGGGCTGGTCAACTGGTGGAAAGAAGATCGTATTGGGATAGGAGATGCCGTATGCGGAATATAGGGAGACAGACGGATAATAGCTGCTGCGGATGCCTTCGATCCTGGCCTGTTGAACTTTCAGGTTCTCTCCGAATTTCAGCACTGAAAATGACGCATTTTGGCGCATCAGTGACCAGGTTCCCGATCTCGGCCGGGGAAAGACTGTCCGTCCCCAGGCTGTCAATGGCTTGTAAGCGGATGTTACCGGAAAGGTCAAGCAGAACTTTGAGTTTGTCTCCAGCAATCCGCAGATCGTTCTGGATCTGTTCCATACCAAGCTGCACATTGGAAAGCATCACTTCGGCGCGCAGCACATCGCTTCTGGTCACTTTTTGGTTTTTGTAAAGTGCGTTGATGTTCTTCAACCTGCTTTCAGCTCTTTTTACCTGGTCTTGGGCGAGTTTTTTCTGAGCAGAGAGCCGGATCAGTTCAAGGTATTGGGCGGCCACCTGGAGACTGACACCTCCGCTTATTTCTCTGGTTCCGAGTTCTGCCAACGCAGCCCTGTGTTGCTGCTCTTCGAGCAGTGACCTGGTCCTGCCACCTGAATACAAGTTAAGACTGGCGTTTAAGCCAAGATCGGCCCCGTCAGGTCCCGGCCTTTTGGGTACAGACTTGCTTTCCGAGAGCCCGTTAGTGTATAGGGTGAGTTTAGTAAATCTTTGATAGGAGCCGCTAGAGCTGATACTTGGAAGCACTGATGCTTTCACATCTTCGAAATCCTCGCTTACAGCTTCTTCCTCAATCTTACTCGCCTGTATCGCTTTATTGCTTAGCCTTGACGTTGAAATCGCCTCCCGGAGGGACAACCTAAGCAGAGAATCCTGATTAAGCTGGGCAAAAACGCCATTTGTCATCAGCAGTAGCAGAATGGTTGTTTTTATCATTTTCATGTCGCTCTGTTTTTCTATTGTTTTCATAGCTTGTTGTTCGCAGGGATCTTCTTTGATTTTAAATTTTTTGATCTGTTTTCAGGCAGATTAAACAGCAACACTGCGCTGTCTTTCGTGAATTCCAAGGTGAGTTCGGGTTTGTATTCGATCAGTAAGGTGTCCATAGTTGTTATGCTCAGGCCATTTATCCACAGCGCACCGCGGACTACAAAAAGGATCATATGGTCAACAGATTCTGGCAAGGTGTACACGAAGTCTTTCTCAAATCGGCCTGCAAACATCGTTATTGGAGAGGGACTAATAATGTGATAAATCACGTTTTCCTCAGGCAAACCGCCATTTTGCAAATAACTGATGCCATCGTAGCTTGCGCCTGTCCCCATCTCTATTTCTATAAACTCTGCATCGGTATGGTTAAGGGAGTTTTTTATCTGATATTCATACCTGCCAGACCGATTGGTCATGACCAGTAAAGTTCCCTTGAGCAGTTTTCTTTTGAAACCAAATGAATCTGAATAATTTAGTTTGCCTGCCAGCATCACAATGACGATGACTGAGCCGGGTGTGGTAAACTCGCGCCGTATTTTATCTTTTACGGGCAACACAATCTTATGGTCAAGGGACATCCAGGGCCAGGTTCGGCCATCGCGCCATTTGAAATCGTACCGCGTCAGAGATTGATATCTCTTGACCACGATTTCATCTGTAAACTTTCTATCTTTTTCGGAAATATACTTCATGATTCCCAGCATTCAACGCTGGTGCTGACTGCCGGTACAAATCTCCGATGCGTATCGGCATCAAAAAAGGTCGGTTTTTCCCTTCTTTTGGTCTAAACTTCTCCTGACGGAGCGCTATGCATAAAAAAAAGATTTTCAGCTATGGGATTTGCGATATTCAATCGGGGAAACGCCTTCTAGGTTTTTAAAATATTTACCGAATAAAGACTGATCTGAAAAATTCAGATAGTCGCTGATTTCTGAAATATTAAGGTGGTTGTTTTGTAATAGAACTTTGGCTTCCAGCAATACGGCCTTATCTATCCATTCACCAGCAGTTTGCCCGGTCACACGTTTTACCATTTGGGAAAGATATTTTGGAGTCACATTCAGTGCATCTGCATAAAAATTGACAGAACGATGCCTCACGAATTCTTTGATGAGCAAATTCCTGAACCTTTGAAACAAGGGGTTTGTCATCCCGGCGCCTGTGGGTGCCTGATGCTGCTTGTGAAAGCCATCAATGTGATATACGAGGATGTAGATCAGATTTCGCATAATGGCCTCTTCGTGCTCAAGATTACCTGATACACAATCTGCGATCTGAGCGTAAATGACCTCCAGCCGTTTCAATGTCAGCGGATCCAGTGTGATAACATGACGGTCACTGTCCTCAAAAAAAAGAAATTTGTTCAGAAAGAATACATCGGATTGCTGCTCAACCAAGAAAGCCTCTTTAAAGAAGAGAAGTTCCATGCCTGGCTTCAGCTCAGCGCGTTTAAAGCTTCGGGTCACACTTGGTGCAATTGTGATCAGCGCCGGTGCTTTTACCAAATGGGAAGTAAGTCCTGCCTGAAAACTAAGTTCTCCCTCACGAAGAAATACGATGCTAAAGGTCTCCGCCCGGAATGGCTCCGGGGTGTAGATCGGCTCTTTCCCCATTTCGACAAAAAAATAGTCTTTCTGGTCGGTAAAGGATTCCAGAGCACGTTGCAATTTGGAAATGGTATAGGTGGCAATTTCTTTCATATTACTTTTCCAGTTGAACTGATCAGTCAAAAATAGTATCTTTTATGAAAGAACGGGTCAACTGGATGAAGTATACAGAAAAGCCTGCGGACGGCTTACTTCCCTTCTTTACGGGGACTATAGGCTATCATCCAGCATACTCCGTATTTATCTTTAAAGCTACCGAAGTAATCACCCCAGAATTGATCCTGCATGGGCATTTCCACCTCGCCGCTTTCGGACAGTCCCGCAAACAAGCGGTCTGCTTCCTCCCTGCTTTCCGGGCTAATACAAATGTAGTTGTTATTTCCCATTATTAATTTGTGGCCGGCGGAGGGCATGATGTCCGAGGCCATCAGTAAATCTCCTCCTGCTATGGGGAGCGCGACATGCATTACGCGGCCTTTTTCTGCTTCAGCAATATTTTCGGAGCCGGGCATCTCACCCATTCTCATCACACCTCCGGCGAACTCGCCGCCGAAAATGGATTTGTAAAAGTTGAATGCTTCTTCGGCATTGCCGTCGAAGTTCAGATAGGAATTAAATTTTGGCATAATCGTGATATTTTAAAAAGTTATTTTTGCTTTCCGATGGTATTCTTTTACAAACTCAGGTTTATTTTTCTGCGAGTCTCTGTACCTCTTCCAGACCCTGAGTAAAGCCATTATTCATCATTTCTTCCCATTCCTCTCCTGCTTGTACGGAAGCTTGAAGCGTGGTCATGCCGTTGCTCTCAGAAAGATGATATTCTTCCAACGAACCCGACCAACTTTTTATCTTGTCACTTGTTGTATCTTCTTTCCCTTCTATTACTTCACCCAGATGCTCAAATACAACGTCATACGGTTCATTCTTCGTTTTAATGGTACTGACCATACCATTGCCTTTTCCATCTACGAACAGCGTTCTCCCGCCTACCTCCCAATCACTTTGCATTGCAGAACCACCGTTAGGATTAAAGGCATTAGTCCATTGAGGATAAGTTGTTTCGCTCCAAAGCGTGTCCCAAACTTTTTGGGCCGGTGCTTTGATCTCTTTTGTGAACTGTAATGTTTTCATATCTTAATTTTTGGATTTTGTGAATGTCTACGGATGTTTAGAAAAAAACAAGAGTGAGAGGCGTTGAGGCGTTACATTTACTGATCATTTATCAGTGATAAACAGGCTCAGTCACAAATGGTTTGATATAAAAAAAAATCAGCACCCGAATAACGGATAATCTTTCGGCTATTTTCTATACTAATAGCTGACATCGGCCTCTTCCCGAAGAAGCGTGAAAGAGAAGGATACCTGATCAGAATCAAGATCTACTGCCAGCTCTCCCCCATTCTGGACAATATACTCCCGGCATAAATGTAAACCCAGGCCTACTCCTTTTTCATTGGCTGTTCCATAGGCAGGTGTTTGAATTTCGCCTGTATTAAAAGACGCAACATTTACTCTCCCACTGCCGTCGACCTGGTTGATCACGGAAATATTGATATGTCGCTCTTCTTTTTTCATAGAAATCATAATCCGTTCCCTAAAGGGCGTGAATTTAATGGCATTATCAATCAGGTTACGCATAATCAGCTGGATCTGATTTTCATCAGCGTACACGAACACATCTTTATCGGCATCAATCAGAATAATGATCGATTTTCGCTCAATAAGTGGCTGATACACCAGAATAAGGTCATTTACCAGTGTCAGCAAATTGAAATTGGTCGGGAATATTATAGTACCATCCATCTGACTCTTTGCCCAATACAGCAGGTTATTCAAAGTATTGTGTATGGTATCTATACTTTTCCTGCTTTCATTTAACAGCATTTTAAGGTCCTCGAAGGTCAAAAGGTTCATATCCTTCAAGGAAAAAATACTCAGTAAACTGTTAAATGGACTGCGTAGATCATGGGCAATGATAGAGAACAGCTTATTTTTTACCGTATTGGTTTCCTCGAGGGTTTCAATCGTTTCGTTAAGTTTGGACGTTTTTTCCCTGAGCATTTTTACACTTTTGTGCAGCTTTAGGGTCCTGGCCTGCACCAACTTTTCCAGTCTTTCCTTTTGCGTGGTAACCAACTGCATATTTTGCTTTCTGATGGTGTTAAAGCGGTCGCCCAGTGCAAAAGATAGTAACAGCAGTTCAATGGTGGTGCCGGCAGGAACGAGATAGAAAGTATAATCGCTATAGTCGATCACCCGCAGTAATGTAAGCGTTAACCAAAGGATAGGCACACATACAAAAGACCAGCCTAAAACGTAATATAGCGCAGGCTTATGGCCCCTGAAATAAGATGAAAAGCCCACAACCCATAAGAAAAGACTACAAGCCATGAGCATATAATTAACAATGCCTGACACGGTACTCTTATATCCCAATACGCTAATTAAAAGGATAATTAGCCAGGATGCGATTAATAGCTTATAAAGATAAAGAACTTTTGGCATCCGCTTCCTGAGATCGAGGAAGCTTATAGAAAAGAAAGCGGAGGCGAGGCAGGCGATGCTTAAAAATACATGTGGATAGAGATTTATAAATGTATGAAAGCTTTGTCCGAATACATACCCATATCCCCTGATATACAGGACCATGTAAATAAACAAGGCAGCCACATAAATGCTGTAAATAAAATAGATATGGTCTTTAAAGCTCAGGTAAAGGAATAGATTGAATAAAAACAAAATGAGCAGGGCACCGATATACATGGCCTCGAAACGGGTTTTGCCCGATCCATTTGTAATTAAAGTTTCAGCGGTGGCAAGCTTGATGGGAAGCAGTAATACATTATTGGTTTTTATCCTTATATAAAGGGACTGAACCCGTTGCCCCGAACCGCTCAGATCAAAAACAAAGTTATTGCTGACCACTACCCCATCTGTTTCAGGAGAAAGAACTCCAGACCGGGAGTGCAGTGACCTGTCCTGCTGCAAATATTGATACAGATCAATGTGTTCAATATTTGGCACGTCGATCACCAGAAATGCCCTTCTCTTGCTTTCATTGACATAATCAAGCTTCAACCAAAAAGCAGATCCGGAATTTCCGAAGTCAAGAATTTCCTCGTTTGAGGAGGTAAATTTTCCGGATTTATACATTTCCTTAACAACATCCAGCGTCATTTTTCCGGATTTATCCTCAAGATAACTGATGGATTTACCAATATTATGGTAAGGAAAATTGTCGTCCACATAAAGCGGCTGACTATAAGACCTGACAAAAGAAGTCAGAAAAAAGATTAAAAGAAGAGAGTAGCGCATAAGCATTCGGTTGCCCAAAGTTAATATTAACCCTGACAAATAACGCATACTTATGTAATTTACATTTAGCACTTTACGAAAGTAAAGCCTACACTTTCAAAAACTTTTTTTCCTTTAAATTGTAGTTTAAAAACCTAACCTTTAATACCTATATCATGAAAGCAAAAAAAATACCGGCTGTTGCTGCCCTTCTGTTATTCACCTTGCAGGCTTGTATGAACCCAAACAAAGGTACAGAAGCAAGATATGCTGATGGAACCGATTCTGCGAGACAACAAGTGGTGATCCCAGATACGGCAGGATTTAGCAGGGGTGGCGACATGGGCATATTTATGAAGGAAGCAAGCCTTGCCGGTTTAAAAGAAATCGAACTGGGAAAACTTGCGGCGCAGAAAGCCAGCGACCCTAAAATTCAGAAATTTGCGAAA
>CAMLDJ010000096.1 GCA_946478755.1 uncultured Pedobacter sp. | reverse complement strand
GCCTGCTTAAAGAAATAATCTGCAGAAAAATCATAACCGTTACGGTTACACCATGATGCCATGGACAGATAGATTGCCGATGAATGTGCCTCTTTTTTTATTTGCTGGTTTAGGAGTGTCTCTACATCTGATGATAGTAAACACTTAACACGCATGATGTCTTTCATATAATATGTATATTAAATTCTTATTTTCTAATACAAAAATACGGCTAAGTATTAACAATTATTAAAATAAGGTTAATATGGAAAGAATCTAATTCCAGCCTAATCAGATGATTATGCGGTGCAGACGGTCGTATATGATATGGTTTAGCTCCAACATAACAAATGTTCCCTGAAGTAATTCCTTTAGCGCAATGATTTCCATAAGAGATAATACATAGCAATGGTCACAGGCACAAATGAAAATAATCTCTACGTCAGGGGATTTACTTGTGTTTAAAAGCAGCGCTTCAATATCTATATGGTAAACGGCTTTCTTTAACTTTAGAATGTTGCGATAATCAAACCTGGCAAGTTTCCCCGCAAAATCAATATACCAGCAGTTTTCACTGTCTGATTGATAAACAGCACCAGTTTTAGTGCTAAACACCTCAACAAAATCTACAGAAGGCTGAATGGTTAAATTTTGCATTTATAAAATTGAATGGAACAAAGGTGATTATTATTTAGATTTATTCCAAATCCATGTTAACTTTTTATGATTTTTTCTTTGCAATCCAATTTTTCTGCTTTTATTGGCGGTTACGATGATGATATCCCGTTCAATGGCTTCGCCGGTATGACCGGTTGTCAGATCCTTTTGCAGATGCTTTTTTTCAAATCTATTAATTTTATAATCGTTCTAAATAATAGAAAATGTCTTTCTTCTTTACAAAATTACATTGTATTTATAATGCAAGAACTAACTTTACAAAATTATGGCTCATGGTTTGATAGCGTCAATAGTGATAGGATCGAATCTTTGCATCAAGACCTCTACAAAACGATTATGATATTAAGCCTTATTCATGGAGAACAAAGCTGAAAATCCTTCCATACCTGAAGAAGAAGTAAAAGGACCCGGTAAATTAGCCCGCATGTTCTTAACTTTATACGACGTTTATAAATTCATAGCCCGCTTTTTTAAAGAGGGCTTTCTTCCTCCTTATGAAGCCAAAGAACTGTTTCGCCAATGTTATGAAATTGGCTACCGTTCCGCCCTACTCATTTCTACGACAGGATTTATTACCGGAATTGTATTTACGAAACAATCGCGGCCCTCATTATCGGAATTTGGAGCAACATCCTGGCTACCTTCTCTCGTCGGAATAGCTTTGCTCAGAACGCTTGCACCGCTTCTCACAGGCCTTATTGCTGCCGGAAAAGTAGGTTCCAGTATTGGCGCCGAACTGGGTTCTATGCGGGTGACCGAACAAATAGATGCAATGGAGGTTTCAGCGACCAATCCGTTTAAATTTTTGGTTTCAACACGTGTACTGGCCGCTACCATCACTATTCCAATCCTTACCTTCTACACGGCGATGGTCGGAATGTTGGGCGCATTGCTGAATGTTTCGTTAAGTGAAGGGACCAGTGCAAAAGCGTTTTTTGAATCGTCTCTCGAGCAGATTACTTTTCTTGATATTACTGCCTCCACAATTAAAGCCATTATTTTTGGGTTTACGATAGGAATGGTTGGTTGTTATCAGGGCTATAACTCGTCAAAAGGAACTGAAGGTGTAGGTAAAGCCGCCAACTCGGCTGTAGTTACTGCCATGTTCCTCATTTTCATTGAAGAGGTAGTTTCCGTACAGTTTTTTGGTTTATTCAGAAGCTAAGCTCAAAATGGAAAGAATAGCAACATTTCATAAAAATGAAAAGGTAATAGAAATCAAAGGACTAAATAAGTCGTTTGGCAACTATCACGTATTAAAAGGGGTTGACCTTGATCTGCACAAAGGAGAGAACCTGGTTGTTCTGGGGAAATCCGGGACAGGAAAATCTGTACTCATCAAAATCATCGTAGGCTTGCTCACACCTGATGAAGGCGAAGTGAAAGTGCTCAACCAGTATGTTGATCAAATTACTTATCCACAGCTCCTGGCATTAAGGTTAAAAGTAGGCTTCTCGTTTCAGAACAGCGCCTTGTATGACAGTATGACCGTAAGACAGAACCTTGAGTTTCCCCTGGTGAGAAACCAGAGAAAGCTGACCAAATCGGAGGTCAACATGGCTGTAGAAGAAATGCTGGATGCTGTGGGACTATTACATACCATAAACCAGATGCCTTCTGAACTATCCGGTGGGCAAAGAAAAAGAATTGGTATTGCACGGACCCTGATTTTGCGCCCTGAGATCATGCTTTATGATGAACCCACCGCAGGGCTTGATCCCATTACCTGCCTGGAAATAAACAGCCTGATCAATGAGGTACAGGAACGGTTTCACACGAGTTCCATTGTAATTACCCACGATCTTACCTGTGCCAAAGCTGTCGGCAACCGGGTAGCCATGCTTTTAGATGGTCAATTCCAGCGGATGGGCACATTTGAAGAAGTATTTAACACAAGCGATGAAAGGGTTAAACCTTTTTACGACTATAATTTCATTCAGTAAAAAATATGCAAGTAACAGACAATCGTAAACAGATAACAGTAGGAGTATTTATACTTCTCGGCTTAGTCATATTCGTTTTAGGGGTATTCACTTTAGGAAGCCAGAGAAAAGCATTTGTAAAGAGCTTTACTGTGAATGCTGTGTTCAGCGATATACAAGGTTTAAAAGCGGGAAACAATGTATGGTTTTCTGGGGTAAAGATCGGTACGATCAAAAAGATCCAGTTTTATGGCATCTCACAGGTCCAGGTGTTTATGAACATCGAGGAGAATGCCCACCAGTACATCCATAAAAATGCCGCAGCGAGCATCAGTTCCGATGGCTTAATTGGAAATAAAATTGTCGTAATCAGCGGGGGAAGTCCGAAATTCCCCTTTGTCGAAGACGGTGATCAGCTACAGGTTGCAAGTACACTGTCCACAGATGACATCATGAAAACTTTCCAGGTAAACAATAAAAACCTGGTTGATGTCACTTCTGACTTTAAGGTACTGGCCAGGAACCTGGTTGACGGCAAGGGTGCCGCCGGTGCGCTATTGGCCGATGAGCAAATCGCAAACAATTTTAAGGCTATTGTAGAAAATTTGAAAGCAACTACAGCATCAGCGAACAGAATGGCAGTGGAGATGAATGCTTTCACCAAAACATTAAATACCAAAGGCGGACTGGCAGATAAATTAATGACAGATACCGCCGTATTTGCGAAACTTCAGCAATCGGTAAATGAACTGCAGAAAACTGCGCAGTCGGCTTCGGCAATGACAGAAAACCTGAACAAGGCCACTGCCAAATTTAATCAGACAGATAATGCAGTGGGATTATTGATCAATGATCAAAAAACGGCTGACCAGGTGAAGGGAATAATGAATAATCTGGAAACAAGCAGCAAGAAACTGGATGAGAATCTGGAGGCGCTGCAACACAATTTCCTATTGCGTGGCTTTTTTAGGAAAAAAGCAAAGGCTGAAGCTGAGGGTCAAAAATAACCGTTCTCCTCAGCGTCGGCATTACTCCAAGTTTTCCCTTAACGGGAAAACTTAAAGAAAGCGAAGCCGCTTCTGAGAAGGTAATTTTTGTTTGAAACAGGGTGGCTAGGCTGGGTGGCTAAGTTGGGTGGCTAAGTTGGGTGCTTTACTTAGAAAGGTGCATTTTGTTAAAGTCAGGATGGCTAAACTAGCTATTAAGGTATTTTAGGTGCTTTATTTAACCACAGTAAATTCTTTTTTTAACTTTATATCTGTTGAGGAACTGCCAATCATTACCTGAAACTTTCCAGGCTCAACTGTCCAGTTCATATTTTTATCCAGCAAGGCCAGGTCATCGGGATGCAGCATAAATTTAACTGTTTTCGTTTCACCAGGGGTCAGGCTTACTCTTTCAAACCCTCTAAGGACAGATTCATAGGTGGTTACACTGCTTACCAGGTCTTTAAGGTAAAGTTGCACCACTTCATCACCTTTGCGGCTTCCGGAATTTTTAACTTCCACGCTCACCTCAAGATTGGCCTGAGGGCGGATTTCTGTGGCGCTCAACTTCAGGTTACTAAATTCAAAAGTGGTATAGCTCAGTCCATATCCGAAGGGATACAAGGCCCCAAGGACCCGGGTTCTTCCATTTCCATTGGGGTCATCGTTTTTACCCTGACCGGCCTGTGAGCCGGGTTTGAAGGGAAAGTTCAGCTCAATTTGTCCGATAGATTTAGGATAGGTCATTGTTAGCTTGCCGCCAGGATTGTTTTCACCAAATAAAGTTTCAGCAACCACCTTACCTGCAGAAGGGCCAGGGAACCCTGCCTGTAGAATTGCAGGCAGATAGCGATTTTCCCAGTTGATGGTTAGCGGACGCCCGTTCACCATCACCATAACGACAGGTTTTCCGGTAGCATGTAAGGCCTGCAGCAACAGCAGCTGCCTGCCTGGAAGGTTTAAACCAGTTCTCGATTTGCTTTCTCCAACCTGGTTATCTGTCTCGCCGACAACGGCAATAATGACGTCAGCTGCCCTGGCTTCCGATACCGCTTGATTGATCTGATCCTGCTCCTGTGTTGTCAGCTCCGAAGGGATAATCTCACTTTCAGGCCACCTGGCATCGATCACTTCGCAGCCTTTGCTATAGCTTATCTTTGAACGTTTATCAGCAAAAGTCTTGATTCCATCCAGAACAGAGATGATCCGATTGTTCGACGGCCCATATCTACTTGTCGTATAATTCAGCTCAGTAGCCAGCGGCCCCGTAACAAGGATGTTTTTATATTTTTTAAGATCCAGCGGCAACAGATTTTTATCATTTTTAAGTAGAACCATAGATTCCCGGTTCAGCTGGATGGCTAATTCTTCGTCAGCTTTGGTATGTACACGCTTGTCGGCCGATGCGGGATCCTTTACGTAAGGTTGATCAAATAACCCCAACCGGAATTTGACGCGTAATACGTCTGCTACACGTTCATCCAGCGTTTTCATGGATACCGATCCCTCCTTAACGAGTTCTCTTAATGGAAGTATAAAATTTTCCGGCATCGTAAAATGGGTACGTACATTCAGTCCGGCTGCTATGGATTGTCTTACTGCCTCTTTATAATTTTCTGCTACACGATGTTTCCCCGAAAGGAATTCCACAGCCTCGCTGTCAGAAACAACGTAACCATCAAAGCCAAACTGCTTGCGCAAAAGCTCAGTCAGGAAATAATAACTTCCGGTTACAGGCTCACCATTCCAGTCGTTATAGCTGCTCATGATACCCATGGGCTTGGCTTCCTGGATCACTCTTCTGAAAGGGTAAAGGAACATTTCATGCAATTCTCTGGGCGCCACATGAGGATCTGTTCTCGCCTGACCATCCCGCCCACCTTTTGGCACACTATATACCGCATAATGTTTTAATGTAGCCGCTACGCCCTGATCCTGGATACCAAGGGTCATTTGCTTACCCAACTCAGCAATCAGGTAAGGATCCTCTGCATAGCATTCCACTACCCTACCCCAACGTTGATCCCGGGCGACATCCAATATGGGGGCATACACATTGGTATAACCCAAAGCCTTGGCTTCAATACCCACAGTGCTTCCTGCGCGGTAAACAAGATCCCTGTCCCAGGTACTGCCAATATTAACAGGTGCCGGAAAGGGAGTAGCCCTGTCATGACATAAACCATGTATGCCTTCGTTACTAAAGTCGACCGGAATACCTAAACGAGTTTCTTCAACAAACCATTTCTGCACGGTGTTAAGGGCATTCGCGTGTTTACTAAAAGGAAACGAATAGGCTGTTACCGCCTTTTTGTTATAAGGCAGGCTGTTCAGCTCTTCGTCTATATTTGCAATGCCATCTTTCCAGATCTTTGCTTTCCATTCTGCGGTCGGCATTTCATCTTTCAATACCCGTCCATAGCCGTATAACGTGGCGGTCTGACAAGTCTTTTCATCCAGGTTCATCTGTCGCAGCAAGTCGTTTACCCTGGCATCAAGAGGTTTTGATGGATCTTCATAAACATCCATCTTACCATTTTTATTAAAATCTACCCAGCCTTTATGATATATATTTTTCTTTTGTGCTTGTGCAGTTGCAGCTAAAAACAGCAATACAATAAATGCAAGCGGCTTGCGTCTCATCATGTGTTAAAATTATGGATTCTAAATTACCCTTTTAGGTTCATCCGAAATTGGCTAATTAGTAAACGTTTTTTACATTTAATTTGTCGGGACCGATTAACGGCCAACGCTACCTGCACCATACTCGACGGTTTTTACGCGCGCCTTTGGAATATAAAAATCGATTGGCAAGCCGCGTAAGCAGCGGCAGAATCCGAAAGCGGTTAGGGAATTAAGTCAATGTACCAATATCCGACCGGCTTTCCGAGGTCTCCGGATGGAGAAGGAAAGGTTTTAAATACCTTTTCTCCTAAAGTAAAACCGATTGGCGTTTTAAAAATGGGCCCGTCAAAAACAAAAGTGTGAAACTCTCCATTTTCGCCACATGGATCTATCCCTGGTGGCAGGTCTTTAATGAAATCATTGTCAATGACCCGACCACAAAGATCCTCGAGGCCTTCTTTAGCACAGACAACAATGGTTTTATAACCCAGAGAAATAAATTCCCTTAAAATTTCTACAGTATCTTTTTTCCAAAGCGGAAAAACAGCTTCCATATTTATTTCTGCTAACTTTTTTTCTCTGTAGGCCTTTAAATCTTCCAGAAAAATATCACCAAATATAGAATAGGTAATACCACCGGCTTTAAGCAGCAGTAAATGTTTCTCCATGTTTTCTTCATAAACGCCCATTTCGGGTGATTCAGGGAGAGGGATCTGGTATAATGGAATGCCTATGCTATTGGCCTGGGCAATTAAAAGGTTTTCCCTTACACCGTGCATGCTTACCCGATTATAGGTTTTGTTTATGGTAGTCAGCAAATAACGCACCTCAAAATCTTCATTTTGCAGGATATGGTGTAAGGCCAAAGTGCTATCCTTACCGCCACTCCAGTTAAACAGGCTAACTTTTTCAGACATTTTAAGCAGGTGATTTTGCGCAAAGATAACAGAAAGGCAACAATTCCATATTTAATCTCCGGCCATTTTACTTATTCTCTTTAAACAACAACAATGGAAGATGGGTATGATAGGCAAGTCTCCTGGTCAGGCTGCGGTGAAACAGTCCTTCGAAAAAGCCGTATTGTTTAGGTACAGTTATTACCAGCTGTGCTTTTTGGTTTATGGCGAAATCCATTATGCCGCTTACCAGGTCTTCATTTTGGGTATAATGGTATTCGGCTTGTTCATCGCTCCATAACCTGTGCAGATCAGTCAATTCTTTCATCATATCCGGATCAGAATGATCCTGCTCGTCTGAAACATTTAAAATTAACAACTTGGCATGAAGTGCAGTGATCAAAGTTTTTATAGCCTCTACTGGCGTCGTTTCCGAAACCTTTTTCATATCGCAGGCAAATACCACACGTTGTACCTCCTCAAATTGAGCTCTGGCAGGCACGATTAGTAAAGGAATGCCGGATTCTTTGGCTATAGTAGTGGTATTACTCCCAATTAATATTTCCTTAAGATTACTTTTTCCTGTAATTCCCATCACCACCAAACCCAGTTGTTGTTGAGCTGCCAGTATGTTTACCGCTGATATGAGCACGCGTTCATCACTGCGGGCACTTATGGTAATTTCGCTTGATACCAGCGAGCTCATGTCCTCCTTTAATCTGTCTAATTTAGTTTTAGTCTCCTGCTGATCACGCTCGGCAAAGGAAGACATTTCGAAAGGTATATCTGTTGCAAGAGGAACAGACGTTGAGTGATAAATAATAATGTTACGGGCTTTAATCCGGGTGGCAAAAGCCGTGGCGTACCTGGCCGCATTATTGGCAGAATCAGAAAAATCCGTTAATACCAAAATGTTCTTTAATGCAAATAGCTGATCGAGATGAAGATCGATTGCCTTTTCCAGTTCCTGAAATCCTGTGTCCTGAATGGTCCTTTGCCCACGGTTTTCTATGTTCCATTCACCTGGCGCTGATCTTCGTAAAATGATAGGATCATACTCCTCGGTAACCATCTCAACTTTAAACCGACGGAGGTGATCAAATGCCGTCACCATGGCATCCAATTCTAAATTACCCGTTTTAAATGCTACAGAAAATGTTTCCATCATACTTCCTCCTTGATAACCAAGAGTGGTCTGCGAAAGCAGACCGGCGATCATTAAACATTAAACTAGCATTAAACGGCTTCAATAGGTTACTAAGCCATTAATTAGGCTAAACTGAGCAATTTAGCCTAATACCCTGCTATCTCATAGGTGGAATAGAGTCTTTTTTCATTGTATCTGCGCCCATAGTGTCAACCGTTGTCTGATCAGAAGTCCCAGTTCCCATAGACGCTGTATCCATCACCGCACTATCGGTCATCAATGAATCACCATCGCCATCATTCCGGCGGTCTGAATTACAGGCGGCAAATCCCAGGGTCAGGATTGACAGCATTGTTAAGATTTTTAATTTCATAATTCCGTCTTTAAGTTCAATAATCGCAGGAACGGCGACACGAACACCACTCTGCATGTTATCTGGTCAAAACAATTGAGGCTCTTGAAAGTTTTATCTTAGTGTCAAACAAGTATTTCACCACATCGTTAGGTACTTGCCGGATAAGGCTCTACCGGTAGGCTAAACCAAAATACAGAACCCTTGCCTTCCTCACTTTCAAGTCCTATTGTTCCGTGATGTTTTTTAATAATTTCTGCTGAAATGAAGAGACCCAGGCCCAAACCAGGAAGGGTTCCAGTAGCCGGGTCATTGGCCCTGTAAAACCGTTCAAACACATATTTTTGCCGTTCTAACGGTATTCCAATACCTTTGTCTATGACTTTTATAACAACGCTGTCCGTATCCAGCTCACTTACTATCTTCACATATTTTTCATTCGACGAATACTTAATGGCATTGCCAACAAGATTAACCAATACCTGATCTATTCTGTCGCGGTCACCCTTTATTGTGGGATCCATCCTATCAAGCTCACATTCAATTTTACAATTCGGATTTGCTGCTTTAATTGCTTCTGCACTATCTCTTATACAACTATTAATCCTGAAGTCATTCATCACACAGGATAAAGATCCCGAACTGATCCTTGCAGCGTCCAAAAGGTCGGAAATGAGGTTGATCAGTTTATCCAGCTGTGCATCCATTTTCTCGGCAAGGACCAGCTCCTCCTTCCGTTGATCTTTTGACAATTTTGCCTGAAAAAGCTGAATATACGCTTTAAGTACCGTAACAGGAGTTTTCAGTTCATGGGCGGCCATATGAACAAAATCCTCATGTTCTTTTTTTTGCATTTTCATTTCCTGGTTACTTTTCTCCAGGGCAGTTGCGCCGATGAAGTTTTCTGCTTGAAGATGCTGGAATCCAGAAATTAATCCGCTTAGAAAAAGCGTTTCAACTAAAAAAACAATAGCCTGAATAATTTGTTTTTCTATCACCTGTCTGGAAATTGCATCTGGAAGGAATAATAAAGACACTGCAGCCATAAAAGTAATGGCACTGGCAATAATTGCAGCTCTGCCGCCGCCATAACAGGCACTTGTCATGATTACTGCAAAGAAATAAAGATAGGGTGCGGCAATATTGCCTGGAAAAAACCACAGTTTAACCGCAAGGACCAGACTGGTCAGTACCAGAGGGACCGCGATGCACTTGAGGATTGTTTTTTCTGATATTTTGTTTTCATTCCAGATCTTTTTAAATAAAGATGGACCATTAATGGTCAATAATCTATGCATAATCCAAATTAAGTTTAGGATCATACAAAATTATAAATGGTTTTGTGACTCCAATTAGTAATTATACGGGAATTTTAATACGTTAAATACGGAACTTATTGTACAAAGCCATTCAAAACGGCATAACGAATTAAAGCCGCAGTATTGCGGGAGCCTGTTTTCTCTATTAAACTCTGCCTGTGTCCCTCAATAGTCCTTTTACTGATAAACAGCTTATCGGACATTTCATGATTGGTCAGTCCCTCAGCAATTAAATGAAGTACTTCTATTTCCCTCAGGGAGAATTCAATTTTCGATTCAGACGCAGCTACGGTGTGATGGCCACTTTGAACAAGCTTATCCAGCATTCGTATAGCCAACTCGGAACAAAGATATCTGCCTCCCATATTCACATGCTTTAGTGCAAAGATCAATTCATCAGCACTGACATTTTTCAACAGGTAGCCCGAAGCTCCTTCCAGAAATGCCTGAGAAACATATTTCTCATTGTCATGCATAGAAAGCATCACGACTCTCGTTTCAGGACTAATCACTTTCATCTCTTTAATAAGAGAAATCCCATCGATTTCAGGCATGTTAATGTCCGCCAAAACAACATCTATCTTATCCCCCTTAGTGATGTGCTCCAGCACCTCTCTTCCGTTCACGGCCTCCCCGGCAACGTTTATACTCTTATCCATCTCAAGCAACATCCTGATGCCGTTACGGACAATGTTATGATCTTCTGCAAGTAATACCTGTATCATTTAAAAAAAAATTAGTGCCATGCTGTGTAACATATATAAACGAAGCATTTTAAATATAAGTTTTTGCAATCATTTTTTATTCAAAATTTTATTGCATTCGTCCTCCGATAGTTATCTATTTGACATGTGTATACATTATATCATTTATAGGCGGAGCCCAGTAATCCAAGATCATTTTTAAACTTTATGGTGATCTTAGTACCACGTTTCGATGTTTCCACATTCATGTAACCGCTTAAAAGAAAAATCCGGTTCTTAATGCCTCTGATACCCGAACCACTTGCCAAAGACTGGTCTACATCCGCTGCAAAACCCCGTCCGTTATCTGTTACCATAAGTGTAATCCATTCATTTTCTGCATCTACTATAATCTCCGCTTTTGTAGCCCGGGCATGTTTAATGCAATTGTTAACCAATTCCTGTATCATCCTAAAAACGTATAGCTGAATATCCTGATCAAGCAGATCAGCTGAACTGTTTAAGGAGGTCCTGATCTGAAAACCAGGTGTGCTTAAGCGTTGAGCCATTTCCTTCACACCCGAGGTAAAGCCAAAATCGCGCAATACCGAAGGAGTAAGTTCGTAGGACAATTCTCTTGTTTCCCTGATCGCCTGATCAAGTAATTGATTGATGTTCTTAAAATCATTCTTTAAGTCTCGGGCATGCTGAATGTTCTGCAGATTCAGTCTGATCCCGTATAAAAGCTGGCAAACGCTATCATGAAGAGCGGTGCTAATGTTGTATCGCTCTTTCTCCTGAGCTTTAAATGTCGCCGAAAGAATCAATTTCTGTTGTTCCGCATGCAATCTTTGTGCTTCCAGAGCAAGCCTTTTCCTTTCAGTGATATCCATTATGATACCAGCGAAATAATTGTTATTACCTACCCCATTACGTACTTCCTGCCCTTTTGCTGCGATCGTCTTGATCCGTCCATCTTTAGTGATTATCCTGAATTCCACATCTGCCTTTTTTACATCGTGAATGGCAGTGATCAGTGCCTGCCTAACCTGATGCTGGTCTTCAGGATGTAGCAGTCCTATAAACGCTTTGGTACTGCCATCAAACTCCCAGGGATTAATTTCCAGCAGAGAGAAACTAAACGCATCCAGAAAAACTTTGTTGCTGCCCAATTCCATCGTCCAGGTTCCGGTTCCTGATGCATTCAATGTCATTTCCAGCCGCTGCGTAGTATCAATCAGTTTCTGTTGGGCAGTCCTGCTTTCTGAAATGTCAATTACGGTAATGTAATATTGCAGGTTGCCGCTAAAAGCATTGACAATGCCTATACCTTCCATCCTGGTATATAGCTCCTTTTCCCTGAAAGACAGCTTAATTTCACAGCTTTGCTTGCTCGTATTTGTTTGCATTTTATGAAGAAACGCATAAAAGAGCTCCCACATTTCGGGCGCCACAAAACTTTGGAACCGTTCTTTTAATATGTCATTTTTTGAAATAGACAAAAGATCAGCCCCGGTCTGATTTGCTTCTTCGACCATCCCAATATGATTCAGAATGAAGTACCCCACGGGAGCAAGATTAAAGAAGCCCGCAAATCTTGCGCGTTCACTTTCGATCAACTGATAAGATGCAGAAAGCTCATCATTCTGCATCTCCAGTTCAAGTTGAAAGACCTGCAGCTCACCCAATAGCATGGCAAGCTGCTGATCAGTTATTTTCTCGTCAAACAAACCTGTTTCCGAAGCGCTTTCGAGTCGGCTTCGCAAAAGTGAAATGATTTTTTCTTTATTGCCAATTTCTTTTTTGCTCACATCCCTGCTGTTTAAAAGTAACACTTAAGGTATCTTGTTCATTAAATTTACTCTCTGAAACATACTGAACATTAACAATTAGCCGCATTATGCCTATTCCCGGAAAATCATGCTGCATATACAATTCGGTGTCACTTCCTCCATTGAACAACAAAGCGTCCAGTTTAGTCGTGTTCCATTTGTTATGAACAATTTCCACAAAAAATTGTTCTTTAACTTCAAATTCCCTGAAGTTAAATAGCTTCAAAAAAAGCGAATTTGCTACAATAACTTTCCTTTCATGATCTAATATTACAGCAGCGTCTGGTAAAGAGTTAACAGCTATTTGAACATAATTAATTAAGACCGCTAGTTTATTTTCCAAGGCCTTAACCGGGGTAATCTTTGTAAATGTCAATACTGCACCACTGATAAAATTATCCATGGTCCGATAAGGCATGATGCGGAGATTATACCATTCATTCTTATTCGTCTTCACCTCCAGTTCCTTTCCACTAAGTCGTTCAATGACTTCCATTATGGCATTTTCAATGGACGGATAATCAAAGTTAGAAACGATATGTCCTATTGATCTGCCCACATCAGAGGGGATAACATTAAATAATTTATTAACCTGAGGGGTGAACCGTAAAATATTCAATTGGTTATCTAAAAATATGGTTCCAATCTCTGTATTGTCTAACAGATTCTTCATATCATTATTCAACAGGGTCAGTTTTTCTGCTTTATTTTGATATTGAAAATTTATGGTCATTAGCTCTTCATTCAAGGATTGCATTTCCTCCTTTGTGGTCAGGGCTTCTTCATTTGTACTTTGCAGTTCTTCGTTCGTACTCTGCAGCTCTTCATTCATCGACTTTAATTCCTCCAGAGAGGTTTCCATCTGTTCTACAGTAGTATGAAGCTGCTGCTTGGTATAAACGAGCTCTTTTTCCAGTTCTTCAATCGCCTTGTTTTTAACCGGATCTATTTTTCTGGGACCGGATTTCGTCTTCTTTAAAGGTCCTTTGTCCTTAAATGTAAGTATTAACAGCCCTTGTAAATGATGATCATGGATATAACTAACCGAAAAATCAACCAGATTAGTAATGCCACCGTCCTGTATCATGATGTCTTTAAATTCAACCTGATTCTTGTGCGCACAAGACTGATGGATAGCATTTCCTATCACATATTTCAGTTCCTCTCTTACCATTTTATGAATGTTCATTACCGCCGCCCCTGAGTTTACCTTAAGGAATTTATCCATTTCACCATTGATGTATAGAATGTCGCCCTTACTGTTGGCCAGCAGTGATGACGGTGTATAATGATCAAGAAGTATCTTATGGAAGTTTTCTGCGACAGCACTCTTTATTGATGGCTTCTCTGACAAGTCCTTAGACGCTTTAACAGGGGCGTTTGTGATATGGAATGGAAAATCACTCATTTTTTTAGGGCCTATAAGGCCGTCCTTGCGTTCATAGATCTTCCATTTCCTGTCGACCTGTGTAAAAGCATCAATCAAAGCGCCTGTAGACTCCGCAGGACCAAGAAATAGCAGACCTCCCTGATTCAGCGCATAATGAAATACCGGCATTAACTTCTTTTGAAGCTCGGCAGTCAGATAGATCATAACATTCCTGCAGCATAACAGATCCAGCTTGGTAAAAGGCGCGTCTTTGATCAGGTTATGCTGGGCAAAAACGATCATTTCCCTGACCTCTTTTTTAACTACATATCCATTGTTCTTTTTCAAGAAAAACCGTTCCAGCCTTTCCGTAGAGATCTCAGATATAATATTCGAAAAGTAGCATCCAGACCTTGCCTGTTCTATAGCCGCAACATCGAGGTCGGTGGCAAATATCTGAACTTTTGGCAATTTACTCGTCTTTAGCGAGTCTAAGCACTCCATCACGATCATTGCGAGAGAATAAGCTTCTTCCCCTGTAGAACAACCTGCCACCCAAACCCTTACCGGCTCATCAAGGTCTTTTTTAGCTAGTTTTGAATTCAGGTGACTTTTAATGGCCGAAAATGCGGCACTATCTCTGAAAAACTTAGTGACCCCAATTAACAGTTCTTTAAATAGTATCTCCGCTTCATGCGGGTTCTCCCTGATATAATCGACATACGGAGAATAATCCGGTAGCTGATGAAAAGCAATTCTTCTTTCGATCCGGCGTGTGATGGTATTTTTTTTGTATAACGTGAAGTCATGCCCGGTATGTGACCGCAAGATCATCAATATTTTTTCAAGGTGCAGGTGGTTATTGCCCGCTGTGATCATCTCTTCGCCAGGCAGGTCTCTGAGCGCGGGATGATTCAGGTACTGAATCAATTTTACAGGCATTTCTTCGGGCGTCAGGACATAATCTACCAGTCCTGTTTTAATAGACGCTAAAGGCATGCTACTATACTCGGCTGTCTCAGGAAGCTGTACCATGGTCATTCCAAGCTTTTCCTTGATCATTCGAACTCCCGTTTCGCCATCGGCGCCCATTCCTGAAAAAATAATGGACACTGCATTGTTCCATTGGTCTTCCGCCAAACTTTGCAGAAAATAATCAATAGCCATATGCGCTCCTTTAGCGCAGGAAGGACTAAAAAGCAAAAGTTGTCCGTTATGAATGCCCATGTCCTTTTCCGGTGGGATCAGATAAACATGGTCTGGCATAACCGCCATTCCATCTTCAACCTCTACAACGGGCATAGCTGTAGATTGTTGCAACAACGCGACAATATCACCTTTAAGCTCAGCCTGGAAATGCATGACAATTACAAAAGCAAATCCACTATCAACAGGCATATGTAAAAAGAACTGCTCGAACGACTGAAATGAACCAGTAGCCCCCCCTAAGGCAATGATCGGAAAAAATTCAGGCTGAGTGCTTTTTGCTAGGCGATGAGCTACTTCCTTCGTCAAATCTTCATCATTAATAATTTCCGGATAGTTTGTTCTTTTCATTCTCCTTTAATATCAGCTCAAGGTATTGAGCTAAAATAATAGTTTATATCAGAATTAAATTATTGATCTCCCAACGTTTCAGTAGGTTACACTACACGGTTACGTTCCCAAGGCTAAAAATTAAGTATATATATTAATAAAAACAACACTTATGCTTAAAAAAAATCTTCGGTTTTGAGCCTATTGGGCCCCATGAGTCTAACTGTATGCCATTTCGCCAGCACGGGAAGCGCTGATTACCCGCTTTTTGCGCTGATCACTCTTCAAATTAACTGCGTTCGGGATATCAGGTATTAATACCTGAACAGGAAATTAATACCTGATTTTCATATTATCAAATCAAACGCCTGAACAGCGGGTTTAAGGGTTAATTGTTTTATTAAATTAATCAATTTTTTCCTTATGTATGTACTTGGTATCAATGCGGTATTCCATGATTCCTCCGCCTGTATATTTAAAGATGGGATGATGCTTGCCGCAGCAGAAGATGAGCGTTTTACAGGCATTAAGCATGGTAAAAGACCTATTCCGTTTTCTACTTACGAGCTGCCGTTTGCAGCAATTGCCTATTGCCTGGAAGTCGCGGGCATCCACCTAAGCGATGTGGATCATATAGCCTACTCTTTTGACCCCTATTTACTCATCGGCAAAGACCATGTTAATGATCCGCTAACCACCATCCCTTTTCATTCTACGGAAGTCCCGGATCGAAATTCTACTGAAAGTCCGTGGAACAATCTTTTTCTATCTGCTATCATTAACGCTCCGGCCCAGCTGGTCGACGGATATCCCCATCACCTGCAAAAATGGTTTAAAGGCTGCAGGCGAACCGATCTGGTCTGGCATTTTGTCGAACACCATTTATCACATGCAGCCAGCGCATATTTCCCTTCACCTTTTAACGAGGCTGCCGTAATTACACTTGATGGCCGCGGCGAGGTTTCGACCACAACGTATAACATCGGGCAGCAAAATGAACTTACACGTATAACCGATGTTCGTATGCCACATTCACTTGGCTTATTGTATGAAAGTATAACCAGTTACCTGGGCTTCCTTCATTCTTCTGATGAATATAAGGTAATGGCTCTGGCATCTTATGGCAGGCCAGAATTTGTAAAGGATTTCAGGGAGATCATCACGGTAGGCAAGCGTGGCCAGTACACCATACAGAATGAGAACTTAGCAGAGCGCTTTGGCCCGGCCAGGTTATGGGATGAGGAATTTACCAGTCACCATTTTAACATTGCACATTCATTACAGTATGTGTTGGAAGAAACAGTACTGGAACTCAGCAATTGGTTCCAGCAGGAAACAAAGCTGGAGAATCTTTGTCTTGCGGGCGGAGTGGCCCTAAATTGTGTGTTGAATGCAAAGATAAGAGATCTCGGCGCATTTAAAAAAGTATGGGTACAACCTGCTGCAGGCGATTCCGGAACCGCACTCGGTGCCGCTATGTGGGTGGATCAGCAACAAAGAAAGAGCGGGCAAAAGGATTTCGTCATGACCCATGCGTACTGGGGACCTGACTATACAGATAGCCAGATCGAAAAATTCCTTAGATGGGCTAAAGTTCCCTATAAAAAAATGGAAGATGTGGCTACAGAAACCGCACAATTGCTGGCTGATAATAAAATCATTGGCTGGTTCCAGGGCCGAATGGAATTCGGACCAAGGGCATTAGGCAGCCGATCCATTCTTGCGTCACCGATTGATCCGGATATGCAAAGGAGATTGAATGAAGTGAAAGACCGGGAAGATTTCAGGCCGGTTGCACCGGTAGTACTGGAAGAAGATGCAGCGGAATGGTTTAATGATGCTGTACAGTCACCTTTCATGCTGTTCATCTTTGATGTTGCGGATGAAAAAGAAGATCAGATTCCAGCCGTAAAACATATAGACGGAACAGCACGAATTCAAACCATCAATGCACAACAGCATCCTCAATACTATAAGATGCTAAAGGCATTTAAGGAAAAAACAGGGATACCCGTATTGGTCAATACCTCTTTCAACACTTTGGGCAAACCAATCGTTTGTACGCCAAGGGATGCTCTGGGTTGCTTCTGGACCTCCCCTTTTGATGCTTTGGTCATGGGCTCATTTTTAGTTGAAAAAGAATATGGACATAAAAATATCGGTAGTTATTCCTACTTTCAACAGACCGAAACTGTTG
The DNA here is from genome assembly GCA_946478755.1 of uncultured Pedobacter sp. Next base: position 25 of record CAMLDJ010000096.1, on the reverse strand, counting down.
ACTAAATGCCTGAATGCACTGGTGG
>CAMLDJ010000095.1 GCA_946478755.1 uncultured Pedobacter sp. | reverse complement strand
AAAAGGCTTACCAGGCGAATATGCAGTTACCGAAACTTGGACTGGTACTTTTTACTTTTGGCAACGCCAGTGCGGCCGACAGAGCAGCAGGTGTTTTTGCCATTAAGCCAAGCGGGGTTCCTTACGAAGAACTCAGCGCAGAACAAATGGTCATTGTAGATTTTGATGGCAACACCGTTGAAGGAAAACTTCGCCCTTCATCGGACACTAAAACACATGCTGTATTGTATAAGCATTGGGAAGATATCGGAGGCATCGTGCATACACACTCCACCTATGGAACGGCCTGGGCGCAATCGCAAAGGGCTATCCCTATTTATGGTACTACCCATGCCGATCACCTTACGGTGGATATTCCATGCGCCCCTCCGATGGAAGACGATATGATCAAGGGAAACTACGAATACGAAACCGGGTTTCAGATCATGAACCACCTCGCCGCGGCAGGCTTAAGTTACAAGGAAGTCGAAATGATCCTTGTAGGTAACCATGCCCCTTTTAGCTGGGGAAAAACCGCCGAAAAAGCGGTATACAATAGTGCCGTATTGGAAGAAGTAGCAAGAATGGCCCTTCTTACCGAACAGATACGCAGAGATGTACCCAAACTAAAAGATTCATTAATTAAAAAGCACTACGACAGAAAGCATGGTGCTGACTCTTATTACGGACAATAGAAAAATATAAAATGATCAACCTGAAACAATTTGAAGCCTGGTTCATTACAGGAAGCCAAGACTTATACGGAGAAGAAACATTAAGACAAGTTGCAGAACATTCCATGCAAATTGCAAAAGGATTAAATGAGGCCGGGCAGATTCCTGTCAGAATTGTATTTAAACCAGTTGTAAAATCACCGGAAGAAATCTATCAGATCTGCCAGGAAGCCAATACTGCTGAAAATTGCATTGGCGTTATCGCCTGGATGCATACTTTCTCTCCCGCAAAAATGTGGATCGGAGGTTTAAAAGTACTTCAGAAGCCTTTGCTGCACCTGCATACCCAGTTTAACCGCGACATTCCATGGAGCAGTATAGACATGGACTTCATGAACCTGAACCAAAGTGCACATGGCGACAGAGAATTTGGCTTCATCATGTCGAGAATGCGACTAAACAGAAAAGTTGTCGTAGGACATTGGGAAGACAATGAGGTAAGGGAAAGCATGAATACCTGGCTAAGGGCCGCCGCCGGATGGTTCGATATGCAAGGCGCTAAATTTGTACGCTTTGGCGATAACATGCGCTATGTGGCGGTGACAGACGGTGATAAAGTTGAAGCTGAGATCAAATTCGGCTATTCAGTAAATACTCATGGTATCGGTGACCTCGTTGCAGTGATCAACCAAACCAGCGATGCAGCCATCGATCAGCTGATCAGGGAATATGAGGAGCGCTATGTGATGAACAAGACCTTGCTTAAAGGCGGAGAACAATACCAGTCCTTACGCGAAGCTGCTAAGATCGAGATTGGCATGCGCAATTTCCTGCAGGATGGTAACTATAAAGGCTACACGGACACTTTTGAAGACCTTCATGGTATGGCACAACTTCCGGGAATTGCTTCTCAGCGTTTAATGGCCGAAGGCTATGGCTTTGGCGGAGAAGGCGATTGGAAAACATCTGCATTGGTAAGGGCTATGAAAGTGATGGGAAGCGGATTAAAAGGAGGAAACTCTTTTATGGAGGATTATACCTATCATTTCGATCCTAAAAATTCAATGGTACTTGGTTCGCACATGCTTGAGATCTGCGAATCTATCGCTGAAGGCCCTGTAAAATGTGAAATTCGCCCCTTAGGGATAGGCGGAAAAGCTGACCCGGTAAGACTGATCTTTAACGCCGCAGGCGGACCTGCTTTAAATGCCTCGATTGTTGATATGGGTAATCGTTTCCGTTTACTCATCAATAACGTTGATGCCGTTGCCGTAACAGAAGAGATCCCCAACCTGCCTGTAGCTCGTGTACTATGGAAACCACAGCCTGATATGAAAACCGGATGTGCGGCATGGATCTATGCAGGCGGTGCACACCATACCTGCTACAGCCAGAATCTTACTTCAGAACACTTAAGCGATTTTGCAGATATGGCCGGCATTGAGACCGTGATCATCGATAAGGATACCAGGCTCAACCAGTTCCGCAATGAATTAAGATGGAATGAAGTATATTACCAGCTAAATAAGTAACCAAAACCTAACCAATTATATCTTATGAGTAGCAGTTTAGTCTTAACAGATTATGTAGTTTTTATCTTCTATTTTCTTATCGTCACCGTTTATGGCTATACCATTTACAACAGGCGTAAAAAAAATGAACACGATGCAAAGGCATTCTTCCTGGCCGAAGGTACATTGACCTGGTGGGCTATTGGCGCGTCCCTGATTGCTTCCAATATCTCTGCAGAACAGTTTATCGGCATGAGCGGAGAAGGCTTCTTTCTTGGAATTGCCGTAGCGGCATACGAATGGATCGCAGCCATTGCCCTGATCATTGTGGCCGTGTGGTTTATTCCTGTTTACCTTAAAAACAAGATTTACACCATGCCTCAGTTCCTGCAAAACAGGTACAATGAAACCGTTGCCTTAATTATGGCTGTTTTCTGGCTGTTCCTGTATATTTTTGTAAACCTGACTTCGATTTTATATCTTGGAGCAGTGGCCATCAATGGCCTTACAGGCGGTGAATATTTGCACGTAATCATGCTGGGACTGGCTATTTTCGCCTTATTAATTTCTCTTGGAGGAATGAAGGTGGTTGCTTATACAGATGTAATACAAGTGGGGGTACTTATATTTGGCGGACTGGTAACTACCTATATTGCCTTAACCGTTGTCGGACAGAAATTTGGAGTTGGTGCCAATGCAATAGCAGGTTTTAATGTGCTGATGGAGCAGGCTCCTGAACATTTTAAAATGATCATTCCAAAGCCTACTGCCACCTCGACACAAAATGAGATCAGTAAATACCTCACCTTCCCTGGTGCAGCTTCCTATCTTGCAGGTATCTGGATCATTAACCTTAACTATTGGGGCTGTAATCAATATATCACACAAAGAGCACTTGGCGCTGATCTGCAAACTGCCAGAACAGGTATTTTATTTGCAGGTTTCCTAAAACTGATGATGCCTGTAATCGTAATGTTGCCAGGTATTGCAGCATATGTCTTATACAAAAACGGACACCTCCCTCAACTGGTTGGTGGAAAAGATGGTGCTTATTCTGCCGTACTTACCTTCCTGCCTACAGGATTAAAAGGTTTATCCATTGCTGCCCTAACCGCTGCAATTGTGGCCTCTCTGGCTGGAAAAGTGAACAGTATTTCAACCATTTTCACATTGGATATATTTTCAAAATATCTTAAAAAAGATGCTGATCAAAGGAACCTGGTATTTGTTGGGCGTGCAGCCGTTTTTGTAAGTTTAATACTTGCTGTCATGTTTACCTGGTCAGATTTGCTCGGCATTGGCGGTGTCGGTGGTTTCACTTATATTCAAAAATATACAGGCTTCATCAGTCCAGGAGTATTTGCCATGTTCATTCTGGGTATGTTCTGGAAAAGGACTACCGGAAGTGCAGCCATCGCAGGTGTAATTGCAGGATTCCTGCTGTCGATTTTCTTTAATGAAATGGCTCCGGGCATATTGGGTAATGATACCTGGATGTATACCGCTTATGCGAACGGAAAAGGTGGATTTGAGATTCCGTTTCATATCTGTATGGGCTTGTCTTTTGCGTTTACCATGCTCCTGATGATTGGTATGAGCTTAGCGGGACCAAAAGTAAACCCTAAAGCCTTTGAACTGGATAAAGCCATGTTTAAAGTACAACCTTCTACACTGATCCTAATTGTTTTGACACTACTGATCATTACAGCATTGTATGTGAAGTTCTGGTAAGAAAAAATCTATATTCCAAAAAGAGGGTGTTGGCGAATGGCAACACCCTCTTTTTTTTAGCCCTGAATTGGTAAATTGAGGTTTATAGCCTTTTTTTGTAAATTGCCCCATGACTACAAAAGTACATCAAAACGGAGCCATCAAAATAGCCGAAGTTATTGCCGAAGAAATACTGATCTATAATGTTGAAGAAGGATTGCAGCTCCTGGTAGACCTTTATTATCAGGATGTTGATAAAATAATCATCCGGGAAAAAAATATCACTCCCGATTTTTTTGATCTGAAAACCGGTCTCGCGGGAGAGATTCTCCAGAAATTTTCTAATTACCGCGTTCGATTGGCGATCGTTGGGGATTTCAACAAGTATCCGGGAAAAAGCATTAAAGATTTCATTTATGAAAGCAATAAAGGCAGACAAGTCAATTTTCTGGCATCAATGGAACAAGCCATTGAAAAGCTTTCTGAAAATTAAAAAAGCGGAGAATGATCCTGCCGATCCTTCCCCGCTCATCTAAATTAACGCTCTCAATATATAATACGAGTGATCTATGGAATTATTATCTTGGTAAGTATTTTTTCTACCCTTGCAAACCGCTCGGAAGCTCTTTCTCAAATTTTACGATCAAACCTACTCGGCGATAAGCCTATTTAACCGTTCGAACATATTAATCCAACTCTGATATGCACCGGTTTGCCTGGCTTCCTCTTCCGAAACTGTCTGGTGAATAGAAAGCTTGGTTTGTGCCCCAATGGCAGTAAAGATTACTGTCGTCCATATTTCCTCCGGCCAGTCATCCGGTTTCCCTGCCTCAGCCGAACCGACATCATTTCCCTGTTCATTGGTTAATATCATGTTAAAGACCAGTTTCTCAGGAAAAACAACTTCTTTGTAAACACCTTTAATCCAGCAATCACCATGTTTCGGATCGTGAATACAAGAATGGAAAGTTCCTCCTTCTTCTACGTTTATGGCTTTGAATTCAATTGTGCAGCCATCCGGGGCATACCAATTCATCAATAAATTTGGGTCGGTCCAGGCCTTGAAGACCAATTCAGGTGAGGCATCAAACAAATGTGTGATAAAAAGTTCTTTTTTACTTTTCTCCATGATCTGTGTTTTTAATTTTGTTTAAGTAATTGTCTAATTTCGCAAATCGGCTGATCCAGTGTTTTCTGGATTGCTCAACCCAGTCTGTAACTTCATTTAGTTTATCAAGTTTCGCTTCGCAAAGTCTTTCACGTCCCCTTTTGGTAATTACCACCAGGCCGCACTCAGTAAGAATTTGAATGTGTTTTGAAACTGCTTGCCGGCTAATGTCGAATGCCTCAGCCACGGAATTCAAATTTAGCGGGTCCTGCGCTATTCTTAATATGATCTCTCTCCTGATTGGATCGGATATGGCCTGAAAAACATCTCTTCTTGTTATCATATGCAATTATATGGTTGCAAATATAATGCAACTATTTGATTGCGGAAATATTTTTTTTAAAAAAACGGCATAACAAACATTCAGCAGTACCAAACGAATGCAGTTTCCATTTGTTAATTAGAATATAAAACTTTGCCCGGAACAACTATGAGATCACATCATCTGGAAAGATTTATCAGCGCCCAGAAAGCAGACTATCAAACAGCATTGAATGAGCTGAAAAACGGTAGAAAGAAAAGCCATTGGATGTGGTATATTTTCCCCCAAATTCAAGGCCTGGGTTTTACCGATACCTCAAAATTCTATGCCATAGCCGACCTTGACGAAGCCACAGAATATCTTGGGCACCGTGTTTTAGGACCGAGACTGATGCTAATCTGCAATACTTTGTTGGAACTCGGAACCAACAACCCACAACAAGTCTTTGGCAGGCCGGATGATTTGAAGTTACAGTCTAGCATGACTTTATTCTCGGCAGTACCTAATGCAAATCCGGTCTTTGAAAAAGTGCTTCAGAAATTTTATAACGGCTTAAAAGACAACAGGACATTAAAGATCCTCAACCTGCAAACTCCTGTATAGCAAAGCAGTAATGCATACCGTAAGATTCGCTTCAAAAACCAGCAGAACACATGGCAAGTCCCGATAATCTATTGCCGTCTACCCCTTTCTCCTGTATCAGGACTTTGTACTTACTTCCCATGTCGACTAACAGTGTATGATTTATAGCCGCTGCTAGCTGAGCTGTCTGTATGATGTCCTGCTCTCGGGAAAGCGTCTTCAACAGCTGTTCACGAAATCCCAGCGCCATCAAAAAATAGCCCTGATCGGTAAAACCGGCTTCCTTCAATCCGCTTTTTTGACCCCAATGACTAAGGGCAGAAAAATTTACATGCGAAGTGATGTCCTGTTCACCAATATGTTCATAAAAGGAATCATTTACAGAATGCTTATAATAACAGACCAAAGTACCCTGACTGCGTGCTGTTTTAAACATAGATGGATTCTTATCGCCATAATCTATTGTGATCACATATCCCCTATCCAGAATCCCGGTAATCTCCCTAATCCAGTCTAGCGACTGCAAGTTAATTTCGGTACAATATCCTCTTGCTAATTCTACCCCGAGTTCCGAAAGATAAGCAACAAGTTCAGGTCTTGCCGGCCGAAGTTCCTCGGTGAAACCATCCTGATAATTTACATATACTTCCATCAGCTTATCACTCATCACTACACGATGTACAGCAAAATTGTCTATCAGCTCATTAGATAGTACGCAACCTTGCACACCCCGCATCGTTTCAGTTGAATCATATAACTCCACCTGCTCAGGTAGGGATTTCAAGCAATGAGCAGGCATTTTTTCAACGATGCAATACCTCAACTGCTGGTACATCGCTCTATTTTTCTTTAAATAGTCAAGGATGGACCTGCAAAGCTCTCCTGTTCCAGCTCCATATTCTAATATGGTAAAGGCAGTCCTACCCATATTCACCCACATTTCTTCAAGTTGCTTTGCGATTGCCATTCCAAATGCAGGCGTAAGCCTGGGGCTGGTATAATAATCACCGGGACTCCCTATGATGTGCTGTCCTGATGTATAATAACCCAGTTCAGGATGATAAAGGCAGAGCTCCATAAATTTCCGGAAAGGAATCGCGCCCTCTTCTTCGATCTGTCGAATGATGTATTCAGATAATTTCATAAAATCAGATTTCCATGGGGACGACAATTGATTTAGAATTTAACTTGATGAGCTTCTAGAGTTGTGAATCGCTATCATTTCTCCAATCTGCTGCACATACTCCGAAGCGATAAAATCATCAGTTTCCCAGGTAAGACCTGACCTCTCTAAATGAGACGTAAGTGTAACTAGTGGCGTGTCGCCACGATAGACCTGATAAGATTCATCTTCCTGCGGATGAATGGTTAAAACCTCATCGATGATCCTTATTTCGAATGGTTCCATTCCTGAATGTTTCATAATTCGGGCTTTATAAAAAAGCAACAGGACAGAATTCCATTTGTTTTTACAACTATAAAATAATCTACAGCACTCGAACGTTTAGGGAATTTAGAATCCGGGAAAGCCTCTGTTCACATTCCCTTGGTTCATTAACTATTCTCATCTTTCTACAACTGCAGGTTAGAATTCGAAAACTCAACACGCAAAATCTAAAGAAGATAGCGGTTAATTTTTTTTAAAAAATACTTAAACATTTAATATCCCAGCTTTGTTGACGAAACACTATTAATCATAAAAAAAGCAGAACAATGGCAACGACAGCAAAAAAAAGCGCAAAAACGGCTGCAAAGTCTTCAAGTATTTCTTTGAACAAAACCCCAAAAGCAGATAAAATGGAAAGTTCAGAATTCCACGAATTCTTTGTAGAAGAACTCAAAGACATTTACTGGGCCGAAAAGCACCTGGTGAAAGCTCTGCCAAAAATGAGAAAAGCGGCCACCAGTCCGGAACTGGCGGCTGCTTTTGAAAAACACACTGAAGAGACCGAAACCCACGTTGCTACTCTTGATCAGGTATTTATGCTACTGAATGAAAAAGCACGGGCAAAAAAATGTGATGCGATGGAAGGCCTGCTTAAAGAAGCAGATGGTGTCATTCAGGATACCGAAGCAGGGACCCTCCTTCGTGACGCAGGACTGATCCTTGCCGCACAAAAAGTAGAACACTACGAAATTGCCACCTATGGCACTCTGGTGGTATTTGCGCGGACCATGGGCCAAAATGAGGTAGCCGATCTTTTGCAATTCACCCTCAGCAACGAGAAAGACACCGATGCGGCTTTGACAGAGGTGGCAGAAAGCTTTGTAAATGAGCAAGCCGCAACCGAATAACGTCGTCATCCATGGTATCAGCTACCCGTATTATACATCCGCAGGGTATAAACGGGTAGTCAATATCGCCATCCTTATTTATTTTTTTAGGAACGCAAGCAGACTGCCATAGGGTTGTCAGTGGCCTGGATTTTATTTGTAGAAAAACATTAATCCGCTATGTCAAACCTACAAACTATCGAAACCCGTAACCTTATCCGGAACTTTTACCAGGCATTGGCCAAGAGGGAATTACAAACCCTACTCGCGCTTTTTGCAGAAGAAGTAGACTGGAATGTACCTGGAAATGAAGAACTGGCCCCCTGGCTGGGAAAACGCAAAAACAGAAATGAGATCAAGGCATTTTACCAGTTACTGTGGCAAAGTGCAGAACCGATCAGCGCACAGGTAGAGCATATTCTTGCAGATGGGGATTTTGGAGTCGCCACAGGAAAATTCAGTTCCCGTATGCTTCGGTCAGGGCAAGTTTATTCTTCCATCTTTTCTGCACATTTTACCCTAAAAGAAGGAAAAATCATTCATTACCAGTTTCTGGAAGATAGTAACGGCCTGGTAGAAGCATTGTGTCTGCCTATCTAAAGAAGTTGTCCTAGCCTTTCATAAACAGTATAAAAAGGAGTAAACACGTTGATAGAACAGCTGAAATACTTCTGATATCATTCAGATAGTTCCATCTGCTTTCAAATCCCCTTCTCATGTCCGAAATCGCATCTACACCAGAACCATTTACATCGAAAATATCCAGCATATTATTTAAAGGAACATTTCCAACAATAGTTATCCCGAGTACACCAATCAAATAGATCAGGGTTGATGCAACTAAAAGATAATACGCTGTGTCCAGCGGATTTTTGAACTGCTGATAACAACTGATCAACAGAAACAATGTTGCTCCAAAGAAACATAGGAAAAACAAAGGATTTTGGATTGCCCGGTTCATCGCCTGCATAGCCAAAATAAATTCCCTGTCTGGCAGCATTTTTAAGCCACGCATCACTGAGATCGACCAACTATAAAAAAGTCCGGCTGTGATATAAAAGGTGGAGAAATACTCATAGTTTCGGATCATGGGAAAGCCCTTTTATGATCTTATGGACATGGCTTTCATCTGTTAAGCCAAACTCGTTCGCGATTTGCTTCAGACTATAGTTGCCGCTCTGGATGCGCTTGGTAATGAGCATATGCCGGTAACTTTGGACATAGGAACGAAGGCTTACGCCGGCACTTCGTTTGAAATAGGGACCTATATAATTTGCTGTAGTATTAAACCTTACAGCCATCACTGCTGATCTTAATTTTTCAGGTGCATAAATATTTTCATGAATGTAAGCGAACATCGCCTCAATCTGGTTGTCAGCATTTTCGTTTGGCATAAATTCGTGTAAATTCCGCTTTAAAATCACCGACAGTGAAATTACCTGCTGCCAGATCAGCCTTTCATTAAGGCCGCTCTCCATCTTCAGGATTTCTATCAGACTGAAGATCTGATCACTGAGAAGCCGGTCATGTGCAGTTAACCTGAAGCCGGTCAGGTGTGCTTCCCTGTTGTGTATGAGATATTCCATTTCTTTAACCGCGTGGTGCGGGCTGTCAGGTCCTTCCCGAATGTACAGGTCAGTAAACTTAAGATAGATGAACCTGGTTGAATCCTGAATCTCAAAATAATGTTCTTCCTCCGGACCCAGCAGAAAAATATCACCTTGCTTGTAACTTACGGCCATATGATTGATGTGATGGATTCCCTTCCCCTTTTTAATATAAATCATTTCATAATGATTATGGGAGTGGACGGGATGATGCCACTTACTTACTTCAAAAGCAGAGATGACAATTGGCTGAAACTGACGATAACGCTTCATGTCTGAAATTTACAAAATGTTAATGGATTTTTACAATGATTGCCCGCTTCGCTATGCCCAACTTTGATTAAAACATAAGAGTTATGAATACTACAGAAAAAAAAGGGATAAACAACGGAAAAAAAACTGCATTAATAGTTGGCGCAAATGGTGTAATAGGCAGCATGCTTATTGAACATCTTATTAAACTGGACGACTGGAATATTATCGGCTTATCCAGACGTGGCGGAAAGGACCATAAACAATTGAAATTTATATCAGTGGATCTCTTAAATGCCGCTGACACCCTGACAAAATTATCCGCTTTAAACGAAGTGACGCACATTTTCTATACAGCGTTTCAAGACCGCCCTAGCTGGGCCGAAATGGTAGCGCCAAATCTGGCTATGCTGGTTAACGTTCTTGAAGCAATTGAACCGATCGCGAAAACTCTGGAACACGTGAGTTTGATGCAGGGTTACAAAGTATACGGAGCCCATCTCGGTGCCTTTAAAACACCGGCAAGGGAATCTGATGCCGGTCATATGCCACCGGAGTTCAATGTAGCTCAACAGGAATTTCTGGAAAGGCTTCAAAAAGGAAAAAATTGGACCTGGTCTGCCATTCGTCCTTCAGTAGTTGGTGGAACCGCCTTGGGTAACCCAATGAATCTGGTTTTAGCCATTGCCGTATACGCTTCGATATCAAAAGAACTGAATATCCCGCTTCGTTTCCCTGGTAAACCTGGCGCTTACGATAAAATTATGGAGATGACCGACGGAGCATTACTGGCAAAAGCGACAGTTTGGGCAGCGACCAGTCCGCAATGTGCCAATCAGGCATTTAACATTACTAATGGTGACCTGTTCCGCTGGAACGAGCTGTGGCCGGAAATTGCCGCTTTCTTCCAGCTTGATACTGCAGCGCCGCTGCAAATGTCGCTGCAAACAGTAATGGCAGATAAAGCTACGCTCTGGCAGCAGATGCAGAAAAAATACCCGCTGCAAAATCATAGTTATGAAGAAGTTTCTTCCTGGCCTTTTGCAGATGGGGTATTTTCGTGGGATTATGACTTTTTAAGTGATAGCTCGAAAGCAAGACGTTATGGATTTCACGAATATGTAGAAACCAAAACGATGTTTTTCGATATGTTTAAAAAGCTGATGTCAGAAGGCACAATTCCCAACGTGGATAACAGCTAACAGCAGCTGAAATTGGTGTTGACAGTATTCCGGCAGGGGCAGTACCTTTCGGTTTAGCCTGCCCCCGGAAAGAATGTTAAAATTAGCCCCTGTCATAAAATGCAGGTGGCTCAACATCGAGGCTGCGCAGGTAAACGAAACCCTGTGCCCGATGATGGATCTCATTATCAATAAAATAAAGGATCGAATCCAGGGCAACGCCTTCGTACAAGCCAAAAACCTTGATTGTTTCCCGGAATTGTTCAGCCGAAATAGTAGGCAGGTAGGTATTGATTTCCGCAGTTCCCTGATCATACAGGGAGAGCAGGTCAGCCTTTGATTTTAGTTCTGCGGTAGAATGTTCATTAAAACCTCCGGTGTTTTCCCACTGCCCTGTGGCAACACCCTTAATGCCCGGTCCGGAAATGTCAATAATCTCTTTTATCATCGTCCCAAAAGGTCGCATGCCGCCAATGCTGTAGTCGAACAGTTTCTCTTCAGGAAAAGCTTCGATTACCCGTCTGGTCAATCTTCTGTGTCCCTGCCAGTGATTCAATAAATCTTCTGCGGACATAAACGATCTGGTTTCAGTTTTAATTTCAGTTGTTGTCATGATGATTGTTTTTAAATGCTATAGGACAAAGAAAACAACCGGCACTGACAACCTTATGTCAGCCTGTTTTTAAATAAAAAAAATCTTTTTTACCTGCAGATCAGTTCATCTTCTGGGTGGAAGTTTTGGTAGCTTATTACTCCTTTCAAACTGGTATACCTTAATGTTTTCCCACATCATGATCTGCCCTCCTACATTCTTAATAGCCCTGATCTCCCCATCCTGCGAAACCACAAAACCTACACTTTCCGGATACTTATAACAATACGCGAACATAGACTGATGTCGTGTTCCGAAATGTCGGGGATCTATCTTAATCTTGTTTACTGAAATTTTAGATGATCTGTTCAGATATACATGCGAAGGCAATGTCTTCTCGCTGATTACAGTGCCAAAACTGGACACGTTTAAATGCGGGGACATGACCACCAATCCATCTACTCGACTTAGGGAAGAAACAAATCTTACAGCACCAATCAACTCGTTGTAACTATCTTCTATTTCTATTTTATTTTGATTGAATTCGTCATGGAGTACGCCAGGAATGTCCATTCTTTTACGCTTGTAAGACCTGATCTCGTCCTGCAACAAATCATTGTCAGTGACACTATTTAAAATGTGCAGAATCGCTGATTCTATTCTGTCATATTTCAATTGATATTTTGTGATCAGATCATCGTCAAAATTTTTGGAGATCAGTATAGCACCACCATGATCATAAGTCTTTATTTTCAGTAAGATCCTGCTGATAGACTGGATCACATACTCAAAAATGATCTCATTGTAAACTGCTGCGTCATCGGTATTCAGCTCATGTCCTACTTTCTTCTCAATGAATAATTTGCTGTAAGTTGCTTCCTTTCTGATAAAGTCCGATACAGGCCCATATTCAAATACATTTGGATATAATTTAACCAGGGAATTTTGATTTAAAGTAGCAATAGGATGATAATCCACCATCACATTCAATATTCCGATACCGTTGATCATGGTTTGAATGACACCCGGATACATGGGCTTATCTTCCTTCTCATAGTTCAGGTAACTCTGGTAATGAAAGGTCTGATCAATCATGCCATAAATGAACAGCTTATTGTTCTTATCATAATACACAGAAAGACTTGAGCTCCAGGGATCCGCAGCTTTTGACAACTTAACAAGATTCTTAATGTTAAATTCCATCGCCGATGCAAAAGGAAAGAATGCCCATTGGTCATACCTCATTTGTTCATTCGATTCAATGGTCTTATAGTCCAGCAAAGTTACCGTTACTTTTACAAACTGGCCTTCTTCGGTCTGCAGACTCGCGTAATACAAGGTATTAAAAAGCTCCTGAAGAATAGCCTCAGTTGGCTTTTCTTCTTTTATTTTCGAATGCTGCAGTTCAGCATAAACAAAGGCTGCAAGGTCATTAGGCGTAAAATGTTTGGCCATACGCAATATTCATTAGTTCAGCACAAAAGACCAATTAAATTTTAACTATTCAAAACGCCATGCATCACTGCCCTAATAACACAATGCATAACTGCGCAAAGGAAATCGACACAGCAATAAGAAATAAATACTGCAATAAAAGGAGGTATAACTATAGTAAGGGAATGTGTAACAACAAAAAGCTGGTCATGTTCTACACATGACCAGCCCTACAATGATTTTTCTGCGCGACAAGCCTATCCTATGCTGCGATGATAATTATCCCACACCGCGACAACTCACCACACTACGGTGACTATCCCACACTGAAATAACTATTCACACTGCGACAACTCAGCACACTCCGATGATTATCCTACACTGCGATAACTATAAAAATTACCTTCTCAGAAGCGGCCTAGGCACTTTCCGATTCTTCATCGGAAAGATGCCAGTCGCAGAAGAGAACGGTTATTTTTAAACATTTATAACAGCTTTAATCACCCCGTTCTTCGGATCAAGCCAGCTTTGAAATTCATCTTTAACCTGATCAAATGAAACTATATGCGTAATATAGGTTGTGGGCCTTACCAGACCTGCCTTCATAGATGCAATTACATGTTCAAAGTCGGCTCTGGTAGCATTGCGGCTACTCATCAGGGTCGCCTCTCTTTTATGAAATTCAGGGTGACTGAAACTGATATGCTCTTTTTGCAAACCGATCAGTACGTACCTTGCACCGTGTGCCATGTACAGGAAAGCGTTATTGATTGCTTTTAAATTTCCTGTAGCATCAATCACTACAGTCGGCATGTCTCCGCCTGTAATGGCCATCAGTTGCTCCGTAACATCGGCAGCCAGCGCATTCACTACATAGGGAACCTTAAGTTTATCCTTACAAAACTGCAGTCGCGCATCATTGATGTCCAGTGCAATCACCTTTGCCCCTGCAATCCTGGCAAATTCCATTGTTCCCAGGCCTATAGGCCCGGCACCTATAACCAAAACGAATTCATCTTTCTGAACTGCGGCTCGACGAACACCATGTGCGCCGATAGCCAAAGGCTCAACCAGCGCCAGTTCATCAAAACTCAAGCCCTCTCCATGAACAAGCGTGTCCGAAGGAACTGAAAGATATTCAGCCATGCCGCCATCTACATGTACTCCACAAACTTTAATATCGGTACAGCAGTTTGGCTTGCCATTGCGGCAGGCGATGCATACCCCGCAATTAAAATAGGGAATAAAAGTAACAGCTTCCCCCTTTTGAAAACCTTCAACCCCATCAGCTTCAACCAGTTCTCCTGAGAGCTCATGACCCAATATTCTCGGGTAGCTAAAAAACGGTTGAGTCCCCTCAAAAGCGTGCAGATCGGTGCCACAGATACCGATACGTTTAATTTTTATGATTGCGTTGCCCTGCGTTAAGGCAGGTTTTTCACCTTCAGCGTATTCGAATGTGCCGGGTGTAGTGCAAACTAATGTCTTCATCTATCTCTTCCTAATTGTTGTTTCCTCATTAAGCATTGGCAAGTGCCCTGTCCAGGTGCACATAGCCCCCATCCACGTGGATAATCTGCCCGGTAGTGTGACTGGACCGGCCTGACATCAGGAAAACTGCCATATCAGCTATTTCCTGAGCCGTGGTCATCCTGTTTTCAAAAGGTATTTTTGAAGTGATCTCCTTTAACTTTTGTTCTGCATCGGGTAGCGTTTCGATCCAGGTTTCATAGGCCGGCGTCCAGCATTCGGCCACTACGACCGCATTTACCCGGATGCCGTGCTTCAGTAGCTCTACCGCCCATTCCCTTGTCAGTGCATTTCTGCCACCGTTGGCTGCGGCATAGGCAGAGGTATTTCCCTGTCCCGTTTCCGCAGTTTTAGAGGTAATATTTACGATTGCACCCTTACTTTTAATCAGTTCTGGAAGTGCGAAATGGGCCATTAAATAATAATGAACCACATTTCGGTGCAAGGAAGCCATAAAATCCTTATAGTTGCCATGCTCCAGCCCCACACCATCATTAACACCAGCATTGTTTACCAGCCCGTCAATTCTTCCAAATTGTCCAACAATGGTCTTCACCGCATTTTCGCAGGCCTCAGGATCGCTCAATTCTGCAGCCACCTGAAATGCTTTTCCTCCTGAAGCGACAATCTCGTCCACCACCTTTGCGTTATCGGCTTCTTTCCTGCCCACGATCACAGCAACTGCCCCTTCTGCAGCAAACGCTACGGCAGCCGCCTTTCCTATCCCTTTGGCTCCACCTGTGATGATGATCACCTTTTCGTTTAATTGTAAATCCATATGATTTAAAAAATTATCTCTTTACCAGCTGTTTGCCAATCCAGTTCACAAGATCCTGACCAGCTTTAAAATTGTCATACTCCGCAGGCAACTTTCTTCCGTCCACATACTCATTGTATAACCATGGATCGCCGATAACGAATACTGTACCGCTGCCTAACCTGGCAACAGCCATCATATTATCGCCATCCTTGTCTTTAAGCACTGGCTTAGCCGGCGGCAATAGTTTTAAGGTGCTGTATTCTTTAATGTATAAATCTTTCGCCGTCTTAAAGATCTCATTATCTGCAGGAACAGAGGCCTTGCCCATTTCAAATTGATTTTTCACCACCCTGCCTTTACTGTCTTTATTAAACTGAACCCCGAAGCTTTGGGCCAGCTTGTTGAAATGGTCAAATTCTACATTTCCGGTATCATTACCCATCAGTACCAGGATCCCACCGCCCTTTACCCATTCGGTGATGGCTTTAACATCCTTTGCCTCAATAAAATTAGGCTTAGGTGTTTCCTTTTCCGTATCCGGATCTACAATGATGTAAACAGCAGTTTTTTTCAGATTTGCAGCAGAGGGTGCAGCGTATAAGGTTGAGGTTTTAAAACCTGCATTGTTAAACTGCTCTCCCCACATGGAAAAACCACCATTGGACAGTTCTTCCCATTTGTAATGCCACGATACTTCATTACCGCTCTGGTCTTTTTTTGTCTCCTTGTTGAAATAAGAATCCAGTACTACTGTCTTACCAAGCCCAGGCTTAGGCATGGCCGCGATTTCCATTTCATTCGCTGCTTTTAAAAAAGCTCCAACACCTTTCGCGTCGTTAGTAATTACTTTTTCGCTCATGTAATAAGCATAGCTACCGTCCCGATAAGGCTTACCCCCTAAACCAGATACGGATACCGTACCTTTAAGGTTCACCATATTTGTAGCCCGCTGTTCGATGAACTCCTGTTGCATACCTTTATAGCCCTTGTCCGCAACGGTGAAATAGGAGGCTGGCAAATATTGCATCCTTACCCCTTTAGCAATGGCATAAACAAACATAGCCGAGGCTGAAGATTCAAAGTAGTTGCCTTTATCGTTCGGACGGTCTAAAATATCATACCATACCCCACTCTTATTGTTCTGCACACTTTTTATGGCGACAGCCAGACGGTTTAAAATGTTAACCAGCTCTTGTCTCTTTGGATGATCCTTAGGAAAATAATCCAAAACATCTACCAGCGCCATGGCATACCAGCCCATAGCTCTTGCCCAGATATGCGGCGAAAGACCTGTTTTTGGATTTGCCCAACGCTGTTCCCTGGATTCATCCCAGCCATGGTAAAGCAAGCCGGTTTTGGCATCCCTTGCGTTCTTCTCCATAAAAATGAACTGGTTAGCGATATCGTCAAAAGCTTCCTTATTTTTGATCAGGGCAGCATATTCTGCGTAAAATGGCTGACCCATATAAAGTCCATCCAGCCACATCTGGTTAGGATAGATCTTCTTATGCCAGAAGCCACCTTCCTTTGTTCTCGGATGTTTTTGCAACTGTTCCCACAGCGTAGTAGCAGCTTTAAAATATTTTGCCTGTCCGGTTACCTTGTACAAGTCTAAAAGTACCGTCCCATTTTTTACATTATCAATATTGTAATGGTCCTGGCTGTAAGTGTCTATTACGCCATCGGCAGAAATGAACTGATCCATCTTAGCCTGTACATATTTAAAATATACCGCATTACCGGTTCTTCTCCATATTTCGTTCAGGCCATCCTGAACAACACCATCATCATAAGACCATTTTCTGGATCTTTCTTTCCAGACTTCCATTGCCGTGGCAGCCATCTGGTCGGACAAAGGCTTGACATTTGTTTTGGTCTGCTGTGCACTGGCCTGACCCGCCATAGCCATCAACGCGATCAAGCTAAATATAAAGGATTTTGTTTTTATCATACTATTGTGTTATAATTGGTTTCAATACAAGTCTACATAGTTTTAAACGGTGATTTTAGTAAATCTGGCAAAATAAGTACGCAATCGTTGCCAAAAT
>CAMLDJ010000094.1 GCA_946478755.1 uncultured Pedobacter sp. | reverse complement strand
GTTAGCTGCAGTAATCCGAAAAACGAGCAACCCAAGGACACGACTATTTTTTCGAACTTTCCTACGACTGAAGCTGTCGTTTTTAATAATTTTATTAAATATGAAAACGGTGCGATAAGTAGGATGTATCTAAGGGACGCATCATTGATAGTTTATGACTGGCGAGGTAAAGGTGGGTATTTCTTTTATCAGTACGGATTAAATTCGGGCTCTGTCAGTAGAAAATACATTCCCCATGGAAGTGGTAAAGGAGCGGCATTGGGATCTTTATCGGTAGGCCTTTACAAAAATGAGCTGTGGATGTATGACATTAGTCTAAGTAAGATTATTTTTTCCACTTTAAAAACGAAATCACTTACTGCTGATACTGCAGCAGCTTATAGAGAATTTGCGTTTTCACGAAATTATTATAATATTCAATTTTTGGATGATTCTAAGATAATAGCTAATGGTAATTATGAAACGCCAAAAAAACTACAAGAGCTTGATTTATATTCTGGGAAAATTTTAGCTGATTATGGTATAGTCGATGATGTACCGAAAGATATTCCATTTTATGCCTGGAAACGATATAATGAAGCATTTATGGAACTAAAATCTACGAATGATAAAATTGTTTTGGCGCACCGATTAAGCGATCAAATTGAGATTTTTGATTTAAAAAGCCATAAAAGCGTAACGGTTAAAGGGCCTGAAAATTACAAACCCGAATTTTTAATCTTCCAGTCGCCTGATGGTAAAGATTTAATTACCCGTAACGAAAAAAGCAGGTACTCTTTTACCCAAGTTATGTCAACAGATAAATTTATTTACATTTTATATTCTGGAAATAATATTTCAGGAAAGAATATTGATTATGCAAGAAGTATATTTGTCTATGATTGGTACGGCAAGCCAATTAAAAGAGTGAATCTTGATCGATGCGTGACTGGATTTACGGTAAGTGATGATGATAAGTCTTTATATGCTTATGACATAAAATCTAAATATATCGTTACAGCCAAAATTTAATCTGATGAAGATAGATAGAAGATTATACGAGCAGTTTATTTGTTTTTTACCATTTGTTCGTTATCCAATTGCAATATTGGAAATAAACAAAGTTCAGATACTGCGTTAAGCAACAAAAAGATTGAAAAATTTATCCAGCCCGATTCATTAATCACTTATAAACCGTTTGCCTTAACTAATTTAGATAGCAGCGAAATAGCTAATAGTAGATTGAAAATATATAGCTTTATTGATGCTTCATGCTCCACTTGTCTAGAAAGGATCAATAATTTGAAACTTGTTGCATCGGAAATAAAGAATTACAAAATACCAGTAATTTTAATAGTACAGAGTGAGGATAATTATGAATTATTGAAATACTTATGTGAGCAGAAAAATATTGACAAATTTCCGTACCCCTTTTATTTTGATGTTAAGGGTCAGTTCTTTGTTCGTAATAAATTTTTGAGCCCAAACCGGAATGGACATACGGTATTAACCGATAAGGATAATAATATTTTAGCATCGGGCGACATGACACTTTCAAAGAAAATAGAGGAACAATATATGAATATAATAAAAACTAATAAAGCAAATTAATTATGAAACTACCACAATATATGAATGCCCGCATTTTTTTTGCTTTTTTCCTCAGCCTGATAACATTTCAAGTCTTTGCTCAAAAGGGCGAACCTGTTATAATAAGTGTTATTTATCAATTTAAACATATAAATGATTTAAATAAACCTGGCAAGCCCTATACTCAAGACATGATATTGCGATTGGGACAAAATGAAAGTAGATACAATAGCTGGACGGATGAACTTAATAGAAAGTTGCCGAGCAAATCTGTGGGCAGCAGTACCCAAAGTGTAACTAAGGGGAGTGGGAGCTATAACTTCGTACCTATGGTGATGGTGCGAAGTAAGGGTATTCAGAATTTTGACCTCTTACAATATCCTGCATTAAATAAATTGATTCGGACAGTTACGCTGGGATCATCTAATTATCAAATAGAAACAAGCTTGCCTGTAATAAATTGGAAAGTTGGGGAAGAGAAAAAGGATGTTGGAGGCTACACTTGTCAAAAAGCAATTGGT
This sequence comes from uncultured Pedobacter sp., assembly GCA_946478755.1. The sequence goes on along the minus strand of CAMLDJ010000094.1, from coordinate 15,628 downwards.
GTTTACGCTGGCCGCACCTATATTGCCTGGTTTACACCTAAGCTGCCATTTCGTAGCGGGCCATGGAAGCTTTCTGGACTTCCAGGATTGATAATGGAAGCAACAGATTTAACTGGAGAAGTTTCTTTTTTATTTAAAGAACTAAATAAGGGAAAAGACAACGAAAGCACAGCCCAAAGAATGGTAAGAATAACCAAGGTTAGCGAAAAGGCTTTTAATCGCGCCAGTGCAGCATTTGAAAAAGACCCTATTGCAGCTGCGCAGGGGCAGTTTCCTGTCGGTTCAGATAAAGCACAGCTGGCTTTTACAGATGATAATGGCATTACGCACTATGGTGAAGATGCTAATAAAATATATAATACTTATAAAAAAGAGTTGAAACACAGGAGAAATAATCCGCTGGAGCTTAAAAATTAGGGGACGGCACTCTTGAAAATTAGAATATTTTGAGAAAACGCTTTAGATTCATACTAACCACTATATTTATTTTATATATTTCATCAAATGCTTTAGCTCAAAAGAGACTGCTCAATGGGATTGTACGTAGCTCTTCAGGTAATACAGTTTCTGGTGCTAACATTGTAGTTAAAAACAACAAGGATTTTATTATAAATTTTGCGTATACAGATACGAAAGGTCGATATAGTATTGAATTAGCTGATCCCAGTAATACGGGGGGATGGGTTATCGAGGTTGCCAGTGTTGGTTATAAAAAAATACAAGAAGTATTATTGCCGGATAAATACACTTATAACTTCTTAATGGAAGAGCAGGCAATCGATTTAAAGGAAGTTGAGATAAAAAACAGGCCAACAATTATTTCTAAGGGCGATACTGTAAGGTACAGCATAGGCAGTTTTTCGAGACCCGAAGACCGAAGTATAGGGGATGTGATCAAACGGCTACCTGGTATTAGTGTGGCAGACAATGGACAAATATCCTTTAAAGGGAAAAGTATAAAAAATCTTTATATCCAAGGCGATGATTTGATGGATGGGCGCTATGGGCTGGCTACCAAGGTAATAGCTAAGGAAATGATAAAAAGCATTGATGTGATTGAGCATTTTCAGCCAATCAATGTACTAAAAGATAAAGTTTTTACTGATGACGTAGCCATGAACCTCATTTTAAAAGATGAAAACAGTCTAAATCTCGCAGGGCAAGCCATGTTAAGCCTAGGTCTGCCAAAACAATATGACGCTGCATTAAATGTAATGATGTTTAATAAAAAATTCAAGATGTTGAATTCTTTAAAAGCTAACAATAGAGGTGTCGATTTAGGTAGCGATTTCACTCAGTTAGGTACTGGGCTAGTGGGGGATGTGGGGAATTCAAAACCAAAATCATTACTAACGCTTGGTACTGTTGGTGGTCCAGATTTACCAAAGGGAAATTACTATATTAATCAATCAGAATTACTAAATATTAATAATTTGGTTACCCTGAAAGGAGATTTGAAAATCAGGTCAAATATTCAGTTTTTTTTTGATAAAAATAGAGTAAACTATACGAGCAATTTAGATAATTATTTAGCGGGTGACACTTTAAGATACAGAGAAATCCAAAGGATCGTTAATAAACCTTATTCGATAAACACGTCTTTCACCGCTACCGTAAACAAAAAATCTTACTTCCTTAATAATAAATTTAGTTTCAATGTGGATGGCAATTTTTCAACTAGCTTCCTAGATTTTAATGATGAAAACTTTAATCAGAGTCTTAAACAGAAAAATTTAAGTTTTTTCAATGATTTTAGTTTTACTCCGGCTATGAAGAAGACTAATAACATTGCGGATGTACGTTGGTATTTTGGTTATTCAGAAAATCCCGAACTCCTGACCATAAGTGCAGGTCTTAATCCGGAACTTTTAAATCAGGGGTTGTCATATACTGGGAGTATTCAAAATACGAACACTCCTTCTTTTTACAATCATATCAGCTTTGGTTACCGCATTTCCAGTGATGCTCTTATTCAACAAAATTATCAGGCTGGGATAATTAATGAGTGGCAGTTATTTAATTCTAAACTTAACATAAGGCAAATTGATAACACTGTCACAAATTATGGGTTAGATGTAGGTAACAATTTAAACTGGCAACGCGATATAGTATCTACAAATGCGGAATATTTAATTAAGCAAAGTGCATGGATCGCAAGCATCAGTATACCGCTTATTGGCCAATCTATCCGTTATAAACAAGATGACTATGGTATGGATGAAAATAAAAATCAATTCTTTATTAACCCGAGGGCAAATTTGAGGTTATTATTAAATGCAGAAGATTACATTTCTTTAAACTATAACAAAAAAAATACTTTTGGGGGTATATCCAATGTGTACAGGGGAACTGTACTTACCAATTACCGTAACCTATTTGCAAATAGTGCAGACTTACAAGAACAACAGTCTAATAGTATAGCAGCAACCTATGATTTTAAGCGTACAATCAGTATGTTTTTTGCTGCTGCAAGAATCAATTATAGGAAAGTTACCGCAAATACCATTCTTGCAAGTGTACTTACAACTGACGTTCAGCGTACACTATTACTTCCTTATAAAAATGATCAAAGCTCAATAGATTTTAGTGTTGATTTAAGTAAATACATATTTGTATTAAACACCACTTTCTCGGTTAATACAGTAGTAAGAAAAACAAATTACAATCAATTAATAAATAATACATTATACCCTTTTGTTAACAAAGGGTTAAACTTAGAGATTAGCATACAGAGTAAATTGCCTGGTGAAATCACATTAAGCTATAAAGGAAGAGAATTTTGGAATCGTAGCGAACAAAAAACAAGACAAGGGAATAATTATGATATTAACGGTAAAACCAACCGACTCGATCAATACCTTAACATTGGTTATTTCCCAATTACTAACCTTTTTCTAAATCTATCCGGCAGGCATATTTATGGCAGCAAATCCAGCGTAAACTACCTCTTTGTGGATTTACAGGCAAGGTATAAATTCATTAAATGGCATACAGATTTTGAACTTAATATCACCAATATAGCAAATATCAAAAATTACGAGGTTTTTAGCCTTTCATCAAACCAGTACTATGTCAATCGCTATGAAATCAGAGGCAGGATGGGAATTTTAAAGGCTATATTTAATTTGTGATAAATTTGGCATCAATAACACGGTTGAAGACCATTTACCTGAGGATACCAGTCAGATTATTTTTCAAACCACGCCTCCCCGGGGTCTCTGCTGAAGATGCAATGCGCGTAGTGACGTTCTGGTTTGATACTGATTATAATTTACCCCTAAAAAAGGACAAACGATTAAAGTGTATATTTAAACAGTTTTAACAAAAATTGTAAGAGGGTATAAAAAGGCATAAAGACAAAAGGTTTGCAATAACCTGGGCAGCTCATTCATTGGATGATGTATCGATGAATGTTCAACCCTGGCAAACGTTTGTTGGAATTTGGTTTGAATTGTGTAACTTTGTTTTATGGCACATACGGAGACACTTGAGGATTTCTATAAGAAAAAGTTTAATTGGTTACCTGATAATCTCAGTCAGGATATCGGACACTTTAATGTATTTAGGTCCGAGGACTGTTACATCCCCGGTGCAAAGCCTGTTCAGTACAGTCGGCGGGATTTCTACAAGATCAGTCTATTCAGAGGCAAGGGGGTCATTCACTATGCTGATAAAAGCATAGAAATGGATGGAACCGCATTGGTTTTCTTTAACCCGGTTGTTCCTTATACTTTTGAAAATCTAAATGATAAGCATTCGGGTAGGTTTTGTATTTATAAGGAGTCTTTTTTTACCGAGATGCTGCGCAGCAATATCCACCAATTGCCGATGTTTTCTCCTGGAGCAAATCCTGTTTATGTGCTTAACGCTGAACAGGAAATAATTGTATTGGCTTTATTTGATAAGATGCTGGCAGAATTTAATTCCGACTACATTTTTAAGTATGACCTGCTTCGTAATTACGTTACTGAGTTGATTCACTACGCTTTGAAGATACAGCCTTCTAATCGCCTCTATCAACACCCGGATGCCAATTCACGTATTACAGCTGTATTTACAGAACTTCTTGAGCGACAGTTTCCCATCGAATCCCCATCGCAAAGATTTAGTCTGCGCTCTGCTAAAGATTTTGCCGATCAACTGTCGGTACACGTTAACCATCTTAATCGGGCTGTTCGTCAGACGACTGGAAAAACAACTACGGATCATATTATGGAGCGGCTGACCAGCGAGGCCCGGGCACTTTTACGCCACACAAACTGGAATGTTTCCGAGATAAGCCATTGTCTTGGTTTCGAAGCGCCCACACATTTCAATAATTTTTTCAAGAAACAGACCAGTACTACTCCCTCAGCATTTCGTATTGTTTGAATTTCGTAATGATCGGTTTGATCAGCGTACACGTTCAGCTGTTGTTTCCCATTATCTTTGTATTGTAAAAACAAACGAAATATGGAGAAAATCAGAACTTGGTTTATTACAGGGGCTTCCAAAGGATTTGGACTAAACCTGGTAAAACAATTACTTCAGGCGGGTCAGAATGTTGCGGCAACTTCCCGTGATTTAAAGGCTTTGGTAGACGCCGTTGGTGTTACCGCACCAAACTTTCTACCGCTACAGGTAGAACTTAGTGATGAAGATAGTGTTGGTTACGCCATCTATCAGACAAATGCTGCCTTTAAAAGCATCGACGTTGTAATAAATAATGCAGGTTATGGTATCGGAGGAAGTATCGAAGAATTAAGTGATCGTGAAACCCGCAATAGCTTTGAAATAAATGTCTTTGGAACGCTGAATGTTATCCGAATGGTAATGCCTTACATGCGTAGTCAAATGTCGGGACATATTATTAATATATCTTCGATAGCCGGTATAACGGGTACAAGCGGCTGGTCAGTTTATGCAGCTACAAAGTTTTCAGTTGTCGGATTGTCTGAGGTTCTTGCTCAGGATGTTGCAGAATTCGGAGTTAAAGTAACAGTGGTTGCGCCTGGTGCATTTCGCACTAATTTTCTAAATGCCGATTCAATCAATATCGCGCAGCATACTATTCCTGAATACACTGAGATGCATAATGCGCAGAAAATGCTTCTGCAAAAAGACGGCAAGCAAATTGGCGATCCAGCAAAAGCAGCAGCAGCCATCATTGAGATAGCTTATTCAGAAAACCCTCCGCTTTACCTGTTGCTCGGCGATGACGCTTACAACCGTGCCATGACCAAATTGGACAGGCTGAAAAAGGATTATTTACTCAATGAAGAGCTATCCAAAGCTATGGCCTATAACGGATGACCAGCTAATATTTATATGGCTACCCGTCATCTGGTATACAACACCCGCTCGCAACTGGAAAACAAAAAACTTCGTTTGACTAGATTGAAAACTAAAGTATTGGTTTGGCAAGTCGAAAAACTGAAGGAGCAACACCAAACGCGGAATCATAATGACTTGGAACGTGGAAAGCTGTTATACCGTTTTTTAGTATAACCGCCAATTTCCTGCCAATATTACCGCTAAAGCACACCTCACTTAGCTACTTACTACTTATTTTTAATCTCCAAAAGCTCAATTTTTGGGCGGGAGACTCCACTATAGGGAAACCCGCAGACCTTATCCTCATTAAGTAATTTATATCTAATCAATATTTTTTGACCGTTTTTTTGGAAATCTGTAGAAAGATTTGTTGGATAATACATTTCTTTGTTGATAATAATCAACCATCCGCATCCATCAACAGCTTCACTACCGCTGTCCAATACTTTAGCCTGAATTAGATTACTATCTTTTTTGCAGGAATTTCCCAAACACATAATGATAATTAATGGGCATAAGGTACTTTTTACTATCATACTTAATGCCCTAAGAGAATTTAATGTTTTCATATCTAGTGTTTTAGTTGAGTTGTAAATTTATAAAATAACTTTTATGCCTGCCTTTTTACTATATCTTCAGCTTACCTTTGCAACAAAGAATAATTTAAAGTTGACTTAAAAGAACGCCAGCGGGGCAACACGAACTATCCAGCTTTCATCAAAACGAGTGCAAACCTTAGCATTGAAAAATAGGAAGTATGCATGGAGAAGATGACCTGTACCTGTTACGACAAAGCAGGTAAGGAGGCATTGGAAGAAGAAATCCCTAATAATTAAACTGCTGAATTATGCACTGCTGGATGATGATAGATGCTAGCGGTAAAAAAATCGGGCAACAAGTTCGAAGTGATTTCTAAAAACGGGAAGAATTGCCAAAACATTGGGCGAAAACGGTAAGAGAAACGGTGTACGTCCATATTAAATTTGTGATTAAATAAATACTTAAATTTTAGTCATGAGAAAAATAGAAAGCAATCAGGAATTTGAAGAAACGATCCAGAAAGAAGGAAGTGTAGTTGTAGATTTTTATGCCGACTGGTGTGGTCCCTGCCAGGCGCTGTTACCAACATTAGATGACCTGTCTAAAGACTTTGAAGGAAGGGTGAAAATAGTTAAAATTAATGTTGATAATCAACAGGAGCTCGCCCAGCGTTTTGGTGTGCGTAGCATCCCCACATTAATCTTTTTCAAGAACCAAAAAACTGTAGAAACCATAGTAGGTCTTCGAACAAAGGACGAACTTCAAAAGAAGATATCCGCCTTGGAAATAGAAAATAAATAATAATATTTAAAATCAATAGTTATGTTAAACTGGAATAACATCATCAAGTTTGTAAACCACGGTAATCCTGTTCCGACCCACAGGGTGGAAAAAAAAGATGAGGAATGGAAAGGACTTTTAAGCCCAGAGTCGTACTTTATTACCAGAGGGAAGGGGACTGAGCGGGCACATAGTTCGGAGATGTGCGGCTTATTTGAACCAGGTAAATATGAATGTATCTGTTGTGGGACACCGTTGTTTGATGCAACTAAAAAATTTAACAGCAGTTCAGGTTGGCCTTCTTTCACTCAGCCCATAGCTGTTGAAAATATCGCTTACCATAAGGACAGTGGTTACGGTATGGTAAGGGTGGAAACGACCTGCAATGTCTGTGATGCGCATCTGGGGCATGTATTTCCGGATGGTCCTGCACCAAGCGGTCTCAGGTACTGTATCAATGCTGTGGCACTTAAGAAAGTCGACAGGTGATCTCTCAAGCATTCCAGATCAAAAGTTTTAAAGAATTTAAATAAATTAAAGACAATTAGCAATGGAAAATTTTAAAAAAGCATATCTGGCAGGCGGATGTTTCTGGGGCATGGAAGATCTTTTCAGAGCACGTCCCGGAGTAATTAATACCGAAGTTGGTTATATGGGAGGACAAAATGATAATCCGACCTATCAGAACCATCCGGGGCACGCCGAAGGAATTGAAATTACCTATGATCCAGGCAAGACAACGTATAAAGAACTATTGGATTACTTTTTCAGAATACATGATCCAAGCACTGTTGATAGACAGGGCAACGATAGAGGTAAAAGTTATCGCTCAACGTTGTTCATTCAGAACGAAGAAGAAGGAAATGATGCTGTGGAAATGATCAAATTGGTAGATAATTCGAAACGTTGGCCTGGGAAGGTTGTAACCACATTAGAGCCATTTACTAGATTTTGGCCTGCTGAAGACTATCACCAGGATTATCTTGTAAAGCATCCGAATGGGTACACCTGCCACTTCGAGCGTTTTGGAACATTTTTGTAAAATCTCTGATGAAAGACGTGTGCTAAGTATATGCCGTATTTGCAGACCCTTTACCGAATCGGTGTATAAAAAACTCGCGAAAAAATCGAAAATCAAAAAAATAAATTTATGAATATAGCAATAATCTTATCGACAGTACTCGGCATGTTCTCAATTACAGGTTGTAGTAACAATATGGGCAAGCAAACTTTGAAAGAAAAGGTAACAACTACTGAAGTAGCAAACACTAACGACAGTACAAGCATTATCTACTTTGCGGGCGGATGCTTTTGGGGAACGGAACATTTTTTTAAACAAGTAAACGGAGTTACCGCCACGGAAGTAGGTTTTGCCAATGGGCGGACCGACAATCCGACATATGAGGATGTGACACGGAAAAATACGGGCTATGCAGAAACAGTAAAGGTTACCTACAATCCAAAGAAAGTAGATTTGAACCTGCTACTTGATTTGTATTTCCTTACCATTGACCCTACGAGTATTGATAGGCAGGGTAACGATATAGGTGACCAGTATCGTACCGGGATCTATTACACGTCCGACCGACAACTGCCGCTTATAAACCAAAGGGTTAAAAAAGAGGCAGAAAAACACATCAGGCCTATAGCAGTCGAAGTAACCCCGTTAAAGAAATATTATAAAGCGGAAGATTACCATCAGGATTATCTTGACAAAAACCCCGGTGGCTATTGCCATATCAATCCGGCACTTTTTAAAGTTGCTAAGGAGGCCAATAGTAAAAACTAATTGATCTGACAGATGAAATGCAAATCTTCTAAGACCTGAATTTATTCTATCCTTTCTTTTAGTTAAATCGGAAGTCGGTTGGAGAAATTCCCGCTTGTTTCTTGAAGAATCGGCTGAATATCTGCACATTTTCAAAGCCGAGTTCATACGCGATTTCAGAAACATCTTTCCTGGTATAATGTAGTAAGTTTTTAGCCTCTAACAAAACACGGTCATGGATAATCTGAAGAGGAGATTGCTTACCAATTTTCTTAAAAGTATTGGTAATAGTCTTTGGTGATTTATGTAATAGCTCCGCATAGTAAGAAACGCTACGCTGTGCCCTGAAATTTTGTTCAACCAGGAAATTGAATTCCCGTATTAAATTGTGTTGACTATCATCTATAAAAGACATGGCGCCTTGCTTTTTGTATATTCTTGTGCAGAGTATCAAGATGCGCTTCAGGACAATTTGAAGCATTTCAAGCTGCAATTCATCTTTCATTTCCAATTCCATATCGGTTATGCTCCAGGCATCGTTCATTATAGCAAATTGAGGCTCCTCAACCCTAACGACAGGTATTTTAGCAGGCGTATAATACAATACACCTTTACACCCGACTTCACTATCGTGGTTGATTACGCAGTAGAACTCTGAATTGAACCGAAGCATTTTCATTGAGCTAATCTCCTCATATTCCACATGATGGTATTGCGAGAGGCTGACAATATCGTTGTTATTAAAGGTGTAGGGAATCCCATCAATGATCAGCTTGTTTCCGTCAGATTGAAACCACAGAAGCTGTAAAGCCCCGGCTACAATTGGTCTAAAGCTTCTGTAATTATTATCATCTACATACTGCAACTCAAAGTACTCATTCTGTTTTCCTCGATAGATCATAAATATTCAATTAGGGTATCATAATTAACGGACCTGGCACTAATTTCCACTTTTCTTTTCTCCAATTTATCACTTTGCCCAATATGTTAGTTACTTTCCAACGGAAGCCAATTCCAGAGGAGGGAGGGAACTAGGTGCAACAACTTGATCCTAAAGTACTTGTTTGTCCGACTGGCCGGTTTAACATAAACTGCGACAAGTTGACAAAAAGTGAACAAAATTTGTAAATGCTAAGTATTGACCTGCTGCTTAGGGAAACTACTTTAGGTTTAAAAAATTTTTAATCAATTAAATAAATTTAGTATCTAGCTGTTGTTGTTTGCTTCCAATGTTAAAATGATAGTCTTCTGAAATGAAATAAATCTATAGGAAATTTGTACACTTATTTTGTGTTTGTTCATAAGGTTTACACTTGGTCTTTTAATCATATCGAAAAAAGATAAACGTTCTTTATATTGTGTAACTTGCTGTAAGCAACACATCAGATATGCAGGAGCACAGTATATTTTCCGATCAGGAACTGATGGAAATGATCCGGAAGGATAACCATCAGGCCTTTGAAATGCTTTATCGACGTCATTGGCAAAAACTTTATCAAAGCGCATTTAATATTTGCGGAGATAGGGAAACCTGCATGGATGTTTGCCAGGAAATTTTCATCTGGTTTTGGGAACACCGGAATTCAGTAAATTTAATCAGCACTATAAATAGCTATCTGCTAACCGCTGTCAAATATAAAATGATCAGCTATATCAGGAAGGACAAGGTGAAAGCGAATTTTCTATCCGCTGCCAAAAATCTGTCAGAAAGTTATACGATAGAGGAAAGTATTCAAGTGAAGGAACTACAGGCCATCATCGCAAAGTTTGTTGGCGCACTCCCGGAGAAATGTGCAGAGATCTTTAAGTTGAGCCGGAATGAACACTTCAGCAATAAAGAGATTGCTGGAAAACTCGGTATTTCTGAAAAAACGGTAGAAAATCAGATCACAATAGCACTTAGGAAGCTTAAAGGAGCATTGGGCAATTTGAGCTGCTGGCTTCCGTTAATGTAAACAAAAATATTTTTAATTCTCTTTGGGGGCTAGGGTACTTTAGAACGCCTTACTCATATATAGCCCTATACTATGAAAAAAGAAAAATTGTTTAAACTTTTCGAAAAGATTGAATCTGGTTCGGCTACGCCTGAAGAATTGGCTCAGTACAATCAGCTTTATATGCAATTTCAAAAAGTTGAAGACTGGGATACCCTTACCATGGGAGAAAAACAAGAGGTTGAGAAGCAGATGTATGCAAAGATCGCTGAAGCCATTGAAGTTCCATCAAAAATCACCAGATCTTATTCATTCTTCAAATACGTTGCTGCCATCTTAGTGGTCATTTCAATAGGAGTTTATTTTTATAAACTAAATAATTCTGTAGTGACAAACGAACACATCTCAAAGCTGGTTGATGTTAATGATCGGGCACCTGGTGGCAACAAAGCAACCCTTACACTTGCAAATGGTACTAAGATATCTCTTGCCGATGCAAATAATGGCGATCTGGTCAAGCGGTCAAATTTATCCATTGTTAAGGCTGCTGACGGGCAGCTGGTATATAAGGTTTCAGGAGCTGAAAAAAGGTCCACGAATGCCGCTGCGGAATATAATAGCATTACGACCCCAAACGGGGGACAATACCAAATCCTGCTGTCCGATGGATCAAAGGTATGGCTGAATGACGCTTCATCATTGAAATTCCCAACTGTATTCGCTGGTCAAGAACGCAAAGTGGAAGTGACTGGAGAGGCCTATTTTGAGGTGTCAGAAAATAAAAAAATGCCCTTTACTGTGATGGCAAACGGGACTAAGGTAGTGGTGCTGGGAACACATTTTAACGTAATGGCTTACGAGGATGAGAAGCTGGTTAAAACAACATTAATCCAGGGCGCTGTAAAACTAATTCATGGTGATGCGGTGGCTTTTCTAAAACCAGGACAAGAGGGAACGATAGCGAAAACCGAGGACGTGTATAAAGTTACTCAAGCCAATATACCCTTAGCGATGGCTTGGAAAAACGGGTATTTTCTGTTAGACAACTCAAGTTTGCCACAGCTTATGCGTCAAATATCAAGGTGGTATGACGTAGATGTCATTTATGCTACAAATCTTAAAGAACATGAGTTTGTTGGGGAGGTAAGCCGGAAGTATAGCCTGATGAAGATTTTAAAAATTCTTGAACTGAGTGACATCACATTTAAACTGGAGGGAAGAACGCTAACCGTCAATAACTAAAATATAATCATTAAATAACCAAATATAAACCATTAAACCCATCAACGAATATGGAAAAATAGCTACCTCAAATCCTTGTAGATTACCCTAGTTCCTCCGATAGGAATGAAAAGATAGAAACCAGATCCCGATTGGCGTCAGGACCTGGAAGAAGTCAGGCTAACCTCAAAAAAACTTGTTGACAGAAATTCAGACCATTAACCTAACCGTACAAAAGTATGAAATTAAACCAATGTGGTAAAATTCCACCTTTGTGGATTTTGCTGTCGAACCAAACCATCCGGGTTATGAAACTAACCGTAATTCTATTAACCATTACCTGTTTACATTTATCTGCCAAGGTATTCTCCCAGCGGATAAGCCTTAATGAAAGGAATGCATCCTTTTCATTGATAGTGAAGTCTATAGAGAAGCAAAGCGGTTATAAATTTTTTTACGACAATAAGCTGATTAATCCGAAGATAAAAATTACCATTTCGCTTAGAAATGCCTCACTGGATCAGGCATTGGAACAGTTGCTTGAAGGTAAATCATTAATATATAACATTGTTGATCAGATAATAGTATTGAAACACGCTCAATTGAGAACCTCAGCCCAGCTCATGTTTGATCGCGTTACCGGAAGAGTGGTGGATGAAAAAAACCTTCCTATGCCGGGCGTGAGCGTTAAAGTCAAAGATAATTCCGGCAAAGCGGTTACCGATGCTGAGGGGAAATTTCAGCTAATTGCAAAAAAAGGAGATGTGCTTGTTTTCAGTTTTATTGGCTATAACAGCAAAGAAGTGGTTTATGAGGGTCAGACCAGCATTAATGTTTCACTTACTGTTGCAAATATTGAAATGAATGAGCTTGTTGTGGTGGGCTATGGTGAACTTAAAAAACGTGATCTTACGGGGGCACTTTCTTCTCTCCAGTCAAAAGACATTGTAAGGTCTAATCCGGTATTGGCCGCTAAGGCCATACAGGGAACAGTTGCCGGTGCAACCGTAACTAAAGCAAGTAACCGGCCGGGTGCTCCCTATAGCATTACCATCAGGGGCGAAAATACCATCAATAATTCTACGCAACCTCTTGTGGTCATCGACGGCCTGATGGGCGGGGATCTGAATACCCTTAACCCTAATGACATCCAGTCGATGGATATCCTTAAGGATGCCTCGTCCACTGCCATTTATGGGGCCCGTGGTGCAAATGGTGTCGTAATCATTACCACAAAAAAGGGGTTTGCGGGCGAGACCAGATTAAATTATGATGCCTATGTCGGCAGAAAAAAACTTGCCCATGTGCCCGAAATGATGAGCACAGCTCAGTTTTATAAACTTGCCTATACAGACAGGGTAGCAGCCGGCCTTACCGGAACTGTCTTCACTATTGACGAAACAGAAAATATTGATGCGGGAAAAACCACTGATTGGGTAGGCCTGATTACCGACGACGCGCTTCAAACCAGTCATAACCTCAGTTTGTCCGGTGGTAGCGATAAAACAACCTACAGATTTTCAGGAGGTTATTTAAATGAAGAGGGCAATGTAAAATACACCGGTTATAAACGTTATAACCTAAACGGAGGTCTTGACGGTAAATTGGGTAAACATGTGAAGGCCGGATTCACCTCTTATGTACCTATAGTGATCAAAATTGGGGCTCGATGGAGTCATTGAGAGGTGCATACAGAGCCCGGCCAACTGGAACAGCTTACTACAGCGACCTTAGCAATCCTACCCAAAATGCGGATATTAACGTCAATGGGTTGGCGATTTGGATGGGCATAAATGATAAACAGGTACCCAATCCACTTGCGGATATTGATCCTCAAACATCTTTACTCAAAACAACCACACTTACTGCCTTAGCCAATGCTTATGCCGAAGTTTCCATTTTCGAAGGATTATCTTTAAGGAGTTCGCTTTCAGGCTCCTATAGCAATGCTAAAGTTGGCGACTGGCGCGGTACCTGGTCCAAATCACAGATTGGGAAGTTGCCCAGAACTCAGTTGGATACCAGGGGAATGACAAATTATACTTTCGATAACATCCTTAACTATAAAAAAGATATCGGCAAGCATTCCATCGCACTTACTGGTCTATATAGTGCCTATTATCAAAGAGACGAAACCACCAGTATTGCCGTTAAAGATCTGCCGTACGATTCTTTTTGGTATGCCTTAAATACCGGTACCATTACTGCGCAAAGCAGTAATCTCGTCGAGCGATCGCTCCTGTCTTTCATGGGTAGAATTAATTACACCTACAATGATAAATATTTATTGACACTTACAGGCCGCTCTGATGGAGCTTCTCAACTTGCGGATGGTAATAAATGGGCATTTTTCCCATCTCTTGCTTTGGGATGGCGATTGAGCCAAGAGCATTTCATCGAAAAACTTAATTTGTTCTCCAATCTGAAATTCAGGGCTAGTTATGGCGAAGTGGGCAATGCTACGGTAAATCCATATAGCACACAGGCCCTGTTGCTGAGTACAGGTTACGATTTTGACGGAGCCGCAGCAAATGGCTTTGCACCGGCAAATCTTGGAAACAAGGCCTTGAAATGGGAAAGAAGCAAAGAGTTAAATCTTGGTCTCGATCTTGGGTTTTTTAATAACCGCATTACCGCTGCGATCGAGGTATATAACAGGAAAACGGTAGACCTGATTCTGAATCAGAAAATGCCAATCGTATCAGGCTTCGGCGAGGTAATTGCTAATGTTGGTGAAATCGAAAACAAAGGTATAGAAGTCACCCTCAATACCGTTAATCTCATGAAAACCGATTTTGGATGGAACACTACTTTTTCTTTTACCAAAAACAACAACAAACTGTTAGAACTCTATGGTGGAACGCAGACCTTTGATAAAGGGAATAAGTTGTTTGTAGGTTACCCTATACGGGCTAATTTTGACTACCAGTTTGCAGGTATCTGGCAACTGAATGATGTAGATGCTGCAAAAGGTTACGGACAATTGCCTGGGTCTGTTCGGGTGGTAGATCAGAATAACGACGGCAAAATTTCTTCTTCCAATGATATCGATGACCGCGTAGTGCTCGGCACACAATTACCTAACTGGCTGCTGGGCGTTACCAACCGTTTTAATTACAAGAATTTCGATCTTTCTTTCTTCGTGTATTATAGGAATGGTGCACAATACAGCAATGCTACACTCTCCGGCACCTTTGGTGAATTGGGGACCCGCTACAATTCCCTGGCATCTCTAGATTACTGGACTAAAGATAATCCTTCCAATACCTACTTCTCCCCCTATGTAGCCAATCCGTATAGAAGCGCGATCAACTACCAGGATGCAAGTTTTTTAAGGATATCTGATATTACGCTCGGTTATACCCTCAAAAAAAACACCCTCGGCAAATATAAGATTGCCAATGCCCGGTTCTATGCCCAGGTTTCCAATCCTTTTATTTTTTCCGACTATACGGGGTTTGATCCTGAATTCAACTCGGCTATTTACCAGGACGATGTACCCTCTGCAATTTATTCTTTGGGCGTAAATATCAGTTTCTAATTCATATTTAAACCGATTACGATGAAATCAAAACTCACTATCAGATATACCATACTGGCCATTGCGCTAATGTTGCTGGTTACACCAGGATGTAAAAAATCTTACCTCGATGAAAAGCCGATCTCCACACTCACCACAGATGTTTATTATAAGACAGAAGCTGGGTTCGAAGATCTGGTAAGGTCCTGCTATCCGCTGTTGCGAAATATCCATCAAAGCCGCAGCCTCGTATTACTGGGGACCGATCTTTTTAGTCCAGGTGGCTATAACGACCCCAAATTTGCAACAACACCTGCCAATGCCGGTCCATTAAACCAATATGATTCAGGTCTCAATGCTTCTCTGGATGAATTCAGAGTTTTGTGGACCCTGTTATATACAGAGCTTGGCCGGGTAAATACAGTTATCAGCCGGGCAGATGGCATCACCACCATGAGCGAAAGCTTAAAAAGTATCCGGGTGTCCGAAGCCAAATTTCTAAGAGCACTTACACTGTTCTATCTGGTACAACAATGGGGCGATGTCCCGATG
>CAMLDJ010000093.1 GCA_946478755.1 uncultured Pedobacter sp. | reverse complement strand
CGAGATTAGCTTCCGTGACTGGAGTTCAGACGTGTGCTCTTCCGATCTCTAAGAACATTTTTTTTAAAGGGGGTATGTCAAAAACATTACCCTCTTTTTATTTAGGTCTACAAGAGAAAAAACTGATGGATAACTTTATCACTTCAACAGCGCCAAAAACAATTAGTATTTTGGGCTGTGGCTGGTATGGATTCGAACTGGCAAAGAAGTTGGTACAGCAACATTACATCGTAAAAGGCTCCTCCACCACACCCGAAAAGCTTGACTTATTGGCGACTCACCGGATTCGCCCATTTTTGATTAATTTTCAAAAAGATAAAGAAAGCTACGATCCTGCCTTCTTTCAAACAGACGTGCTATTTATTTGTATCCCTCCAAACAGACGTGCAGGCCAACAGTCGGACTTCAGCGCTAAAATTGCACACATCGCTAATGCTGCAAAGCTAAATAAGGTTAATCAGGTTGTATTTATCAGTTCAACAGCTGTATATGGCGACATAAATGAGGAGATAACAGAGTTAACTGTGGCCCGACCAGAAACTGAATCTGGAAGAGCAATCCTGGAAGCTGAAAAGTTACTTAGCAGTCAACAAGCATTTACTAGCACAATTATTCGTTTTGGTGGATTGATTGGTCCGGAAAGAGAACCTGGAAGATTTTTCGCAGGGAAAACGGATGTACCGAATGGCAGGGCGCCCATTAATCTGATTCACCTGGACGATTGCATTGGCCTAAGCTTGAGCCTGCTTAAAAATGGCACGTTCGGACATATATACAATGCCTGTTCACCCGATCACCCCAGCAAACAGCAGTTTTACACAACTGCAGCATTAAGGACTCAGTTACCAGCTCCGGTTTTTAAAGATGAGCTGCTGAACTGGAAAATTATATCAACCATTCAGTCACCCTTAGTAAATTACAAATACCTTGTCTCCAACTGGATAGAGTGGCTTCATAAAGATAGTTGAACCACAAAAACCAAAAAACCTTTTAAAAACTATAAATTGCTTCCCATAAGGATAGTGTAATTATGAAATTGACAATTTTAGGCGCCGCTGAACAGGTAACGGGCAGCATGCACCTGTTGCAGATAGAAAACTATAACGTTCTGATCGATTGTGGCCTTGATTATGAGAAAGGCACCTATCAGCATGAAAACCAGTATTTCTCATTTGACCCTGCCAGCATTGATGTCGTTATATTAACTCATGCACATATCGACCATTCGGGGAATTTACCAACTTTGGTGCGAATGGGTTTCAACGGACAGATTCTTTGTAGCCCTCCTACTGCTGAACTAACTGAGGTACTGTTACTGGACTCAGTAAATATTTTTCTAAGCAAACAGAACAAGCATCCACGCACTAAGCGACATAGATCAGGGCCGGAACCTTTGTATCTGCAAAAACATGTATTAGAAACGGTTGAACGCTTTGTAACTATAGACTTTGAAAAGGAATTCAAGATCAATGAAAACTTATCCTTAACCTTTATTCCCATCGGGCATTTATTAGGGGCAGCCGCCATAGTTTTAACTGTTCGTGAAAATGAATCTATTAAACGGATTGCATTTACGGGAGATATCGGCAGGAAAAAGTATCCGCTTTTAACTGATCCTCAGCCATTACCACAGGTAGACTACCTGGTCTCAGAATCAACTTACGGGGGTAAATTTCATAGCACAGACACGACTTTGGAGCAAAAGCTCATTGAAACGATTTCGGAGACCTGCATTAAATATCCAGGCAGATTGATCATACCAGCCTTTAGCATCGGCCGAACACAAGCACTCGCCTATGTACTCAATAAAATATTCAATAAAAAACTTCTTCCCCCGGTCAAAGTTTTTATAGATAGCCCTCTTGCCAGCTCGGCGACCGCGATTTATCACAAGTATCAGCGTTACCTTAATGAAGAAGCTCAGAACTTTTACAAAAACGCGGTTGATGGTTCTGAATTTAAAGAACTTTCGTACGTACACGATAAACGTGAAAGCATATCCATTAGCAATTATCATGAGCCATGTATCATCATATCCTCTGCCGGAATGCTTGAAGGTGGCAGAATACAGGATCATCTTTATTATAATATCCAGAATTACTATTGTACCATATTGTTTATCGGATATTGCGCGAAAGGTACGCTCGGAAACAGGCTTTTAAGAGGAGACCCAATCATAAAATTAAGAAACCGGGACCTCATGGTGTATGCCAATATAAAACAGACAGATCTGTTAAGCGGTCATGGAGATCATAACGATCTGGTAAACACCGTCAAACAACAAGACCCAAACACTTTAAAAAAGGTTTTTCTGGTTCATGGAGAATTGAGTAGCATGCATAACTTAGCTCAGGCACTTGAAAAGGAGGATTATGAGGTTATCGTTCCGAAAAAGGGTGACGTCTTTGAACTATAATCATTTGCAATGATCTGTATTGTAGTAAATACTATACATTTTTACTAAGATTTAAACTATTGATTCATTTTTTTGCCGAATCTAAACACTTTGATTAAAAGCTTGATTATTAATACATTCAAAATTAATACTTAGGAAATTCGGCTTTGGCAAGGTTATTACAAGGAGATACCTGTTCGGCATAATTAGACCGAACATTTTATCTAAATATATCAAAATGAAATCGAAAATTACAAAAACAGCTCTGGTGCTATCTCTGGTAGGGCTCTCCTCACAATTATTTGCACAAGATCAATCGACAAGTCGGTTTTCAGAAAAAGCCTTCCGTACCTGGTCAGTCGGTATCCATGGCGGAGTGTTAAGTCAGAATACCATATTCAATGGTAAAGAACGTGATTTCCAAACTGCTAAAGAAAATATTGGTTACGGGGCTTTTGTCAAAAAACAAATCTTGCCTTCTTTAGGACTTCAGGCTGATTTCTTACGAGGAAAAACGGAAGGACTCAGATCTTTTGAAGATGTAGTTGATGGTGACAACACCTACACCGCCAATTCAAGCTATGAAACTAAAATCGAATGGTCAGCTGCTTTAACAGCGGTTTATAACCTGGCGAACATTAACATCAACAATGAAAATGCGATCCTGATCCCTTATGTAAAAGCAGGTGCTGGCTATATGTCCGCAAATGCCACGATTAACGATGGTACTACATCGGCAAGCGAGGGTGACAACGAAAGATGGTTCGTGCCGGTTGGCGCAGGTTTCAAACTTGGTGTAGCAAAAGGCATCAACCTGGACATGGGGTACGATGTAAACTTTGTAAAATCAGATAAATTTGACGGGTATAATTCCGGGTCTAAAAATGATAAATTCTCTTACGGGCATATCGGTTTAGAATTTGCCCTTGGAAGCAAAGAAAAACCACAGTTGCAAAATTACAGTGCTTTAGCTGATCTTCGTAAACAATCCAAAGAAGAATCTGATGAGTTAAGAAGAGCATTATCGACAGCAGAGCAAAATGCGGAAAGAGACAGGGCACAGTATGCGAAAGATATGGCTGATGAGGATAATGATGGGGTGGCTGATAAATTTGACAAATGTGCAGGTACAAAATCCGGAACAGTCGTAGATGGCTCCGGTTGCCCAATCAAAGCTCAACGTGAAATCATCAAAGAAACCAAGGTTGTGGTAACAGAGGCTGACCGCAGGGTAGTTGATGAAGCCATTAAAAACCTGGAATTCGATTTAGGTAAGTCTACGATCAGGTCCAGATCTTATTCAACTTTAAACAAAGTAGCAGAATTGCTGATCGCGAAAAACTTTAGCTTAAAGTTAGCCGGACACACCGACAACACCGGATCTATGGCGTTAAACCTTCGCTTATCTAAAGACAGAGCAGAAGCAATCAAAGCTTACCTGGTGTCGCAGGGCGCAAACGCATCACGTATTGAAGCAACAGGTTACGGTCCAAACCAACCTATAGCGTCAAACAAAACCGCTGAAGGTCGCCAGAAAAACCGTAGGGTTGAATTTACATTGTTTTAATCTTCCAGACACAAAAAAGAGGGCATTCCAATGGGATGCCCTCTTTTTTGTGTCTGGTTAACTAATCTGTTTCTTCCACCACTTCCTCTCGCTTTGGCGAAAATATGAGCGAAGCAATAACTGAAATGAGGAGCACCCCTCCTACTATTGCTAATGACACTGGGGATGAAATATGATAGAAAGGTGCAATCACCATTTTAACGCCGATAAACGATAAAATTATGGCCAGACCATACTTCAACAAGCTAAACATATAGATAAAATTAGCCAGCAGGAAGTAAAGTGCTCTTAATCCTAAAATCGCGAATATATTTGACGTATATAAAATAAAAGGGTCATCAGGCGCAATAGCAAAAATTGCCGGTATAGAATCTACAGCGAACAATAAATCTGTAAACTCAATAACCGCTACCACGACCAATAACGGCGTAGCCAGTTTAACGCCATTTTCAATAGTAAAAAATTTTGCGCCATCAAATTCTTTACTCACCTTGAAGAGCTTATAAATCACCTGCGCTCCGGGACTTTTACTGAAGTCTTTTTCTTCCTCATCCTCCGTATGGCTTGTCCAAGATTTTATACCTGCATAAATAAGGAATAAACCAAACAGAAACAATACCACATTAATTTGCACTGAATGTCCAAATATGGTCACTTCTGGTAAATACGTTAGGTTGATCAGGCCAACACCTGCGAAAATAAAGATGGCACGAAATAGCAAGGCACCGATGATTCCCCAAAATAAAACTTTGTGATGCAGTTCCTTCGGTACCTTAAAAAAGCCGAAAACCAAGATGAAGACGAACAAGTTATCTACTGACAGGGCTTTTTCTATCCAGTAAGCGGATTGAAATTGTGTAAATTTCACAAATCCAGAAGTCAGATATACTACTCCACTAAAAGCCATCGACAGGCTTATCCATACAACAGACCATATTGCAGCCTCCTTACTGCTCACAGCATGAACTTTCTTATTAAACACGCCCAGGTCCAAAAGGAGCATTACTATTACAACTACAGCAAACCCAATAATAACACCGGGATGATTAATCATATTATCCATTTCTTATGTATAATTTATTTTTTAGGGGTACAAATAGCAAAAATGCTAAAAAATCACAGTTATTTCAGCTTATCTAGTGGTTTTCTGTCGTTTAATTCAGCTGACTTATATTTACTGGGCGTAAAACCTGTAACTGATTTAAACTGCGTAGATAAATGCGCACCACTGCTATATCCCATTTGATAAGCGATTTCATTTAGATTCAATTCGCCATATTCCATTAATTCTTTCACTTTCTCTATCTTTTGCTGGATGATATACTTTTCAATGGTGAAGCCTTCCGATTCGGAAAACTGCCGACTCAGATAAGCATAATCCTTATTCAATCTATCTGAGATTACCTGTGTCAAGCTTTTGTGTAAAGCACTCAAATCAGAATGGTGAACCAGTTCAATGACCTGATTTTTAATTTGTTCAACCAGCTGATCTTTTTCTTTATCAATCAGTTCAAATCCCAAAATACCTAATGACCCGGCAATATCCTGTAACTGCTTAGCGTCCGGTGCCGGATCGACATTAATCTTTCCCAGGGATATCTCATTAACCTTCAAGCCAAAACCTTCCAACTGTTGTTTCACAATCATGATACAACGGTCACAAACCATATTTTTAACATATAACAACATACACAATCGAATTAATATGCTACAATCGGGCAAACCCTTCCCTGCAAAGATAAAGCAATATTCACTTTAATCAGGTTATTCCTATGATCATGACACAATTCACACGTTAGGTGTCTTCAATATGTATTACTATATTGCATGCCTTCATAAATCCATGTTTCTAAAGCATGAAATTATGTTAATCGCCTAAAAAAAAATGACTCAAAAAAAATATTACGCACTTATCCTGATACTTGGCTCACTTACTGCTCTTGGTCCATTTTCAATTGACATGTACCTGCCAGGCTTTCCGGCCATTGCAGCAGATCTTCATACCAATACGGCCAGGGTATCCCTGTCCCTCTCCAGTTTTTTTATTGGCATCTCGGCCGGACAGTTATTATATGGCCCTTTACTGGATAAATTCGGTAGAAAGAAGCCTCTTTACATCGGCTTATTGGTTTATATCCTCGCTTCTGCAGGATGCGCCTTTACCAGCAGTATAGATACCTTAATTGCCTTAAGGTTCATCCAGGCGCTGGGCAGCTGTGCGGCTACAGTCGCATCAGTAGCTATGGTTCGCGATTTATTTCCTGTTAAAGAAAATGCCAAAGTTTTCGCCTTGTTAATGCTGGTGCTGGGTGTCTCGCCAATGATTGCTCCAACGCTGGGGGGATATGTAACAGTAGCTTACGGATGGCATACCATCTTCTTCATCTTACTTGGTCTGGGTACATTTAACCTGCTGGCGAGCTGGCTCTGGTTACCTGAAAGCTATAAGCCGAATGTCAATCTGTCTTTAAAGCCCAAGCCAATCATAACTAACTTTTGGACTGTATTTAAAGATCCTCAATTCTATACCTATGCTCTAACAGGCGCGCTTGCCTTTTCGGGACTTTTTGCCTACATATCTGGTTCCCCACTTTTGTTTATGGAAGTATTTCAGGTTAATGAAGAGACCTACGGTTGGATTTTCGCACTGCTTGCCATGGGTTTTATCGGATCAAGTCAGGTAAATACATTGATGCTAAGACGGTATACCAGCCAGCAATTGATACGTACTGCACTCATTGCACAGGTGATCACCGCCCTTATTTTCCTTACCGGTAGCATATACGGTTGGTTTGGTTTAGTCGAAACCACCGGATTACTTTTTATGTTTTTATGTTGCCTTGGCTTTGTAAGCCCAAACGCATCAGCACTCTCGCTTCTACCCTTCACAAAAAATGCCGGGACGGCATCGGCCTTAATGGGTGCAATCCAAATGGGAATCGGTTCCTTCGCATCATTTGGCGTTAGTCTTTTTATCACCAAATCGGCAGTGCCAACGGTCAGTATCATGGCGTTAAGTTCCATCCTCGGTCTTACTATTCTGCATTTTGGAAAACAAAAAATAAACCGGCTGCAATAATCTGCTATTTTTATTTATCCTCTACGTAGGGGTAAACGCTCGGGTCGTTGTCTTACTTTAAATTAGACAACAAATGAACTTAACATTTTACAAAACCACTCCACAATTAGCCTTACAAATTGTAGTTTGCTCATTTTTATTCATGGCTGGCATCAAAGCTTCCGGGCAGAATAAAGTCCCTGGAAAGTTGCATTTCGGGATCATCTACCCCCTGAGCACCAACGGCACACATGCTCCCCTCGACACCAATAACCTTTCCATCCATTTGCTCGCAGGCATTTCAGCTTCAGAACAGGGAGCTTCTTTTGCTGGTCTTTCTAATATTGTACGCAATGGAACAAAAGGCTTTCAGTTCGCTGGATTTTCCAATCACATCAGCAACAGCGCCGCAGGAGGATTGTTTGCTGGCTTCCTGAACAGTTACCATGGCGGAGACGTTGTTGCTATCGGCGGTTTTGCCAACATTGCTGCCGGCAATGTTAAAGGAGCACAGTTTGCCGGCTTTGCCAATACGGCCCGGAAGGTAAAGGGTGCTCAATTCGCTGGGTTCATCAACAAAGCAAGCGATATCAAAGGTTCACAGTTCGCAGGTTTCATCAATCTGTCGGGGAAAAACAGCGCATCCCAAATTGCCGGTTTTATTAATAAAGCAAAGGATATCAAAGGGACACAAATTGCGGGCTTTATCAACATTGCCGGAAAAGTTAAAGGTGCGCAGATCGCCGGCTTTATGAACGTGGCCGACAGCAGCGACTATCCGATAGGGATCATCAATATCATAAAAAAGGGCGAAAAGGGCATTGGTCTCAGTACCGATGAAAATCTAACTACCCTGCTATCTTTCCGTTCTGGCGGAAAAGTATTGTATGGCATCATTGGATTCGGCTACAACTTCGAAAATTCGGATGAAGTGTATGCTTTTCAGGCGGGTCTGGGTGCCCATTTCTTTACCAGCAACACATTCAGACTAAACGCCGAAATTGTCGGCACCGGATTAGAGAGCTTCAAAGAAGGAGAATACTTTAAGACCTCCTTTAAGCTGATGCCGGCATGTAAGCTTAGCCGGCGTATCGAAATTTTCGGTGGCCCTTCCCTAAACTATATCAATACCAACACCATTGAAGGCATATCCCTGCAAAAACACTACATCTCCACCTGGGAAAACAAATGGGGCAGCAATTTCCAGGCATTATATCTCGGTTACGGAGGTGGTATACAGTACATCTTTTAATTATTCATCACACAGAGCATTATATAAATATTCACATGAAAGTTTTAATATCATTTACATTGATCAGCATCCTGTTCATCGGATGCAGTAAAGACCAGCTAACTGCAAGCGGAGATAAAACAACAGAAGCCCGTTTTCCCGGAGAATTCACGGGCTTGAATGCAAGCGGCTCAAACCCCGTTCACATTACATATGGCGCTACATTTAAAGTAGAGTTAAAGGGCTCAGGCAATCTTCTACCCTATTTTAAAACCAAGGTGATGAGCAGCACTCTGTACCTCGGGTACGAAAAGGCAAACGTTCAACAGGACGACGTGGAGGTCTTTGTCACTATTCCTGTAATTAAAAAATTGGCCATCAGCGGAAAAAGCGTTGTAGATATTGAAGGGTCATTCGCAGCAACAGATGATTTCTGGCTCTCGATAAGCGGAACCGGACAGGCTGTCGTAAAGGATGCTTTTGACTCAGATGAGGTATTCATCGATATCTCCGGCAACGGCAAGGCCGATGTGCAAAAGATCAGCAGTAAAGAAGCTGAGGTCAATATTTCCGGCAAGGGGGATGTGAGCTTAAAAGTAGAGAACAAGCTAAAAGCCCGGATTAGCGGAAGCGGTAAGGTCTACTACAGCGGAGATCCTGAAGTTGATGCCGAGATAAGTGGCTCAGGGAAAGTGATTAAACTATGATACTACGGCTTTGAACTTTCAGGATTATAGGAATATGCTGCAGGATATCAAACATTCTGATGGACTCAAAGAACTTTTGTTTTTTATGTTTTCCAGTCCTTCGAAAACCTATAGACATCGGTTGAACAGCGATTTACGGCCTTCACAGGCATCAAATGATGCGGTTAAAAGGGTAGCGACATTGATGCTGATGATCATTGCAGTATTGCTGTTATTAAATCAGTTCGCTTATGCGCAGCCGCCTACTGATCATTCCCCGGCAGACCCGAAAGACTGCAACGTATTGTTTTTTTTACAGTGTGATCCTGATGCAAATACTTTTGTCTATGAATTGAACTACAACAGCGCAGGTAAATTGCAGCACGACAACCCAATTAAGGCTTCATGGATCAGATCCCCTCAGGATCAGAAATTCAGGGCATTAAGCAGTATAGAAAAGAAATTTTCCTATGGGGTACAGAGCAAACAAATTGGTGACGAAGAATACGAAATCCGACTGGTAGCTTATAAAAAAATGCCCTTATACTTAAAAAAGTCAGCGGCCGACAATAAATACCACATGTATGTTAAAGATGAGGGAGAAAATCTATTGTTAAAACGGGTACTTGTTAGAATTAACAAGGGCAATTTGCGGTTTCCCAAAGTACGTTATATAGATTTAATTACGACAAATAGTGCTACCGGAATGGAGATTTTAAAAAGAATAAGAACATGAACCAATATATTTGAATAAGATTTAAGCACTTGAAATTAAAGAACGTTATTAATGAGACCTGGCTGCAGCCATACGATGATCAGGCTTTTGAACAATTATTCAAAGCACATTTCAAGGCATTACATGCGTATGCCCATGTGATGCTGAAGGATGAAGATGATGCAGAAGAAATCGTACAGAACATGTTCTTAAAATTCTGGGAAAAGCGAGATCTGTTAAACGTACAAAGTTCTTTAAAGGCCTACCTGTATAAATGCGTATATCATGATAGCCTTAACTTTTTAAAGCACCAGCAAATTAAAACAAAGTATCAGGATTATGCTGTCCATACCGGGAATACTGCACATCTGCCGGCTTCATCAAAAGTAGAGATGACAGAACTGGAAAATAGCCTGAACTTAGCCCTTAACGAGTTGCCTGAGCAATGCCGCACCATTTTTCAGATGAGCAGATTTGAAGAGTTAAAATACAGGGAAATTGCAGATCGCCTTGGCCTGTCTGTAAAAACAATAGAAAACCAAATGGGTAAAGCACTTAGAATTTTGCGTTTGGAGCTGGCCGACTTCCTTTCGCTCATGTTATTAGGCCTGATGTACTACAAGGATTATTTTAATTAAAAGAAACAGGATGAATGATGAATTATTGATAAAGTTTCTTTTAAAAGAAACAAGTGAAGAGGAAAGCATCACAGTGCAAAACTGGCTGAATGCTACGCCCTCTAATAAGAGTTACTTTCTACAATTCGAGAAAATATGGATCAGTAGTAAAAATGTCTCCGCTCAAAGCAAAATCAGTACAGAAGATGCCTGGCTAAGATTTAAGGAAAAAACCAATAACAAGCAGGCAATGCCGTATCAATTAAAACCAACATACACCTGGCTTAAAGTCGCCGCTTCATTTATTTTGGTAGCAGCGGGATGGTGGGTGTATACCTTGTTTTCCCCTGTCTCTTACCTTTCCGTGGTGGCAGGTAATACAGTAACCACAAAGAATTTACCTGATGGATCAGCACTTACCTTAAATAAAAATTCAAGGATCAGCTATGCAGACAATTTTAAGCACAACCGAAGCATCCGTCTTGAAAAGGGTGATGTATTCTTTAATGTCGCACACGATAAAACAAAACCCTTTATAATTAAGGTAGATAGAGTTTCTGTTCTTGTTGTCGGAACTTCGTTTAATATAAAGCACTTAGGCAATTTAACCGAAGTAATTGTGGAAACAGGTATTGTAAAGGTAAGTCTGGGTAAAAATGAGGTCGACCTTTATAAAGGGGAAAAAATAATCATAAAAAGTAACTCAAAGGAATTGGTCAAATCACCTAATACAGACCTGTTGTATAACTACTACCGCAGCAAAGAATTTATAACGAACAACACACCGCTATGGAAGTTGATACATGTGCTTAATCGTGAATATCATACAAACATTGTGATCAACGATCCTGACATCAAAAATCTAACCTTAAACACGACCTTTAAAACCACTGCAAGCCTGGATTTTATCCTGAAAGTGATTTGTCAAACATTCAATCTAAAACTTGTGCGTAACCAAAACCAGATCCTATTGTCCCATCCATAATGAAAATTAAAATTCTTTTAACCCTCTTGCTCGTCACGGGATATGCAGCAGCGCAAATGCCCCTACTCCCATCCAAATATCATTTAGAGAAAAGAGTGAGCATTGAAGCCAAAGATTTACCAATAGCTGAACTGCTGAATAAGATCAGCAGAACTGGAGAATTCTATTTTTCCTATAGCGGTTCTTTATTTAAGCGCGACAGCCTGGTGAGCATCAATATGAGAAACACAGCGATCAGGGAGATACTAGATAAGATATTTGACCACAAAGTTGATTACAAAGAGAACGGCGAATATATTATTCTTCGGTATGCCGCAAACCGGCTCACTATCGAACCTGAAAATATTACCACGGCGGATAAGATGTACCTGATTAGCGGTTATGTGATGGATCTAAAAACCGGGCTAAAAGTTAAACAGGCGAGTGTTTATGAAAAAAGATTACTGCAATCGACCCTGACCGACAATAGCGGCTACTTTAGGATGAAATTCAGGGGCGATCACAATGAGGTCATCTTAACAGCAAGCAAGGAGAGTTATCGGGATACAACTTTAATCTTCTTATCTGATATTAAAATAAGACCTGAAGGATACAGTGATCCCAATGGAAGGCAGGGCAACGCGAATTATGGAAATATGGAAAACTTAGGAATCGGCAGGTTCTTTATTTCCTCCAAACAACGGATCCAAAGTTTAAACATACCTGATTTCTTTGCAAATACTCCTTTTCAGGCCTCCCTCACCCCGGGGTTAAGCTCACACGGCATCATGAGCTCACAGGTGACCAATAAATTTTCATTGAATGTTTTGGGAGGCTACACCGCGGGCACCAATGGCTTTGAAATTGCCGGATTGTTCAACATCACAAAAGGGGATGTAAAAAAACTACAGTTTGCCGGCCTGTTTAATCAGGTAGGTGGTTCAGTAACCGGCATGCAGGTGGCCGGTTTATTAAACGACGTTAGGGGCAGAAAAACAGGATTCCAGGCTGCAGGCTTGCTGAATCGCGTAAAAAATGAAGCAGAGGGTTTCCAGGTAGCCGGGCTGTCTAACCTTACTGCTAAAGACATGAAAGGAATGCAGGCCGCTGGTCTGGTGAATATCTCTGGCAAAAATCATGATGGCCTGCAAATAGCAGGAATTGGCAATATGGTTCCCAGGCATCTAAAAGGCGTTCAAATTGCAGGCATCTTTAATTATGCAAAAAAAATGGATGGCTTTCAATTGGGATTGATCAATATTGCTGATACCTCTTCTGGATATAGCCTGGGTTTGGTCAACATCGTAAAACACGGCTATCATAAAATCAGCATTTATGCCAATGAAACTGTACATACCAATGTTTCCATAAAAACCGGCAATTCCAAGCTGTATACCATATTATTTGCCGGTATAAATGCCTCCCGCGATGAAAAGATCAAAACCGCCGGACTGGGCCTGGGTCATGATTTTATCTGTAGCAAACGGTTAGCCGTTGGCCTGGAACTAACCGGACAGGTTTTATACCTTGGAAACTGGGACAGCGCAAATCTGCTAAACCGGGTTCAAAGCAACCTGCAATTCAAGCTATTTAAAGGTTTAACCGTATTTGGCGGACCAGCATACGTAATTTATAGTGGTGATACGCCCGCAGGGTCCAGCGCTCCGGGCTATAAGCAGAATGTCGTTCCATCCCGGCACTCAAGTTTTGGCAATGCAACAAAAGGCTGGCTTGGTTTCAATGCCGGTATGACCTTCATGTAATACTTATCCTCCCTCCTCTGGTAAAGGGGTAGAAGAGATATGGATTCCTTAGGGCAGTGAGGTAACAACGGCATACTTACCATTTAGTTGGCTTGATCCCTATTCAATAAAGCAGCAAAACAAAAAAGGCTGCCTTTTCGGCAGCCCTAAATAAAAAATCGTTTTATCAGATTAAGCACTCACGCTCTTTTTAAATCTCCAGTTAGGATATAAAGCCATTACACCAAACATTACCGTCCCATAAACGAGTGTACCGTATAAGAATTTTAACTCAAAAGGAACAGCAGCCACAAGACAAGCCCAAAAACCCGCAAGTGTAGACGGATATAACCCTGGTATATACATAGCACCAATATCAGCAACTACCCAGTGAATAATGGTAATTACCGCGGTCGACAGCACCAAATTTTGAATATTTATTTGCTTAAGCAATTGCTTGCTTGTATAAACCATCAGTATAAATGCAATATAGGTCCAGTACCACCCTGCATAGAAAAAGCCAAAACCCGAAGTCTGGGCAATGAAAAGATCACTTAGCAGTAAGGCCAGCAAAGGAAAACCAAATGCCTTTATATTGTTATTAAAATATGCTCCACCAAATAAGGCGATGGCGCCCACCGCAGAAAAATTTGCAATTTCTTTGAAATTATCAGAGTAAGGTGCAGCTACACGGAAAATGCTGACAAGTAAGACAATCAGCACCAGAATTACTGCACTCGGATTAAATTTATATCCAGACATGTTTATTTAAATTTATAATACAAAGTTATATTATTTCTGCCGATAAAAAAACAACCTTTAAGATGTGCTTAACGATAAAATCCAACCGTTATTTAATCGTAAAGCTTACACCGGCATTCATATTGAAACCCATGCTATTATATCCGTAAAACTCATTATATTTTTCATCGAGGATATTTCTTACATCCACAAATAATTTAACATGTTTTTTAATAAACGAATATTCACCATACAAATTCAGCAATTTGTAAGCCGGAAGGTCTTCAACCACATAATCATCAAAATTTCCATCGCTGCGCTTTCCATTGTATTTAAATGAAGTGCTAACATAAAGGTTGGAACTAGCCTGAACCCCTGCATTTATACCAAATATGTGTTTTGGCCTACGCAACAAATAATCTGAAACAACATTGGTTATAAAGTTAAACTCAGTTCCTTCCACATAGGCATAATAACCGTTAATGTTAAAAATGCTAAATTTCACTGCCGGTTCTACTTCGATACCTTTAGCCTCCTGATTTGCCTGGTTTACATAGCCTACATTTCCGTAGACAATCGCGTCGGTTAAATCTCTTTTAAAACCCGCAATACGCAAAGTATATTTGTTTTCGGCGAAACTAAAGTTTATACCAGCCTCATAGTTTTTAGAGGTTTCTGGTTTCAAATCCAGATTGGCACCATACAATCCAAATAAGTTCTCCAGCGTAGGTGTTTTAAATGAGGTAGATAGGGTACCGAAAATCTTTATTTGCTCTATTATTTTAAAAGAGGGTGTAATGTTGTAAGTATAATTCTCGCCATATTGTTTATGTTTATTGTAACGCCCACCTATCTCGATATTAAAGATACTTAAATCGTGTGCAAATACCGAAGCATAGGTACTGAACAGGTTAGTTGATGCCTTTGAGCCAGAATTTGTTCTTGAACTGGTTGCCCTATTGTCCAGCCCTACAAGTACATCGATTTTATCACCCAGTTTCTGGTTATAAAATAAATCAATAAGTTGCAATTGACCTTCGCTCAAACTAGGTCCATACTGATTTAACGAAGCAAGTGATGAAGTCTCATAACTGTAGTTGAAATTTACCTTACCGCTTCCAAAATTATATCTTGTACTTACGCCACCGTTAAAATGTTTCAGTTTAACATTATTAGTTGGGTTATCGGCAAATGCAGTCGCATCAAAATCATAGTGACCATAAAAATAGCGAAGAAAAGGACTAATGCTAAAATTATCAGTCGCTTGTAATGAGAAGTTAGCATTTACAGCACCAGTATTATTGCCATCTTTCTCAAACGGAGTGGTATTGCCTACAGGTTCAGCTGCCTCCGAAAAACCATCCGTTTTACCCTGGGTATAAGCAATATTGTAAGCGAAATTATTCACATTTGCGCTCATACCTATGGTTCCTTTATAACTGTTGTAAGTTCCATAGCTTGCGACACCGTAGACGCTGTTCCCTGCATCCCTACCTTTTTTTGTCACGATATTAATGACTCCCGCCACAGCATCAGAGCCATAAATAGTAGACTGCCCTCCTTTTAAAATCTCAATATGGTCGATCTGATCGATGGAAAACATGCGCAGGTCAAAAGCACTTCCCGAGCCGGCGGGATTGGCAACCAGGATCCCGTCGATCAGTACCACTGCGTAAGCGCTTCCAGAACCCCTTAAAAATAAGCTCTTATTTAATCCGACATTTGCAGTTGCCCCACCAACCACGAGTCCAGCCTGCTCATTTAACAGCTCAACCAGATTTTTCCCCTGGCTTCTATCCAGTACATCCCTGCCAATAATGGTAA
This sequence comes from uncultured Pedobacter sp., assembly GCA_946478755.1. The sequence continues at coordinate 2,343 of CAMLDJ010000093.1, read as the reverse complement.
CCACTTTACCGGTCTGCGATTGTTTCTGGTCATTCTTTGTAGCAGAAATCACTACATTATTAAGACTAACAGCATCCTGAGCCTGCAAAGCATCTGAAATACCCAGCTGGATAAAGCCAGCACTTATTGCAATTAATAGCTTGTTATTAATTTTCATTTTATGTTGTTTTGTTTGTGAGCTTGTTACCCACAGCAAACAGTTAGATTAAGGAAATGAAAGACAATAGATTAGCATTCACTCCTAGCTTCAATCCCCGAAAGCTATGAAATCATAATGCGAATGGCAGGTCTTCTGACTTGCTCCCGGATGTCCTGCCTTCCCATCCATCACCTTTTACAGTTTTGAAAAGTGGCTTCGATTTGAACACCGTTATAGAGCTTACAGCTGCGGGACAGTTACGGAATTACACCGTATTCCCTTTTAATCCTGATAGGCTAACCCATAAGGAACCAAAAGCGCTGCGAATGTAATCAATTATCCAAACATCACCACATAGGCTATCATATATTTTTTTAATGCCTATATTTATATTCATTATACGACAACAATGAACAAAATAACCTGCTTCCTCCTGCTCATGATAAGTCTTAACACCATGGCACAGAAAATTGATACAGTGACGCTAAAAAAACTGATGCAACAGCATCCTGAACTATTTAACGGTATCTTAAAGCATCCGCAAAAAAATCAGGTACAGGTGCTTTATACCCAGGTTAACAGAAACGCAAAACAAAAGATCAGCTTCAAATCTTACAGCTATAATTTAGACCGTCACCGGTACTTTTATCCTGCAAGCACCGTAAAGTTAGCAGCTGTAATCTTCGCCCTCGAAAAAATCAATGAACTGAACATAGCCGGACTGACCACCCAAAGTACCATGATTACGGATAGCGCTTATGCAGGGCAAACCAAAGTCAGCAAAGACAGTACGGCCAAAAATGGACTCCCTTCAATCGAACATTACATCAAAAAGATCCTGCTAACGAGTGATAACGATGCTTTTAACCGCTTGTTTGAATTTATCGGCCGGGCAGAGATCAATGCCAAGCTTAAAAAATATGGCTTTAATGATAGCCGGATCCTGAACCGCCTTGCCATTGGTGATTCTGGCGAAACCGCAAAACATACCAATCCGATCAGATTTTATAAGGGCAGCCAGTTGATCTACAGTCAGGCTGCACAATATGACCCGAAAGAATATCCACTAAAATTGTCCAATACACTTATGGGGACCGGCTATCTTGACAGTACAGAAAAACTGGTAAACAAGCCTTTCAACATGGCCAATAAAAATGCTTTCAGCATTTCAGATCAGCAGGCCATGATGAAAAAACTAATTCATCCTGAAGCATTTCTTCCCAAACAACGTTTTAATTTAAAGGAGGCCGATTATCAGCTTATCTATACCTATATGAGCAAGCTACCGACAGAAAGTGATTATCCCGCTTATGATCCTAAACAATTCTGGCCGGCATATGCTAAAATGTTATACTATGGCAGGGAAAAGGATGCTATGTTCAATCCGGACCTAAAAATATTCAATAAATATGGAGATTCTTATGGGTTTATTATCGACAATGCTTACTTCAAAGACAGCAAAAATAACATCGAATTCTTTCTAACGGCTGTCGTTCAATCCAACGATGACGGAATCTATAACGACGACAACTATGAATACGAAACGGTATGCTATCCCTTTATGAAAAATATAGGAAGGCTGATCTACAACTACGAACTGGAAAGAAAAGAGCAATAGGCCACAAGCGTTTACTCATCAAGCAATTGCTGCTTGATTTCATCCAGTTTGCCAGCTTCTTCCTTCCCAAGAACTGGGTACTTAAGATCCAGTCTTTCAAAAGTGTCAGCAAGGATCTGGCTGATGGCCAACCGCGCATACCACTTCTTATCAGCAGGGATAATATACCATGGCGATGCGGCTGTTGAAGTTTCTGCCATCGCCTCCTCGTAAACCTTCATATACTTCTTCCACAAAGTACGCTCCGCGATATCACCTGAAGAGAACTTCCAGTTTTTTGAAGGATCATTGATCCGATCCAGAAAACGTTGTTTCTGCTCTTCCTTGGAAACATGCAGGAAAATTTTTATAATGACCATTCCATTATCACTAATGTGCTTTTCGAAATTACGGATACTTTCGTATCGTTTTTTCCAAAACTCCTTATCAATCTTTTTAACCTCATCGTAGCCCGGAATTTTTTCGTTCAATATGTACTCAGGATGTACTTTACACACCAGTACATTTTCGTAATGAGAGCGGTTATGAATACCAATACGGCCCCTTTCAGGCAAAGCCTTATAATGACGCCACAAAAAATCATGCT
>CAMLDJ010000092.1 GCA_946478755.1 uncultured Pedobacter sp. | reverse complement strand
GGTATGACGGTGGACGCTATGAGCAACACCACAAACATACCTGGGATAGAGATAATGGACATGTTAACAGTGGCTGGTCATGGCTTTCCAGTACAATCAGCAAGGCCAACCAAAGCTTATACCTGCTCAAAGATGCGCCGGAATCAACCGCCAAGACAACAGCCCTGGCAGAATTGCGGGCCACACGTGCCCTGGCATTTTTCATGATGATGGATCTCTGGGGAAATATACCTATTGTGACCAGTTTTGGGGAGACTACCCCCCCTGATACCAAGCCGAGGCTGGAAGTATTCAACTTTATTGAAGCAGAACTTAAAGAAGTATTGCCTAATCTAAGTACAGCTACAGGGGCCGCAACTTATGGCAGGCCAAATAAATATACCGCCTATGCTATACTTGCAAAAATGTACCTGAATGCTGAAGTATATACGGGAACCCAACGTTATAATGATGCGGTGGCCATGTGCGATGCCATCATTGCCGCAACCGGTACACCCTATTCACTGGAAAGCGATTACCGTAAAATGTTTTTTATAGACAACGGACCTCAGATTAAAGAGTTTATTTTCGCTATCCCTTATGACCCTGGGTTTAGTAATGGCTATATGATCTATTCCAGGTACTCTCTTCCTCGTTCTTTACAGGCAAAGTTTAGCCTGAAACATACACCTAGCGCACCCATGAGCACGCTACCGGAATATTACGCAAATTTTAATGATCCGAATGACAAGAGAAACGCCCAATGGATTAAAGGTTTACAAACCGATTATGCTGGTGTCCCTGTAACTGTGCCTACCACAAAAAAAGGATACGATCAGTTTTACACAGGTGCAGATGGTGCAACGCCGATCACTTACCAGGTAGATATCACTCCGAACGTAACCCTACGTGATGCATCTAAACCATTTGATGCAGGGAATGACGAAATTGCCTGGAATATGGGCTACAGAAACAACAAGTTCTATTGTGACAGTACTTCCTCAAACAGAAATCAGAACAACGATGTACCCATTTTCAGATATTCAGATATTCTGTTGATGAAAGCAGAAGCGATCCTGCGCGGTGCAACACCTACATTAGGTCAGACAGCCCTGAGTTTGGTGAACCAACTTCGTGCAGTGCGTACCACTTCTGCAGCCTGGACGAGCATTACACTCGAAGACCTTTACAAAGAGCGCTGCAGGGAAATGGCATGGGAATGCTGGCATAGAAATGACATGATCCGCTTTGGAAAATACGAAGGCGCCTGGGGTTTCAAAACAAACAATGACGTTCGCAGACGTTTAATGCCAATTCCTTCTTCCGCAATGATTTTGAACCCTAAACTGGTACAAAACGACGGATACAACTAACCGCCTTCAAAACAGTGCATGTATAAATAATAATTCTCCGGAAACAATACTTCCGGGGAATTTTTTAATATTGACCTGGATATTTAATAAATCAGATATTTAATAAACCCGATACACTTCCGATGAAGAGACACATAGCTGAAACAGGATCATGAACAAGCGACTACTATCTCTAGATGCACTACGTGGTTTTGATATGTTCTGGATCGTTAGCGGAGAAGGGATTTTCCACAGTCTCGCAAATGTAGTCATGAACAAACATGGATTGACCCGCAATGCGCAGGACTGGACCATAGCTACGAACAATCATCTTTCTTTCCCGGAAGGGCTGATGATCGGCATCAGTAATCAGCTGCACCATACACCATGGAATGGATTCAGCTTCTACGACATGATCTTTCCGCTGTTTATTTTTATCTCCGGCGTGTCTATGCCTTTTTCTTATTCTAAATATTTTAACGACACGAAGCCAGCTGAGAAAACTACCACCAGAAAGAAACTTTACCTGGCTTTGATCAAAAGAACATTGTTGTTAATTTTACTCGGAATGGTCGTAAACGGATTGCTCCAATGGCAGGGATATGAAAATACCCGATTTGCCAGCGTGCTTGGCAGAATTGCCCTGGCAACATTTTTTGCAGCTGTCATTTACCTCAATTGTTCGCTTCGAATACAACTGCTGTGCTTTGGGCTTATCCTTTGCGGGTATTGTGCCATGATGCTGTTTGTTCCTGTTCCCGGATATGGGGCAGGGATATTAAGCCCCGCAGGAAACTTATCTGCTTACATTGACCAGCAATTCTTACCAGGTAAGCTACACCGTACCATTTACGATCCGGAAGGTCTGCTGTCGACCCTACCTGCAATTGCTTCCGCATTGCTGGGCGTATTCACCGGTCAGTTTTTAAGATCGGAGCTGCCATCCTTTAGCCCACAAAGAAAAGCGCTCTTCCTGCTTATTGCTGGAGTAGTACTCCTCATTTTCGGACTTGCCTGGAACACATTTTTCCCGATCAATAAGACCATGTGGACCAGCTCTTTTGTGTTATTTGCCGGAGGATGGAGCGTTTTATTATTTGCCCTATTTTATTATATCATCGATGTTTCCGGATATCAGCGCTGGTCTTTACCCTTCATCTGGATGGGCACCAACTCCATACTCATTTACCTGGCAGCGCATGGTCTTGTGAACTTCGAATCCAGCTCCAGGTTTCTATTTGGAGGAATCATCAACCGGGCCATGGAAGACTGGCAGCCGGTTTTACTTTGGATGGGCGTGCTCATCATACAGCTTAAGATTTTACAAGTCCTTTACAACAAAAAATGGTTTTTAAAGATTTAAATAATATACCATGAAGTCAGCCTTATATTTAGTAGTGGCCATCATTACCTTAGCGGGCTTTAAGGTGAAAGCCCAGGCGAACCTTGAATCTTCAAGGGAATTAATAGCCCGGACACTACCTCATCACCATACCTCATTCATCACAGAAAGTATTGCCCCGGAAAACGGCAGAGATGTATTCGAAATTGAAAGCAAGGGCACTAAGATTATTCTGAGGGGAAGTAGCGGTGTAGCCATTGCATCGGCCTTGTACCATTACTTAACTGAATACTGCCATTGCCAGATCACCTGGAATGGCAGCAACCTGAATATCCCGGCAAAGCTTCCGCTGGTGCAAAAGAAAATCAGAAAAGACACCCCTTACGAATACAGGTATTATCTGAACTATTGTACGTTCAATTACAGCATGAGCTGGTGGGACTGGGAGCGCTGGGAGAAGGAAATCGACTGGATGGCCTTGCATGGTATCAATATGCCTTTAGCGATAACAGGAGAAGAATATACCTGGTATCTTTTGTATAAAGAAATGGGTTTTGGTGATGAAGACCTGAAGGATTTCTTTACCGGACCGGCGTACTTCGGCTGGTTCTGGATGGGTAATATAGATGGCTGGGGAGGTCCCCTACCGGTTTCCTGGATGAAAAGCCATTTCGAACTGCAGAAGCAAATCCTGACCCGGCAGCGTGCATTGGGCATGAAACCGGTGCTTCCAGCATTTACCGGTCATGTACCTGCATCATTCAGGAAAAAATACCCCCATGCAAAACTCAAAGCCACCAATTGGACCAATGGCTTTACAGACACCTATATCCTGGATGCGGAAGATCCGATGTTTGCAACCATTGGCAAGCGGTTCCTGGAAAAACAGACTGAACTGATGGGAACAGACCATCTTTACTCAGCGGATACTTTTAATGAGAATGAACCGCCATCTGATGATCCCGAATTTCTGGGGAGACTGAGCAGCAGGGTTTACGATGGAATGAGACAGGCTGACCCGGAAGCGATCTGGGTCATGCAGGGCTGGCTTTTTTACAGTGACAGAAAATTCTGGAAAGAAGCACAGACCGCAGCGCTGCTCAAAGCAGTGCCAAACGACAAAATGATCTTGCTGGATCTTGCTACAGAAATTGAACCCATATGGAAACGTACAGAAGCCTTTTATGGCAAGCCCTGGATTTGGAACATGCTGCATAACTTCGGCGGCAATACCAATTTGTTTGGCAGAATGGATGTCGTCGCAAAAGGACCCGCCGAAGCGCTTCATGATCCAAAAAGCGGTAAGATGAAGGGGATTGGGCTGACGATGGAGGGTATTGAACAAAATCCCGTATTGTATGAGCTGATGACTGACCATACATGGCGCAATGAGGCGATCGACTTAACCGACTGGCTCCCAAAATTTGTGGTCAACCGCTATGGAAAAAAGGATCAGCATGCCTTGAAAGCATGGGACATACTTAGAAAAACAGTATATCATGTACCGGCCGGCAAATATATCCGTGATGGCGCCGAATCAATTATCCAGGCCCGGCCAACATTGGATTCAATGACCAGATGGACAAAAACAACCTTAAACTATGAAGCGAAAGATCTGTTGCCAGCTTGGGATGAGCTCATCATGGCGATCCCGATGTGTAAAAAAAGCGATGGCTTTCAATATGACCTGGTTGATGTAACCAGACAGGTATTGGCAAATTATGCCTTAACCCTGCAAAGGAAGTGGGTAGCCGCCTATCAAAAAAAGGATCTTTCTTCATTTCAACGTGAAAGTAGACAGTTCATTCAGCTGATTGATGACCTGGATCAATTGCTGGCAACAAGAAAAGATTTTCTATTAGGACCATGGTTGAGTCAGGCAAGAGAATGGGGAACCAATTCCAGGGAAAAAACACTGTATGAAATGAATGCTAAAGACCTGATCACTTTGTGGGGCGACGCAAAAAATCCATTGCATGAATATGCCTGCAGGCAATGGAGCGGTTTGCTCAGCGACTTTTATAAACCCAGGTGGCAACGCTTTTTTGTTAAAGCTGAACAATCCCTCAGGGAAAACCGGGCTTTGGATATGAGCCTTTTTGATTCAGAAATCAGTCTGTGGGAGTGGAAATGGGTAAATGAACGAAAGGATTACCCGGTTAATGCCTCAGGAGACCCGATAGCAGCTGCAACTGACATGCACCAAAAATACCGCAAGGCAGCTGATCTTGCTCATGTAAGATAACTCATGTTTTTGCTGGCCCAAAACAATTAAATTAACCTAAATTACTAAGATGTATAACTAGCCCTAAGTTCTGCAGACCACCTAACCAAATCCAAATAATGAACCAGTTACAAACCGCAGACTATATTGTCTTTTTTGTTTATTTCATTGCTGTATCTTCTTACGGCTATTATGTCTACCATAAAAAGAAATCCAAAGAACTCAGTTCTAAAGATTTTTTCTTAGCTGAAGGGTCACTTACCTGGTGGGCCATCGGGGCCTCATTAATTGCTTCGAATATATCAGCAGAACACTTTATTGGGATGTCTGGTTCAGGATTCGCTCTTGGGCTGGCTATAGCCTCCTATGAATGGATGGCAGCGGCAACATTGATCATTGTTGCCATCTTTATTATTCCTGTATATCTGAAAAACAGGATTTTTACCATGCCCCAGTTTCTATCAAAGCGGTATAATGACAAAGTGAGTACCATTATGGCAGTGTTCTGGCTGCTTGTTTATGTATTCGTGAACCTGACTTCCATTATTTATCTGGGTGCGCTGGCCATTTCGTCCATATCCCCCATCAGCTTTGAATGGAGTATTGTTGGCTTAAGTATCTTCTCTATGGTCGTGACTCTGGGTGGAATGAAAGTAATCGGATATACCGATGTGATCCAGGTTCTGATATTGATTTTGGGAGGGCTGATCACTACTTATCTTGCACTTTCTTTACTTTCCCAGGAGTACGGATTTGGACAGGATATCTTTAAAGGACTTTCCATCTTACGAAAAGAAGCTCCCGATCATTTCCACATGATATTTGACTCGTCTGATAAATACTATAAAGAATTGCCTGGCCTGTCGGTATTAATCGGAGGCATGCTGATCAACAATCTGGCCTACTGGGGTTGTAACCAATACATCGTTCAGCGTGCTTTAGGGGCTGATTTAAATACGGCGCGTAAAGGAATTTTGTTCGCTGCATTTTTAAAATTATTAGTACCGGTCATCGCCGTCCTGCCAGGAATTGTCATGTACGTATTGCACCGCAAAGGTCTGTTTCAGGCAGAGATGTCGCAGGGAGGCGTGCTTAAACCGGACCATGCCTACCCCACCCTGATGAACTTATTGCCTCCCGGTTTAAAAGGTATAGCATTTGCAGCACTTACTGCCGCAATTGTGGCTTCACTTGCGGGTAAAGCAAATAGCATTTCCACTATATTCTCCCTTGATATTTATAAAAAGTACTTTAACAGAGCAGCTTCAGACAAAAAGATGGTACGGGTTGGCCGATGGGCCGTTGCCATCTCCATGACCCTTGCAGCCATCGTAACACCTTCATTAAAATCACTTGACCAGGCCTACCAATTTATCCAGGAGTATGTCGGCTTTATTTCACCCGGAGTGCTGGCTATATTCTTACTCGGATTTTACTGGAAAAGGACTACTGCAACTGCGGCAATGACTGGCGCTTTGATCACTATTCCACTTTCTACCGTATTAAAATTCCTGCCTGTGTGGACAAACGGGGCTTTTCCTGACTATCCTTTCCTGGATAGGATGGGCATTGATTTTGTAGTTATCGTTATCCTTATGGTTGTTATCAGCCTTAGCAAACCACAAAAAGAAATCGATCAGCATGCTATTGAAGTTGATACGTCCATGTTCAGGATCAGCACCGGTTTTGCCATTGGCGCAGTGCTCATCACGGGCATATTGACTGCACTTTATACGGTTTTTTGGTAAAAACCATTTTAGACTATTTTAGGGAAAAACCCGCGGATCAATGGCCTGATCTCGCGGGTTTTTCCAATTCAACAGCTTTAAATTTCCTTAAGCAGAACAGACCAAAGTAAGCCACGTATACATAGCATATCACTGGCAGCAGGAAAGAAAGCTGAATGCCTATGGCATCGGCAAGACTTCCCTGTAAGGGTGGAATGACAGCGCCACCCAGTATGGCCATGACCAGCAATGAAGAACCCTGACTCTTGTACTCGCCCAGTCCTGAAATGGAAAGCGTAAAAATATTAGACCACATGATCGAATTAAATAAGCCGATCCCCAGAAGGGTCCACATCGCCAATGCTCCGCCAGTCGACACTGTGATCAATAACAGGATGATACTGATGATTGAAAATATGGTCAGCATCAATGCAGGAGCAGATTTGCCTATGCTGAAACCGGCCAGGTTAACTGCAATAAACAAAAGGAACCATTGCATCTGCTGGAAGCTTAGGTCCACGATAGCAAAGATCAACATAAACAGCCCGATGCAAACCAGGACCATATACCCCATTTTTTTCCCTTTGCTGATCACTTCATTCATCGCTATAGCACCTAGAAATCTACCGATCATGGCTCCTCCCCAGTATAAGGACAGATAATTTTTGGCTACTGTTTCTTTCAGCCCGGTAATATCGCCGTGCTCCAGGAAACTGATCATAAAGCTGCCAATGGTAACCTCAGCCCCTACATAAAAGAAAATGGCAAAAATGCCCCTCTTAAGCTGCGGAAACCGGAGTGCACCCAGGCCGTCCAGGGAAGTCTCGCTCGTTTTAAAATCAGGTAATTTTACTTTATAAATAAAGAAGGTCAGCAACACAAAAATTCCTGAAAATATTAAATAGGGCATCTTTGTTGCTCCGGCCGAAAGCTGTCCGTTCGCGGCAAAAAAAAAATGGAAAATCAGGTAGCCTCCGAGGATGGGTGCAATGGTAGTGCCGAAAGAATTAAAAGCCTGTACCAGGTTAAGCCTGCCAGATGCTGTGCTTTCTGTGCCAAGCAAGGAAACATAGGGGTTGGCTGTAATCTGAAGCAGCGTAAATCCCAGTCCCAGTATAAAAAATGCAGCCAGGAATAATCCATAAACAGATAGCGTTGCTGCCGGATAGAACATTAAACAGCCAACCGCAGAGATCATCAGACCAAGCAGCAATCCATTTTTATAACCAATCTTATTAATCGGATCACCTTTGAAGTAAGAGATCAGGAAATAGATCAGTGAACCGGTAAAATAAGCACCGAAAAAGCAAAACTGGACCAGCATTGCTTCCAGGTAAGATAAGACAAACAAGCCCTTTAAATGTGGGATTAGAATATCGTTCATGCAGGTAATAAATCCCCACATAAAGAACAGGAAGGTTAAAGAGATCAGAGGTGTCGTATAATTTACACTTGATGGGTTTTCTTTGGTTGGTGTCTGTATCATTTTAAACTTGGTAAGTAATGGTTATTTTTTTCGAATACGCAAATATTTATTCCTTCGCCGTCGACAAAGAATAAGGAAAATCTAAAATACCTGTTCCCCGTTGTTTATTCGGTATGGCAGACATTTCAAAATTCAGTACGGCACCTTTGATTAAAGCAGAATGGCTGATCCAGTTTTTAGTATGCAGCTGGCCATTGTATTTAAGTTCCTTAACATATTTGTTTGCGCTAGTGTTTTTTGCTGCGTTGATCACTACAGTTTTGCCATTTTCCAGGTTGAGTGTCACTTTTTTAAATAAAGGCGCACCAATAACGTACTGGTCTACCGCCGGCGTCACTGGGTAAAATCCCATGGCAGAGAACACATACCAGGCAGAAGTTTGTCCATTGTCTTCATCGCCGCAATATCCGTCAGGAGTAGCTTTATACATTCTGTTCATGGTTTCGCGTACCCAGTATTGTGTTTTCCATGGCGCTCCTGCATAATTATACAGGTAGATCATGTGTTGTATCGGCTGGTTTCCATGCGCATACTGCCCCATATTTGCAATCTGCATTTCACGGATCTCATGGATTACACCACCGTAATAGCTATCATCAAAAATGGGTGGAAGTGTAAATACAGAATCGAGTTTCCTGACAAATTGTTCTTTACCACCCATTAGGTTGGCAAGACCATTTACGTCCTGAAATACGGACCAGGAATAATGCCAGCTGTTGCCTTCTGTAAAAGCATCGCCCCACTTAAACGGATTGAAAGGAGATTGGAAAGAACCATCCTTGTTTTTCCCACGCATCAGTCCGCTCGCAGGATCAAACAGGTTCTTATAGTTCATACTTCGTTTTTTATAAATATCAATTTCGGATTTGGGTTTATTTAAGGCCTTCCCCAACTGATAAATGGTAAAATCGTCGTATGCATATTCCAGGGTTCTTGCTGCATTTTCATTAATTTTGACATCATATGGAACATAGCCCAGCTCATTGTAATACTGAACACCGGCACGGCCGACAGCTGTCATGGGTCCCTGGTTATTTGCACCATGTTTCAGTGCTTCCCACAAAGTATTGATGTCGTAACCGCGAAGGCCTTTGATATAAGCGTCAGCAACTACCGAAGCGGAGTTGTTCCCGATCATGATATCGGCATAACCCGGACTGGACCACTCAGGTAACCATCCACCCTCTTTATAATCGTTGATCAGCCCTTCCTGCATTTCTTTGTTTATAGCCGGGTACATCAGGTTCAAGAACGGATATAATGCCCTGAACGTATCCCAGAAACCGGTACCAGCAAACAGGTAACCAGGCAATACTTTGCCATTGTAAGGACTCCAGTGAACAATTTTATTCGTAGCATCCAGTTCATATAGTTTATTCGGAAAGAATAAAGTGCGGTATAAACAAGAATAAAATGTGCGGGTCTGTTCCACCGTACCACCTTCTACAGCTATCCGGCTAAGGGTTTTATTCCAAACGGCCTTTCCTTGTTGCTTCGTTGCCTCGAAACTGTCGTTTGCCAGTTCTCTTTTTAAACTGATATCGGCCTGCTCAATACTGATGAAAGAAGAGGCAACCTTCATATGCACCTGTTCTCCTTTGCTGGTTTTAAATCCAACAATTGCCCCTGCGTGATCCGCTTTTACTTCAAGTACACCCTTTAGGAGCTCATTACCCTTCCAACCATTCGCAGAACTGAAGGGTTTATCGAAATAGATCACGAAGTAATTTTTGAAGTTTTCGGGAAGCGGCCCCCTGCTGAATCTAGTACTATAGCCTACAATTTTACGCGCTGAAGGAATGATCCTGATGTAAGATCCTTTATCAAAAGCATCAATAACAACAAATGAACTATCAGACTTTGGAAATGTAAAACGAAACTGTGCAGCCCTTTCCGTGGGTGTAATTTCTGTGGTTACGTCAGCATCTGCAAGGTACACACTATAGTAGTAAGGCTTAACCACTTCGGCCTTATGCGAAAACCAGCTGGCCCTGTCATCCTGTGTAAACTTCATTTTACCGGTTACAGGCATCACCGCAAACTGGCCATAGTCATTCATCCATGGCGATGGCTGATGGGTCTGTTTGAATCCTCTGATCTTGTCGGCGTCATAAGTATAGCCCCATCCATTACCCATTTTACCGGTTTGCGGCGTCCAGAAATTCATTCCCCAGGGCAATGCAATGGTAGGATAGGTATTACCGTTAGAGAGATCCGGCTTACTGGCTGTCCCCATTAATGGATTGATCCATTCGACGGGATCTGCAAGTTTTCCTACTGTTTGTGCGAACAAACCAGAAGAGGCAAGAAGCAGTGCAGCAGTGGTAAATTGTTTGATCATAAGTTTAAAATTATCCAAATGTGATGGTCATAATGTTTTCCTATCAGGTTTCCAATTCAGCTTAAAATTAATCTATTCTGGAATATTCAAAGCATTCCAACAACTGGCAGCACCAATCAGGGAAGCATCTTCTTTTAATTCTGCAATTTTAATCGCTGTATGAACACTTGCCGCATCCAGTTTTTCCATCAAAAAGGACATAAAACAATGCTGTGCATTGGAGATGTTTCCACCTAATACGATGATATCAGCTGTTCTTTTTTCGAGCACCTTAACGATAAATTGCGCCAGATTGTTGCCAAATTCTTCAAAGATCTGTTGTACCGGTTGCTCCTGGCATGCGGAAAGATTGAGTTCTTTTACCCCGCCGATCCGCTTGCCTGAAAGCTCGAAATACCGTTTAACAAACCACCTGGTTGACAAATAATCTTCAGCAATTCCGTCTTTAAATTCGGCATTCCATAGTGCAGCATCCTCGGCCTTGCCGTTTTCGAAAAAAGCAGCCCCTAAGCCGGTCCCCAGGGTAAGTCCTACAGCATGGCCATACCCCGCGGCGGCTCCGCCAAATACTTCGCCCTGCAGGAAGCCCGCAGCATCATTTATAAACCGGATGCAGTCTGGATTAATATTTAAACGCGAAGCCAGTGCTGTCTTAATGTTGACCTGATATAAGGTTTTAAATTTATCCTGATCCTTAATTAAAGAAATGCCCGCCTCATAATCGAAAGGGCCTGGCATCGCCATCCCTATTATTTTTTCAGAAACTTTTGCAGCGCTGAAAGATGCATTGATTACCTTGCACCAGTTGTCCAGAATCACTTCCGCAGGAGCGTCTGAGTCGACATGTATACGTTGACGGGACCCCTGGACCAGTGTTCCCGTCGTTAAATCTACCAGGGCGGCTGTGATGTGAGAGCCGCCTATATCCACGCCCAAGGCGATAGAGTGTTTCATGATATTATTTGGTTATGCTTGATTAAGCTTTTAAAATTTCGGGCGCCTCATGATAGGTTTTCCACAACAGTTCGCCGAAAAGTGTGTTAGACCAGGCAAACCATGCCCTGGTGAACTTAGCGGGATCGTCTTTATGAAAGGCTTCGTGCATAAATCCTTTGCCAGCATGCGTTTTCTGTAAGGTTTGTATACAACTTTTTATTTCCGCGTTGTCATTTGAAGTCAGTGCCCTCATGGTGATGCTCATCGGCCAGATCATGTCCTGACCAACATGAGGCCCTCCTATTCCTTCTGCAGCGGTGCCTTTATAAAAAAATGGGTTATCTGAGGAAAGAACAAACTTCCTGGTATTCTGATAGATCTCATCAGTTTCCGAAACAGCCCCTAAATATGGAAGGGCAAGTAAGCTCGGTACATTCGCATCATCCATGAGGTATGCGCTGCCGAAGCCATCTATTTCAAAAGCGTATATTTTGCCATATTTCGGATGGTTCACAATGCCATACTTTTGGATGGCAGCTTCAATCTCAGTAGCCAGGCTCAGTAGATCTGCGGACAGTGCGTTGTCATTGAAAATCGATTTTGCCATTTCAGCCGCCTGCTGCAATGAACTTACCGCAAAAAAATTCGAGGGAATCAGAAATTGAAAAATTGTTGCATCATCACTCGGCCGGAAAGCAGAACAAATTAAACCCACGGGGTTAACTGGAAAGCCATAACCTTCCATAGGCTGTGTGTCCGTTGCCTTTTCCGTTTTCCTGCGAAAATGATAAGGCCCGTTACCTGTTTTACGCTGCTGTTCTTTGAAGGTCTTGAGGGTCGCTTCGATCCCCTTTTTCCAATTATTTGTGAACGGGGACTTGTCGCCGGTTTTTTTCCAGTAATGGAACGACAAACGGATAGGGTAACAGAGGGAATCTATTTCCCATTTCCTTTCATGAATACCCGGAAGCATCGTTGTTTCATCGGTTTTCCATTCCCCCACTTTATTTGGATCGCCATAAAAAGCATTGGCATAAGGATCTTTTAAAATGCACTTGGTCTGATGGGAAATCACACCGGCAATTAATTTCTTTAAAGCAGGATCTTCATTTACAAACTGCAAATACGGCCACACCTGTGCAGAGCTATCTCTTAACCACATCGCATCTATATCTCCCGTGATCACATAAGTATCAGGCTGCCCGTTCTCTTCTTTGTAATAGACAGTGGTATCCAACGTATTTGGAAAGCAGTTCTCAAAGAGCCAGTTCAGTTCCGGATTTTTTACTTTTGCATGGAAAGTTTTGATTGCAGCATCGACAGCTTTGCTACGAAAATGTCTTTTACCAGCTGCAACTCTGACCACCGGAAAATCCGGAGCCACTGCAAACGACATCTTTGTGGCCAGCATTCCTGCACCCAGGATGCTGGTACTTTTTATAAATGTTCTCCTTTTCATAAAACTCGGTTCATTTAGGTCTGGCAAATGCTGCCCGTATTTGGTTTTTTATTCTTATTACCGGTTTAACGCATCATGGATACAGCTAAAACGTTTTACTAATATCAAAAATCAATTTGACAATTCCAATTCTATTGAGAAGAAAATTATTCCGGTCGGATAATAAGCCGGGAAGAAAGCACTACCTTTTGGGCCGGATGTTGTCCTTGCGCTGACAATTGCTGAAAGACCAGGCTGATAATATTTTCAGCAAGTTCTTCGAGGGGCTGCTCTACCGCAGAGATCTGTGGGGTATGCAGTTTAAATACTTCACCATCGTCGTATGCGATCACCTGGAAATCCTCCCCTATCTTTTTATTTATTTTTTTTAAAGCGACAAGTCCGCTAACGGCCAGATAATTTGTGGCGAATAAAGTCGCATCGATTTCCGGATATTCTTCAAAAAAATGCATCAGCTGAGCTACGGTTTTGTCCTTTTCCTGGTTGAAAGGAATTTTTAGCACAAGTTCTGGGCGGACTGCCAGGTTGCCGTCCTTAAGGGCCTGCTCATATCCGGTGTACCTGTTGGTAATTTGTTCAACGGGCAGGTCGACAGTAATGAATGCGATCTGTTTCTTTTTGTGCTGAATAAAATGTGCTACAGCTTCATAAGATGCTTTTAAATGATCAACGCCCACATAACTAGCCTCCAATCCAGGTAAATAACGATCGAATAACACCACTGGCTTGTCCTCATTCAGTAAGCCCTGAATCTCTTTTTCCGTACCCGCTATCGGCGCGATGATATAGGCATCCACCTGTCTGGATTTGAACAAATTGATTAGTCCTTTAGCTTTAACAGGATCGTTCTCGGTACTGGAATAGAAAATCTTATAATCCTTTTTATAGGCTTTATCCTCTATCAGCCTCGCAATTCCGGCAAAAAAAGGATTGGATATATCTTCGACGATCAATCCAATGATCTTAGAATTACCGGTACGCAAGCTTCTGGCCACCTGATTTGGCTTATATCCATCTTCCTGAATGATCCTTTCCACCTTTTCGATCACCGCCGCGCTAATGTTCTTTTCTACAGCTTTATTATTTAAAATAAATGATACGGTAGTAATTGATACGTTCGCCTTTTTTGCGATATCTTTTATGGAAAGTGCTTTATCTGACATATGCTAAAAATTCAAAGCTATGAATAATCTTTAAATGTCAGCTCATCTCCAATGGATAGCTACGACTGGCTTGCGTATTTCATCAAGACGCAGTTAGTAGCCAGGCTTCATCCTGGTTTAAGATAAAGCCTGGCTATGATTAATTAAAGGATATAGTGGAACGAAAACCATTCATCTTTCGTGGTATTGTAATCCACACCAAACCAAATGCCTTTCGTCTCAACTTTGCCGGGGAAAGCCTTTACCACTTTGAAAGTATGCTTTACAGGACTCATCCAGTCCCCCGGATTCTGAATTAGGAGATCGCTGTCAAGCGTCACCTCATTTGTTGCCTCATTAATGGTAAATGTACCATTCGTAACCGCCCCACTTTGGTTGCGGGTATATTTCTGACCACCGACTTTGTTAAACAATATCCATGAATCCGCAGCGACTGCATCCCAGGAATTATTCCAACCCCAGTCCCTCGAATCGGCATGGGATTTAGTCCAGCCTTTGCCTTTAGCAATCCAATCTATTGGATTTCCCACAGCATCTAATTTCCATAGCCTGCCTGAACCCGTGCCGGTAAGCATGTTCAGCAATTCACCTGGTTTAAAGGTAGGATCAAATCCCTCATCAGGGCCGGTTACCGGAGGCACATATTCCTGCGCGAATTTCTTCGAAATGAAATTATAAGCAATCATTGCCAGCCCCTCGCCATCAACATCTTTATCTCTGATCACACCGAGCTGCATGGTGTTTTCGTCAAGGGAAATGACCTTATAGGTTGTCCAGTTACTGATTCCGCTAAGCCCGTTCTTTGCCGGCTTGTAACCTCTCAAAATGGAAGCGTTATTTATGTTCAGCATTTTCGAACTCACATTTAAATAATAAGTACCTGTTTGGGTAATGCCGTTTTCCATCGGCTTAACAGCTTTAAACGCGGCTGTACCTTTTAATCCAAATGTCATTACTCCATAATCGCCTTGAGTCATCATATTCGGATAAATATCCGCCGTTCCAGGTCCCCATGTCCAGCAGTCGCCGCCATAGCACCCGGTAGCATTCGATCCCCATGCTCCTCCGGTTTTAAGCCAGCCAATATTTACGCCGTAAAAAGTGAGAGGGCCGCCAAAAAAGATCCCTTCTGTATCGAGCAGCCATTCTTTCTCATTTCCAACCCCACCAGAAAGTGCAGTCCAAAGTGGATCATTAACATAATTCAGATTATCCTGTGTTACTTTTACGACAACTGAATCCATTTTAACCACAGCCCCACCAGTAGCCGCCGAGAACTTAATCACATAATCGCCTGCAAAAGCAAACCTAACCGTATCTGTCATCCTCGTTGAAGTCCCTGTTCCATAATCCCACATGGATAAGGTTTGAGGTGTAAGGTTTTTCAGAATTACCGTGTTTCCACCGGCATCTGCATTAAGGTCCTGAGTTACGGAGTATTTGATGTCCGATTTGTCGAGTACCTTTCCAATACTGTGCTCATCTTTTTTGCATGCAAAGAACAGCAAAGGCAGCACCAGCATTGCAAATAGTTTTTTATATAGTTTCATCTCCTTAATTTTAATAGATAAATGATCTTTTACCATCCTGCATTTTGTTTCAGGGTTCCGTTCGACAGGTTGATCTGTGTATAGGGAATCTGCTGTAAACCTTTTGTAGCGATTACATTCGCAGCCAGGATTGTTTTCTCGGCACTTTTACCACCATTTAAAACAGTTGTAGTTTCAGCAATCTCCTGTGCGGCTTTTTCAACGCCCTGGCGCAACAGATCATAATACCGGATTCCTTCAAAAGCGAATTCAAGTCTGCGCTCCTTAATGATGTTGTCCTGACTGACCATTAATGGTGTAAACGCAGCTTTGTAAGCACGTTGCCTAACCGTATTAAAATAGGTCTGCGCATTTCCACTTCCCAGTTCTGCTGCCATTAGCAGCACATCTGCATAGCGGATGGACACATAATCCTGAAACTGACCGATCTGGAAACTGGGATTCCCATTCGCTTCCGGCAATGGTTTTCCGTCTTCTCCGATCATCGGGCTGTATTTTTTCGCATAGTATCCGGTGTATTCTCTTTGCTTGTTTTGATTTGTGAAAGCTAGTTTTTCATCCACTATAGATGTAATTGACCATGCTCTTCTGGTATCTGTCGCCGAATATGCATTCCATAATTCAGGGTTGACCGTTTCGGCACCCCATCCATTTCCATACGGAAAAATGGCCTGCTCGCGGATACCTGTCATGATCATCCAGTGGTTACCATCAGTATTCCCCTCGTAATCACTTGTATAAGTATACTTTATCGCAAATATGGTTTCCTTGTTATCCTCTCCCGCATACGATGCCTGAGATGCGGCGGGCCACAGTGTCGAAAAATCATCAAGCAGCCCATATCCACCTTTGGTAATTACGTCCTCAACATAGGCCAGGGCTTCGGTTTTCGACACGACGCCAACCAGATCTGCCTTCGTGTAATAACCAGTATAATACAAGAACACTCTTCCCAACAGCGACTCCGCAGCATATTTAGTCGCCCTTCCATGATTAGCAGGGGCTTGAGCGGGATAAGCAACCTCCGGCATATTTTCAGCAGCAAATTTGAGGTCAGCAGCAATTACCTTGTAAACCTCATCCGGATTACTTTGTGGTAGGTTCTCTGCCGATGGGACGGTTAACAAAGGAATATTACCCCAGAGCCTAACCATATCAAACAATAAATAAGCGCGTAGGAAGCGGGCTTCCGATTCATATGTTGTTCTCAATTGTGCATCACTACCCCATTGTATCTGGTCCATTTTACTGATCAGCACATTGCAGCGGTATAAAGCCTTGTAATACAGCGCCCAGTTACGTTCGTATAAATTCTGATCTGAAGGCGATCGGGTTTTGTCGAACTCATCAATCATTTGATAACCAAAACCATCAGAACTTCCCGTGCCACCAAAAGTATTATCTGACATCACCTCTGCGGCAACCGGCAGGGCAATTCCTTCCGACCACACAATCTGCAGTCCGTCGTAGCAGCCAACAAGTGCGGTAAATGCATCTTTCGGTGTCTTATAGAAATTTTCATCTGTTACCGATGTAATTGGCCCGGTTTCCAGAAAACTCTTTTTGCAGGCCCCTATAGATAAAAGGCCAAGTGCAACAGCATATATTTTTATAGCTTTCATATTCTTTTTATCTTGAAATTAAAACTTAAGGTTAGCTCCGATCATAAATGTTCTGGGTCTTGGATAAAAACCTACATCAACTCCAGAGGCATATCCCTCAGAACCGTAACCTATTTCGGGGTCCATGCCGTCATACCTGGTAAAGGTGTAAACATTTAATGCCGCAGCATATAACCTCAGCTGTTTCAGGTAGCTCTTTTTAAATGCTTTTCCAAGGTCGTAACCAATGGTGATGTTACTTATTCTTAAATAATCACCTTTTTGAATATACAGGTCGGAGAAATTGGTCCAGTTTCTATTGTCCTCGGTTACACGGGGTATCGTGTTCGACGACCCTTCACCATGCCATCTATCTAATATTCTGCTGGTATAATTGCTGTACTGGTTAGATTGGTTCCTATAGGATTGAACAATATCATTCCCTGCAACACCTGAAGCAACCATAGAAAAATCGAAACCTTTATAGTCGGCCGAGAGGGTGATCCCGAATGTATAATCCGGATTAGGGTTGCCGACCATGCCTCTGTCCAGATTATCTATTACACCGTCTCCGTTTAGGTCTACGTATCTAACATCTCCCGGAGCTGCGGCTGGTTGTATCACCTTACCACCTGCAGACCTGTAATTCTGTATTTCAGTTTCATTCTGAAAAATGCCTGCAGTTTTTAATCCCCAGAAATAACCTATCGGAAAACCACTTTGTGCACGATAGAACTCAAGGGAATTGTCAAACAGCTGATTGCTCAAACCA
>CAMLDJ010000091.1 GCA_946478755.1 uncultured Pedobacter sp. | reverse complement strand
AAGCGGATTGCCAAGACTCCGGGAGCCAATGAGTTTACAGCACACCGGCGGAGGGCTTGATGCTTACATGAAGCTTTGGGCGATGACAAAGAGCGGCTCCTACTTTCTGGATCGTGTTACCATGAAAAGTACGCCAGACAACAATATGAATAAAGTATTGTATATCTCTGAAGCTATCGATCCGCAGACTTTACAACCCATTGTGATCGCCCCGCAGATGCGGACTGCCTCGGGATTGATCAGTACTACGAACTACCGCGTCATGCTGACTAAAGGTGGAGATATCTTTGCTTCCTATTTAGCCTTCAGCGGTGGGGATTTTTATAACAATCCCATCAACCGCGTAGCCGCTGCACAAAATGTACGGATTCCAGCAGCACCCTATCTACTCTACGCAGCAGGAAATATGACTACAGTGATGTGGTACGACACCCTGAACGAGCGCTTCCTGAACTATTCTGGTTTTGGCTTTTCAACATCTTCGGCCGTGCTAACTGATCTTGCAGATGCTGTTTTTCCCTGGAACCAGGGCGCTACCGGCCGAAAATTAGTCTATGCAGAAAACACCCGGAACACATCAGACGGATCCGACAATGGCAACTCCTTTGCAATTATGAAAGATCCGGCCAATGTGCATCACATCTATAAATTTTATGCAAATGGTTCGGCTCCGACAAAACGCGCGGCCTATATTGTGCCACCTATGGCAACGGATTTTGACAAAGCAAACTTCTATGCCTTCTCTTCTAACCGTACGGTGGTATTTTACGCAGTAGGCAACAAACTATATGCTTACGACTTCAATCCGGGAAATGAAAGAATTTATCAATATCCTGAAGTCGGCAATGATCAGATTACCATGTTAAAATTTGACACCCAGGTAGACCATGTGCTGAACAGCTTATACATAGCCACATACAATTCTAATACAAAAGGAACTTTAACTCGCTACACAGTAGGAAATAATCCAAATGTTGTGGAGCTGACCGCAGCCCCAAAAAGCAGCTGGTCTGGCTTAGTCAAAGTGAAAGACATCAATTGGCGGGCCGTTAACTAAACAATTTAAATAAAAAAGTATGAACTTTAGACCAGTACAGATCATCCTGGCACTATCACTAGTGTCGTTTGCAGGATTTTCACAATCACAGTCCTTCAGCATTGAAGGCAAGTTAAACCGCAAGTTTGATGGAAAACTCATCAAAATCTTTTATGCAGATGCCAAAGCTAAAAAAGCAGATAGTGTAACCATTAAAAAAGGCACCTTTAAACTGACAGGTACCGTTAGCTCCCCTACAGTTGGCAAACTCAGCCTTGGTGATCAGGATAATGGCGACCGGATTGATCTTTTTTTATCTGAAGGAACAATTAAGATAGCAGCAAAGGATTCGATTCATCACTCTAGCATCAGTGGTACAAAATTAGCTGAAGAACATGAGCAGCTGGCGAAAAGGCTTAGACCTAATGACGACAAATTTTTTAATGGCTTCAGTGCCTGGAAAAAAATGCCGGAGGGAGAAGAGAAAAAAGCTTACCTCACTAAACTGCTGTCCGGACTAGACGCCTATACACTTTTTAAAAGAGAAACCATTCATCAATTCCTGAAAGAATACCCAGCTTCTTATATTTCACTTTATTACCTGGATCAGATTGCTCAGGGAAGGCTGGCCAATTACGAGACGACTTACCCGCACTATTCAAAATTAAGTCCGGAATTAAGGGCTACACCAATAGGAAAGCAATTGGGAGAAAGACTTTTAAGCACTAAGGGGAAGCTGACCGGAGAGGCATACATCGACTTTGTTTCAACCACTCCTGATGGTAAGCAATTGAGCCTGAAAGAGGTCATCAGCAAAAACAAATATACGCTGGTCGATTTCTGGGCCAGCTGGTGTGGCCCATGCCGTAAAGAAAACCCCAACGTTGTTAAAGCCTTTAATGCATTTAAAGAAAAAGGCTTTACTGTACTGAGTGTTTCATTGGACGATGATGCAGCCAAATGGAAAGCAGCGATTGAAAAAGACGGAATGCCATGGTACCATGTTTCGAGCCTGAAAGGCTGGAAAGAACCTGCTGCGGCCCTATATAGCATCCGGGCCATTCCGCAAAATGTGTTGGTAGACAGCACAGGTAAAATCGTAGCGACCAATCTTAGAGCAGAAACACTCTTTAATAAGATCAAGGAACTTACCCTTTGATCCTACTGCTCGAAATAATTGCCACCAATATCATAAAGGGCTGCTTGTAAAAGAGCGGCCCTTTATGATATTTCTGTTTTATCGTCATTGTGTAGGGCGATGTTCGTCAACCAAGTTATTTTCCTGCTTAAGCGAGAAAAACAAGGTGCCGAAACCGGCATTATCTGCATTAAACCCTGCGCCTTCAGGTCTTAATTTGTCCGCCGCAGCCTTGGTGTATTTATACTTTTCAGGTGGTATTCCGTTTACCCGAAAGGCGTAATGATTATACACCTGTTCAAAAATAGAGCGTAGTTTGCCCCTTCCACTAGTAGAAATTGTAGATGCCGGAAACCTGCCGCTAATATCGTTATAAGGCTCAAAGGGAACATCCTCACCTCTTTGACAATATAATGTCTTAAAAGTATCAGACCAGGCATTGATGATCTCAACCACCGCTTCTGCATGTGCCTCATTTCCGGTGATCGCCCACATCAGTGCATTCTGGTAAGTTGCACACACATCTCTTTCCAGATTACCTATATTTTTTCCAGCTCCATTTAACCGACTTCTTTCTACATGCGCCACTGCACTGGGCTTCCAGTCGGCGCTGGAATAAGGGCTTTTCCTGAACTTTTCATAGCCACTCTTCCAGGATTCAATCCCCCTGGCCACCATGTCCCTCATTCTTTGCAGGTCGGCAGAGGAATGAAGCAGTCCGGGATGGGTAAAGGGATCTTTCTCATTTAAAAATTAGTTAAAATGATAGTACAAGATAAAGAAAACCAGACACCACGCTCAAATCATACTCAATAGCCCGATGTATCACCTCAAGGCTATGACAAACCAACAACAAGTTTGAGAGAAACACTTCTATGAAATCCATCAAAAGAGTATTGAATAGAAAGTGCTGTGTCTAAGCCATAAAGAAAGGTTGCTTGGAATCATAGGAGTTCGGAACCTTAAAATGAATTAACCATTAAAAACCAGCATATGAAAAAGATCCATTAGTATGAAACACGCTCCGTTAATTAATCTCTCCGCAACTATTTAGAATGGTACAGCGGTCCGTTTATTTTTCAATTAAAGAACCAAATAAATTTATGAAATTTCACTTACAAAATTCAATTCAATGGAGTAAGATTATGAGGGTTGGATTTGGTCAGATGATTTTGTTTTCATCACTGATCAATCTTTCTTCTGCTAAATCCTCAACTGCTCATAGAGAACCCGATACTTATTCCAGTCTACACCATGTTCGTATACAGGGCTTGAAATATAACAGCAGAAATGATTTTGCAAAGATTGACCAGGTCGTATCTGGTACGGTATCGGACATGAAAGGAGAAGCACTTCCGGGAGTATCTGTTAGGGTTAAAGGCACCAGCACGGGTACGGTTACCGATAAAAACGGAAAATTTAAGTTGACTGTACCAAATGGTACAAGCACTCTGGTTTTTAGTTTCATCGGCTTTGAAACGCAGGAATTAGCAGTTGCTAACAAAGAAGTGATTAACGTCAGGCTAAAAGATTCCAATGATATCCTCGATGAATTGGTGGTCGTTGGTTATGGAAAGCAAAAGAAGGCGACACTTACAGGTGCTGTAGAAACGATTGACAGCAAAGTGTTCGAAGACCGTGCTGTAACTAATGTGGGGCTGGCATTGCAGGGACAAACACCCGGACTGGTTGTTACCCGCAGTTCGCCACGTCCTGGCAACGAAGGGCTGGCATTCAGAATTCGTGGAAGCTCATCTGTGAATGGTAGTGATCCATTGATTATCGTGGATGGTGTACCTGTTCTCAATTCTTATTCGTTTCAGAATATGAATAGCGATGATATTGAGAGCATTTCTGTGTTGAAGGATGGTGCAGCAGCAATTTATGGTTCGCGGGCTTCAAATGGGGTTATCCTCGTAACAACTAAAAAAGGGAAAGGAAAATTAAAAGTAAACTATAATGGCAATGCCCGTTTCAATACCAATGGCATCACCGGTTATTCTCCCTCTATGCAGCAATATGCTTCCATCTGGCTGGCAGCAAATGAAGAAGAAACCACACCGAATTACTGGGTTTGGCAAAATAAAGACAATCTGCTGAAGATGCAGCAGGGAGTTGAAGGCAGATACGATCTGTTTGGAACCGATTATTATATCTTCAATGCGAACCGATTGGAGGAGATGTTTGCTACACGGTATTCTCAACAACACAATTTAGCTATTTCCAATGGCACGGAAAAATCGGGATATCGTCTATCTTTTGGTTACGCGAATAATAAGGGAAACCTGGCTACGGCTTATGATGGGCAGAAACAATACAATGTCCGTTTTAACCACGACTATCAGCTATCTGATAAATTTAAGATTGAGACCGGAGTTAGTTTAATCAACGCAAATACCAGTACGCCGTCTGTCGGGCTGGACAATACACTTTATGCGTTTGATATGCCCTTTTATCCGGCTAAAAATCCTTTTGGGCAGTGGTTCGCAACATTTAACGGAATTGACGGTGGTGCCATCAGGAATGCAGCAGCGATGACGGCTGACGGGGGTCGCGACAATAAAAATTCATTGACGGGACGAGTGGATATGAAAGCAACTTATCAGATTTTCAAGGATCTTGCTGTAGAAGGCTTGGCATCTTTGCAAAATGAACGATTTAATGAGGAAAAATATGTGCTGCCTGTGCAGCTATACAATTGGTATGGTACCCCGACAGGAATTGGCTTAAATACCGGAGGTACCAACAATACTTATTATACTTATGCCTGGCAGGGGCTTTATCAATATTACTCGGCATTGTTACGCTACGAAAAAACAATCAATGGGGTCCACAATATATCGGCGGTAGCGGGCCTCAATGCAGAGAAAAATAATTCACAGCAGTTGTCCGGCACCCGTGTAGGTTTTGTAGACCAGGGCGTTTATGACATCAGCCTGGGCGGTTTGGAGACCCAAACAAACAGCGGAACCAAAACACAGAACGGCAGGTATTCTTATCTGACAAGACTGAACTACAATTATGCAGAAAAATATCTGGTAGAATTGGTAGGCAGAAGAGACGGCAACTCCAGGTTTGCTTCCGGATATAAGTTCAAAAATTTCGGTTCTGCGCAATTGGGATGGGTATTCAGCAACGAAAATTTTATGGCTGATATGAAGTCCGTCGTTAATTTCGGTAAAATAAGAGGAACTTACGGGATTACAGGGAATGAAGCCTCTGGCTTAGGTGCTTTTGATTACCTCTCAACGGTCAACATTGGTTCTACAGTTTTGGGATCCCCTGCCGCACCACAGTCGTCAAGCAGTTTGAATAATAACGGCTTGGTTAGTTATACCCGTACATGGGAAAGAGTAGAACAAAAAAACCTGGGTATTGATTTCGGCTTTTTGAATAGCCGATTAACGACCAGCTTCGATATTTTTGAAAAAAACAATATTGGGATGTTGGTCAATGTCAGCTATCCTTCTGTATTGGGCGGTAACGCACCTAAAACCAATAGCGGTAAATTCAACACTAAAGGCTGGGAGCTTATCATAGGTTGGAAAGATACAAAAGGCGATTTCAGTTACAATATGGCCTTTAATATCGGTGATACAAAAACGATGGTATCTGGAGTGGAAGGAGCGGATAGTTATGGGGCTGGTAGAAACGGAATCGTAAATGGCCGTCCATGGCAATCCTGGTTTGTATACAAAACAGATGGCTATTTTAAAGATCAGGCTGATGTAGATGCTTATTACGCTGCTTACGGGACCAGTACCAATTTGGCCAATATGCCTAAAAACAATCAGGCTGTTGCTTTACGTCCAGGTGATACAAAAAGAGTAGATATTGCAGGAACAGGTAACATTACCAATATGGGCAATGAAAAAAGTTCTTTAGTATATGCCGGTGACGGCACTCCACATTTTAATTTTGGTTTCAATCTTGGCGGTTCATGGAAAGGATTTGATTTAAACGCTTTCTTCCAAGGTCAGTTGAAACAGAATATCATGCGCAATGGTTATATGGCCTTTCCATTTGGTGCAATATATACGAATCAGAATCCGGCATTCCTGGGGCAAACCTGGACAGCAGACAATCAGGGTGCATTGTTCCCCCGTTTAACGGTCAATGCAACCCGAGCTAAATGGAATTATGAAAATAATGACTTTATGTTACAAAATAACCGGTACATCCGTTTAAAATCGTTGATCGTAGGGTATACTTTGCCTCAAAAAATCTCAGAGAAGATAAAATTAGCAAAATTAAGGTTTTACTTCTCAGGAAATGACTTATGGGAAGCAACATCTATAAAAGATGGTTTTGACCCCGAAATGGGCGAAGCTTCTATCAACAGTGGCTATCCGTTTGCAAGGACGTGGTCATTTGGATTAAACGTTGGATTTTAGTAACCAGTAATGATTAAAGCAATGGAACCGTCATGATTTTCAAATCACATAGTGGAATGATTAAATCATGACAGCTTCATCGCCAATGAAAACAAAATTTAAACAGATGAAAAAGATATTCAATTATATAACTATAGGGCTGCTTGGCTTCAGTATTTCTGCATGCCAGAAGGATTTTATAGATCTGAACCCTACTGCCCAATATACAGACGCAGTTTATTTCAAAAAGCCTACAGATTTTAAAGCCTATGCAGCTGGTTTTTACGGCCAGCTTCAAGGATGGAGCTTTGGCAATATGGACAATAACTCAGATCTGTCTGCCAATACCAATTCAAATGGTTATGATATTGGTCATGGTACCATCGCAGTTGGAAGTACCAATTGGGACTATTCCGGTATTCGCAGCTGCAACATTTTGCTGTCAAAAGCAAGTACCTATCCAAATACAGGAGAGATCAGCCAGTATATAGGCGAAGCTTATTTCTTTAGAGCTAATGCCTATTTTAACTTGCTGAAGACTTTTGGCGGTGTGCCTATTGTAACGTCGGTAATGGATATAAACTCTCCTGAACTATACGCCAAGCGCAATAGCCGTTACCAGGTGGTGGCACAAATTTTAGCGGATCTGGATGAGGCAATTGCAAAATTACCAATTGAGCAAAACATCGCTACTGCAGATAAAGGAAGAGCGAGCAAATGGGCAGCCAAAGCCCTGAAAGCGCAAGCGCAATTGTATGAAGCAACCTGGGAAAAATATGTAGGGCAAACTCCTGACGGGGATGGATCAACGACCGGAGCTGGCACCGTCGGATACGATGCTACCAATGTGAACAAGTATCTGACCGATGCTGTAGCGCAGTGCGAGGATATCATGACCAATGGTGGTTATGAGCTATGGAACAAAAATGCCGATTCAAAAATGGCAAATTCAAGTTCCTGGTATTTGTTCAACCTGGAGGACGCAGGGTCTAATCCAGGCGGATACGATAAAACTTCTAATAAAGAATTTATCTTGTATCAGACCTATGACTATACCTATAAACAGGCAAGGTTGAATATTACCTGGACTTCAGGACAATTATATCCCAGCCGTAAATTTGTGGATATGGCGGTGTGTACGGATGGATTGCCTCCGGCTAAGTCGCCTTTGTTCCAGGGTTATCACACAGCAGTTTCCGAATTTCAAAGCAGAGACCGGCGTTTGTTGAATTACTTGTACGCTTCCACAACAGCGCCAGCATCTGTTACGCTCGACTTCGGAGGCTTAGGATCAAGCGGTTACGGCAATAGTAAGTATGCAGTATATGGCTACGGCTCAAGAAGGATTGATAATACCGAATCTGCCAATTGGCCGATTATACGCTTGGCAGAGGTTTATCTGATTTATGCAGAAGCGTTATATGAACTAAATGGTAGCATTACCGATCCACAACTGGATGCCTCAATTAATAAACTAAGAGACCGGGGAGCAGTAGCGCATCTGACTAATGCATTGGCCACGGTTAATGGGTTGGATATGAAAGAAGAGATCAGAAGAGAACGAGCAGTGGAGCTGTATCGCGAAGGTAAGCGCTTCGATGACTTAAAACGCTGGGGTATTCTGGAAACTTCTTTAAATGCTTCCCGTTTGGGAAGAGTGGTAGGAGATGCAAGTTATGCCACACCATTTAAAGATGCATCAGGTCAGCCAACAGCTCTTTATAAAGCTACCTCGTTTGTATGGGGAGAGGAGGCGGTACAAACGCCTAAAGGTGTGTTAAAAAGCGTGGTGGTTTCCAGCTCGTTAAACCACTCCGTTGAACCAAAACATTATTTATACCCTATACCGTCGAGCCAGATTATTCTGAATAAGAATTTGCTTCAAAATCCGGGTTATAACTAGTTGAACAGATAACCCGATTGGATTATCATTAGATCTTTAGAAATTATGAAAAAGTTACAAGTTTATAATATATTGAGTTGGTTAGGCATCCTTTCTTTCTTTGCGATTCTGTTCGTTTCCTGTGAGAAAGACCCTAATTTCAGAGAATTTACTTATCCTGAGCTAACTGTGAGTAGTTTTTCTCCGAACGCAGGCCGTCCCGGATATCAAATTACCATCAATGGCAGTAATTTTGGGGATGTTAAGAAAGCCGCTACCGTTTATTTTAATGGTGTAGCAGCCAGCCAGGACGATATCATTAGTGTTTCTGACAAGCAGATCGTGGTGGTTGTTCCCAAAAATGTCACCAGTGGAAAAATCACGGTAAAGGTCTGGCAATTTACCAAAGAAGTGCCCGGCGATTTCACCTTTATACCCGGAGGCGAAGTGACTAATGTTTCTCCGGAATTTGGCCTGGAAGGCTCTTTGGTGACGATATTAGGCAAGAATTTTGGCACCACACTAAGTGATATTAAAGTTAGTTTTGGCGGGGTTAATGGGGAAGTCATTTCTGTAACGGACACAAAGATAGAAGTAAAAGTGCCCCAAGGCGGTGTTACAGGTTTAATCAAGCTTTATGTAGGCTTACAGGAAATTGAAGGCATTTATTTCTTAGTAGGTGAGGAAAAATTAACAGGTACAGTCATAGGAACTCCTGGTTCCTGGAGCAATAATCCTGCTACGACAGTTGCAGCCGGATTTGATGGGAATATAACGACTTTTGTTGATGGCGCTGTTGCCTCAGGATATCTGGGTTACGATCTGGGGGCTGCAGGTACAGCGAGACTGAACAGGATGCGTTATTATCCGAGAACTGGTAATGCCGCAAGGATGAACGGCGCAAGATTGTATGGCACAAATGATCTTGCTAAAGTAGGGACCACAAACGCTGACCTTTTATATACAATCACGACAGCTCCTGTTTACGATTGGAATGAAGCAACGGTAAACAGTACGACCAGTTACCGTTACCTATATCTGTATTTTGCTACGGGAAATCTGAACGTAGGTGAAATTGAATTTTATGGAATTAAAGATTAATGTATGAAAGTATTTAGTCACCTTTTTCTATTTTATGCAGGATCAATCTTCCTTATAAGCTGTAGTAAGAAAGATACGGCCGGTAAAATACCAGAACCAATAACTCCACCTGCTGCTGTTTTAGCTATTGATACATTGGCACCGGGGGTAGCTATGAAGCATGTCGGCGGTTTGCACACAACAGCAGATTTTACTAGAATAAAAACAAAGCTGAATGAAAATGCGCAACCATGGGTTTCCGGATACAATAAGCTTCTTGCAAATTCACATGCACAATTGTCTTATACACCAAATCCTCCAGCAAAGCTGGTACGTGGTGGCAGAAGTAGTGAGGAGCCAGATCCCGATAACTATTCGAGGGCATTTAATGATATTGCAGCAGCCTATCAACTGGCCCTGAGATGGAAAATTTCCGGAGATAATACTTATGCCCAAAAATCCATTCAGATATTAAATATCTGGGCGAGTACCTGTAAGCGTATCAGCGGCGATTCAAATGCTCAATTGGCAGCCGGTATTTATGGTTATCAATTTGCGATAACCGGAGAGCTGCTTCGAGATTATAGCAACTGGCAGGCCGAAGATTTTAAAGCGTATCAAAAATGGATGGTTGACGTTTTTTATCCGATTAACATAGATTTTTTAAAGAGACATAACGGCACTTGCGATTCTCACTATTGGGCAAACTGGGATATGTGTAATCTGGCTTCTATCATGGCAATAGGTATATTGACAGACAAAAGGTCTATGTATAATTACGCCGTTAACTATTTGCAAAAGGGAAATGGAAATGGCAATTGGTTTAAAGCGATTAACTATGTTTTCGAGGGCGACCAGGCGAGTTTGGCACAGTTGCAGGAAAGTGGCCGTGATCAGGGCCATGCCACTTTGGTGATCGCATTAATGAGCACCATTTGTCAACTGACATGGAACCAGGGCGACGATTTTTACGGCCTGGACAACAACCGCTTCCTTAAAGCTTGTGAGTATACCGCCAAATATAATGTAGCCAGATTGGAGGTTCCTTTTCACGAATATACCCGTCTATGGGCTGCAAATTGTACCCAGTCAGAGGTACACAAGGTAGTAAGCGCCGCTAGCCGGGGTACCGGTCGCCCGATGTGGTCTGCACCTTACTTCCATTATACCAAAGTAAAAAAAGTTGCTGAGCTTGCAGCCCGATACACGGCTATGGGCGTACAAACGACTTTACCTGAAGGAGGCGGGGGCGATTTCGGATCAACAAGTGGGGGTTTTGATCAGCTCGGGTTCGGAACATTGATGTATACTTTACCCTGATCTGTTTCTTAGTGATAAATAATTATAGAGGCTATCTGTTTGCAGATAGCCTCTTCTGCTATCAAGCAATACTTACAATAAAAAAACATGATCACAGGAGGATAACACATCTAATCTTAATGCTCAATCATTACCAGGCGCACGTAAAAAAGTCCGCCGGTACTTCTTTATGTAATCAGAAGGATTGAGTCCAAACAGTCGGTTAAACTGTTCCCGAAAATACCGCAGATCCTGCATGCCCACC
This sequence comes from uncultured Pedobacter sp., assembly GCA_946478755.1. The sequence continues at coordinate 6,982 of CAMLDJ010000091.1, read as the reverse complement.
CTGAATGCGACCTCTTTAACCTGCACATCAGTTTCTATCATCAGCTCGGCTGCCTTTTTTAAGCGGATATAACGAATAAATTCGCTAACAGACACCCCTGATACCGATTTCACTTTTCTAAACACATTAGAATGGCTCATCCCCATTTCTTTTACGAAAGCTTTAACATTAAACTCCTCATCCTGCAGATGTCTGTCAATGATTTCCATACATTGCTTCAAAAATAAACTGTACTCTTCAGAGACTTTTTCATTATTATTCTGCAGCGTAACTTCATTAAAGAAATATTTTTTTAAGGAAGCCCTGGCCTTGAGAATATTCCTGACCCTTGCCAGTAGTATTTCTTTTTCAAAAGGCTTGGTGATGTAATCATCTGCCCCACATTCAATGCCCTTAAGTTTAATCTCGGGGGAAGAAGTTCCGGTTAACAGGATTAAGGGGATATAAGCATATTCCCTGGAACTTTTGATTTTTGAGCAGAATTCTATTCCGCTCACGCCCGGCATGACCACATCGCAAACGATCACGTCCATTTCGGATTTCTTTAATAACTCGAAACCCTGTTCGGCACAGTTTGCTTCATAAATGGTATAAGTTTCTTTTAAAAATTGTTGGATGTACTTTCTTAATTCGTCATCATCATCAATCAACAGAATATTCGGTTTCTTCTCTACCACATCTCCATACACCTGGTTTAAAGCATCTGAAATCGTCCGCTTAGGAGCGTTTTTCGTATCGTCTGGATCTACAATCAGTTCGGTTAATAATGGGGTCGTTGATTTTAGGTTAGTTGCCGTCCGATGCGCGTCTAATATGGCAATTTCCCTTGGAAGCAGGTAGGTGAAGATAGTCCCAGCATTTGCGACGCTGGTGTAGCTTAATTCCGCTCCCTGTTGTTCCGAAATCTTCTTAGAGACAAAAAGCCCGATGCCAAAGCCTGTTTTCCTGGACGATGTCCTTCCCTGATCCAACCGCTGAAATTTTTCAAACAGCTTATTCCCGACGTCCTCTGGAATACCTACACCACTATCATGAATCCGCATTTCTGCATGATTGCTGATCTCCCTCAACGCCAACATGACCTTTCCCTTTTCAGGCGTATACTTAATCGCGTTAGATAATAAATTAAATAGTACAATTTCGATTTTTTCACGATCAGCATACACCTCAATTTCCTGACTATTGCATATGAATTGATAATCAAGTTGGCGCTGTTTAACTTCATTATTAAAGCATAGAAAAACCTCGCGACAAACTTCTACCAGATTCAGTACTTCGGGTTTTAAATCAGAAACTTCATTTTCTACATTTCTAAATAGCAGCAATTGATCCACCAAACTGAGCAACCTGCGGGTATTACGGTAAACAGAGCTGATATCTATGGCACTGAAATTTCTTCCGTCAGAGGAGAGCAAATCTTTGATCGGATTCACAATTAATGTTAATGGCGCCCTGAATTCATGTGCGACATTGGTAAAAAAGGAGATCTTCTTTTCATTCAGTTCAGCTTCTTTCAGCGCATCTTGTTTAGCCAGCTTAACCTCATATAACAACCGGGTTTGCTCTTTCTGATAATAGACATAAGCATATACCGCGGATCCTGCCAATAACAGATAGCAGCAATACGCCCACCAACTGAGATACCAAGGGGGGAGTACAACCACCTCGATCTCTTTGAAACCGGGATTCCAGACGCCTGAAGCATTTGTTGAGCGAATTTTAAGTATATAATTTCCCGGATTAAGACGTGAGTAGCTGACCGTATGACTATTCTTAATGTAATTCCAGGTTTTGTCCCATCCGTTTAGCAAATAAGCATACTGGATCTTATCTGGTAAAGAATATTCCAACGCTACAAAATCGAGGGAAAACATGGATTTGTCGTAGGGCAAAACAATTTGTTGGATATCATAAAGGCTGGCCGCTTTTTTAACAAATTCACTTTCTGCATTTACCGGAATGTTCATGACTCGTAAACCGGTAAGGCTGATTGGAGGGAAGCCCCGGTGTACGGCTATGCTGTCGGGATTAAAACTATTAAATCCCTTGATTCCACCAAACATCATTTTCCCATTTTTCAGCTGTGCTGAAGCGTTATAATAAAACTGGTTAGACTGCAGACCATCCGCTGCATAAAAATTCTCAAACTTTTCTGTTTTCCGATTAAACCTCGACAACCCATTCGAGGTACCGAGCCACAGATAACCGGAATGGTCTTCTTCAATGCTGACTACAATATTATTTGGCAGGCCTTGCTCCTCTGTGAAATTTCTAAACTGATCTTTCAATGGATCATAAAGCCAAAAGCCTTTGCCATTTGTGCCAATACAGATCTGGCCACTTTTACTTACGTACAGCGCCCTGATATAACTGTCCAGATTAAATTGCTTGATCTTCCCGCTTTTTTTACTGATCCTTAATAAGGATGAAAATGTTCCCAGCCATAGATTTCCCCGGTGGTCATCTACAAGGGAAATGACTTCTTTAGGTACTGACCAGGCTGATTCAACAAAACTGTTCAGTTCCGGGTCATATTTGTAGAGGCCTTTTGTTAAGTTACCTGCCCACCTTCCTTTAACACAACCAGCCCAAATGTTATGATCTGCATCAAGATACAGTCTCCATACATATTTCGATCCTTTATCTTTTTGAATAAAAGGGATATTTTCAAAAACACCGTTCTTTTTGTTATATCTTTTTACCCCCGAACCATAAGTGGCTATCCAGATACGCTGTTCCTCATCCTGAATAATTGACGGAATTTGATTGATCCCGGATTGCGACCTGTCAGTCGCCTTAAAAACCTTATGTTTAAAAGTATTCGACTGGGGGTTCCAAATGCTGATCCCTCCCCCATCAGTGCCTACCCAGATTTCAGATCCGGCTTCACAAAAAGATAACACGGTATTGTGAATTAAGCTATTGCTATTGTAAGGTTCGTGACTGATGGTTTGAAACCTGTTTTTTTTTGGATCAAGAATACAAATCCCTCCACGCATGGTACCTATCCACTTACGCGAGGCCTCATCAATAAAAACATCATACAGCGCATTGCTTGGGAGTGATTTATTCACCTGTTCGTTAAACGCGTATATTAGTTTTTCCTGATAAACATTCACTACAATTAAGCCATTACCATCTGTAGAGATCCAAAGGTTACCATTCTCTTCAAAACATAAGTTCAGAATACGGCTGCTGCCAAGATCTTTTCCCGGAACTTCAAAAGGTTTGACTTCATTTGATCTGGCGTCATAGCTAAATAACCCATTATTGGTCCCGACCCAGATTTTTCCGTCTGGCGCCTGCTTAATGCAGTTCCCGCTTTTCAGCATCGGGCTGATCTGAGTAATCACTCTGGTTTTTGCATTAAGACAACACAACCCGAGCCCATCAACTAAAAACCACACATTGTCGTTAAGATCAGTGGTCAGGCTAAAAACAGTATATCGGAAGGGTGAGCTCAAATCAGCTGGTAGGGGGATTTGAATTGCCGTTGGAGATCCCTTCTTTACGTATATTAATCCCAGATCTTTTGATCCGATATACATATTTCCACGAGCATCACACTTAAGTCCTGTTACCCAGCTTTGCAGTACGGAGTTAGCTCCTTTTTGCGAATCGGAACTTTTTAAATGTACGGGGGACATGCTGAGCGACCTATCGTCAAGCACGCCGATACCTTTAGTTGTCCCAACCCAAAGCCTTCCATCTCCATCTTCTGCTAATGCCGTGATAAAATTATCCGGAACCGAAGTAGTATCAGCCGCGCGATTTCTGAACTTTGTAAAGGTGTATCCGTCAAAACGGTTCAAGCCATCAAAAGTACCAAACCACATAAAACCATGTTTGTCTTTGTAAATGGTAGTTATTGTACTGTTTGATAGCCCTTGCTCGATGCCCAGATAACTGAAAGATTGCCCATAAATATTGGATGGGCAGATACCTACGAACAATAGTAAAGGCAAAAAAAAGTTCAGTAAAGTTTCTTCAAATATATTTTGGTTTTTAATAATGTTCACTGCAATAATTTATGGATAGGAATGCGGTCTTTATCTAAGATAGGATTTTTTGCATTCTTATTCATCGATGCTACAAAATTGCAATGCTTTTAAATTTATGCAGCGTGCCTGCGCTTCACCGACTTAAGTTCCGCCCTGAGCATAGTCACCGCACGATGAATGTGATTAATCACCGATTGATACTTAATTCCTGTAATTTCTACGATCTGACTGTAATCCAGATTTTCATAAAAGCGAAGATAGATGATCTCTCTTTGCTTTACCGGAAGTTTCTCCAGGGCATTCTTCAGGAAATAATGCTGTTCGGAAACATATTCCTCTGCAATCATATGGTCCTCTGTGGACAATTCCAGATCAGTGAATGAAAAGTATTGATTTCTGGATTCCATCGCTTTTACTCCGCGGATATGATTTATAGCCGTTGACCGCAATGCACGATAGAAATAAGATTTGACATGCCTGATTTCGCCAATAGTTTTCCTTTTATTCCAAAGCTTTACAAACAGCTCCTGTATAATATCACTGGCATCATCCTGATCATCTACCATTCGTTTTGCATAAAGATAAAGACTGGAGTACAACTGCTGGTGAAGTAAAGCATAGGCTTGTTGGTTACCCTGGCATACTTGATTCCATAATTCAGAATAATGTGCCGATTGATGTGAAATTAACATGGTTAGATTTATTTTGGTTAGCAACTGCAATTTCGCCAAAAACAGCCCCTTTAAAGGGCGGGAGAATGGTCAATCAACAGGGGGAAATTTTGCAAAAACCTTAATGCTTGATGGAATGGCATTAATACAAGTTTCATTTTCACCTTTTATAAAATACTTCTATATTTAAGTACCATAAACGCTTAACCAAAATATTCCAATGAACTGGACCTCTATAATGATGCTCTCCCTTACCCTGGCATGGGGTAAGGTACACGCTCAATCGGAAACTTATCAAATCGAGATATTGAGTAAACCCGAAAAATTGCTGCCGACGGTCTCCGGCAATATGTTGTATCAAAACGTTGAGAAGAACTTCGTTAAGTTATCGGTTTCGGATAGCCTGGCGGACTTTGGTACACACCCTGTCATTACCGGCTATCTCAAAGCCTATCAGAACCATTACCCACTGACCATCAGTCCGGATATCGCCTGGTTATTGATCTGCCAGGGATTCGCCAATCATGTGAACCACAATCCGGACAAAATCAGATCGCAGATTGTAGGCTTTAAGGGAAAAAAAACTTTGACTGTGCAGCGGCACCTGAATGGGCTGGGAAGCCTGGCCGATTTCAAATGGGAGACGTTGTTCCCGGAATTTGAAGAGCAGATTAGGGGCTTCACCGGAAAAAAATTGATAGATAATCTGTCGGCCGATTTTACAACTACAACGCCAACAGTGCGGGTGGCTAGTCAAATTACCATCATGGAATCTATGAAGGAATTTTTTAATTATAAGGTTATCATCGTAGGCTGTGGGATTTCCGAGGTAACGGTTGAAGGAAGCGTTAAAGACTGGAAGAAGATCCTTATGCGACTGGACTACCTGGCTAAGTATGACCTGAAATGGTGGACATCAGAATTAAAGCCCGTTATTCAGAAGATCATTGATACAAAGGAAGGAAAGGTGGATAAGCAATTTTGGATGAACATGGTCAAATACCATAAGACTGGTGTGTATGGCTCATACGATGGTATTGATGGCTGGCTTTTAAAATTTTATCCCTATCTGCAGGACGGCGCTCCAGCGGTAGCAGAAACGAAAATGATAGCGAACAATGGCCCTGTGAATATTACCTTTCTTGATACAGAAAATTCTTCTTACAAAAACAGGACATTGCATTTACGGCGATCTGAGTTCAAAGAGATCAAAACCATAAATGTCCTGCCTAAAGAAATGGCTAACGTACCCTTTCTGCTCGAAATAACGGATGTGGCTGGAACTTTTAAACAGTCTATAAACATGGAACTCTGGGCCGGCTTTATGGGTGTGAAGCAAGACAAACAAACTTTTAATGTAAAGCCCGAAATTGGCTGGGCGGTCAATCGTAAAACAGGAGACTCACCGAAATAGAAATACTAATAAGGCACAATAACAGCCAGTCACAATAGATCATTTAATAATCATCACACTGCCCGAGATCTTCTGCTTAAGGTCCAGGTTAATGATGTAGAAGAAAACCCCGGGATCACATATCACATTTTTATAGTCTCCTTCCCAGGAATTTTTATAGCCGGTAGATTCAAAAACTTTATTTCCATGCCGGTTAAAGATCTGAACCTTACAATTAGGAAAAGCCGAAATACCCTTAATTTTCCACTGGTCATTTATTCCATCTCCATTGGGACTGAACGCAGTTGGCGGCAGTATTTGAACGGGAGTAATGACTTTTACAATAATGCTATTCGATCCAGCTACCGCATCATAGGTGCAGATTAGACCCGCAATCATATTACAGCTTACCCGATCGCCATCAACCAGGGCTGTTGTCGTAAATTCAGGTGCGTTTATCCCAACTGATCTTCCATTAATCTGCCAGTCAAATACAGGATTTACCCCTCCATTAACAATACTGCTTCGGAATGTGACTGCTTCACCTTTATAAATTTCAGTTAGATTCTGAGTGATGGTCAATGCAGGTACTAACATTGGGTTTACCCTGATCCTGATGGTCTCGCTGTTCACTACAGACAACAGCTGGCAATGAGGGGCATCGCTTGTCACTATACAGGAGACTTCATCGAGATCATCGAGCAGCTCCGTTTCGTAAACAGCAGCATGTGAATCATCGGGCGCGGCATTGCCGTTAATCATCCAAAGGTATACAGGATTGGTTCCAGCGGTGGTCACCTGGGCGCTAAAGCTGACGCGCATGCCCTTACATACCACATCCTGATCAGCTGAAATGCTGACCAGGGGATTTGCGGACTGCTCGGGAGCCATCAGCGTAATTGGATTGCTGTTAACGA
>CAMLDJ010000090.1 GCA_946478755.1 uncultured Pedobacter sp. | reverse complement strand
CCCGTCTTACAACTAATCACCAATGATCCCACTAACATGGTCGAGTAACTAGCTGATCATTTGTTATTTTTTTTAGTACCCGATCTTTTTGTACAGCTTTTTTTAGTACCTGATCCGTATCAAATACATAAAGCATATAGCATATCTTTTTCTCCAGTGTGGAATCAATGGTTTTAGAAAAGGTATACTTATCTTGTGCAATACCTGCATTTGCCAGAAATAAGAATAATACCAGACTAAAAAAATATTGTTTCATGAGCTTATAATTTTTTTAATACCAATTAGGGTTTTGCCTAAGCGCTTTGTTCAAAATTAACTCGTTCGCTGGCAACGGATATAGATAATCCCTGGTCTCATCAAATTTCTTCACAAGATTAGCGTGGACAATGATATTCCCCTCAGTCTCATTGCTCAAAGCTTTATCCGGTTTAATGATCAGATATTGCAAACCAGGAGTGGTAGGCGACGGACGGGTATCTAATACCGCAATGTCATTTTTTCCATCTTTGTCTAAGTCAAATACTCCTTTTGCGGGATAATAAGCCCCTTTAAACGGCTCTGCCAACAGGTGACCTTCTTTCCACCTCATCAGGTCATAATATCTAAATCCTTCCATAGCGAGTTCTATTCTCCTCTCCCTCCTGACTTCGAGTATCAATAGATCGTTGGTATGGATATATTGAGACTGGATGATTGGATCTGCTGTAATGCTATTTACAATCAATTTTGGCATCCCTACACGCATACGTACCAGATTTACAGAACGATCGGCTTCCGTTTGTGTGAGTTGCTGGAGTTCTGCCTTTGCTTCTGCATAATTTAATAAAACTTCTGCAAATCGAAAAATCGGCAGTGGTGTATAGGCGGCCGCATCCTGGTCAGGAGTGGATACGAACTTAATATTCTGATATCCCGTTAGGGCGTTTCCATAATCGGGCACCAGTGGGGCTGTCGAAGGCGCAACACCAATCCGTCTGTAACCAGGTGTACGGATGCTTTGTGCAAGCCGCGGATCCCTGTTTTCCACCTCGTTCCAAAAAGGAATTTGCTGGTAGTTAGGAAGAGAAGAGAACGGTTTACCATCGCTTAATTGATAGCTATCAATCAAAGATTTTGTTAAACCTGGATTGCCTCGTGTAGGAGAAGTGAAAATTTGATTTAATGGCTGTGATTTATTTACGGAAAGACCATACAAAACAGACAGGATGAATTCATCTGCATTCGGGCTCTGGGCGGAAAACAGGTTCAAATATACCGATGAAGACGCGCCAGTCGCAAGCTTGTATGGACCTGTCCGCATGAGAATATCTGCTGCATCTGCTGCCTTCTCTAATAATGCATTTGCCGATCCTTGCAAATTAAATTCATCATGGTATTTTCTGAAGGTTCCCTCAAAAAGACAGATTCTTGCCTTTAACGCCAATGCCGTCCACTTGCTTACCCTTGTCGGACTTTTTGCGACACGCAGGTGAGCAATCGCAAAATCAAGATCTGCAATAATCGAATCAGCTACAAGTGTACGTGGATCTCTTGCTTTGTAGAGCTCAGGGCTTTGCTCAGTCAGTGATTTATTATAAAATGGCACATCACCAAATCGTTTTAATTTTTCAAAGTAAAAGTGAGCTCTGAAAAATCTGGCTATGCCCTGGTAGTGATTTCGCGCTTCCTGAGGAATGACGGGTTTGTTGAAATTTTCCAGAAAATAATTAATATTATAAAGCTGCGTCCAGGTCCATCCTGCAGCAGCTGCATCGGTGGGCACTCTTCTGTTTCCTGAAACCAGTTCATCTACTGCAGATACATTTACATTATCGCTTGAAAAGTCACCGGTAACGAGATTCTCTTCCGGCAAATACGAATAGAACCCATTCGTATAAAGTTCCAGATCTTTTTCTGAGGTAAAAAATTTCTCAGGACTTATTTCACTTAATGGACTGCGTTCCAAAAAATCATCTTTACAGCCACTAGATAAGATAATCATTAACAGAAATAATGTAAAGGTTTTTAATAAATTCTTCATAAGTACAGTATTATAAGTTTATTTCTAGTCCAAAAGTGAATGTTCGTTGTATTGGGTAAACGAATCCGGCCCCATTAACGCGGCTGGCATCTACCTCGTCGTTTATTCCTTCCGGGTCAAATGCTTTAGAAAGCTTGGTAAACTCATATAGATTTTGTCCTGAGAAGAATATTTTCGCACTATTTATCTTAACACCTTTTAACCAGTTGGCTGGCAGCGTATAACCAACGACCAGACTTTTTATGCGCAGATAAGCAGCATCTTGCAAATAACGGGTCTGCCGCGCTCCTAATTCCCTATCAGTTGTCAAAGCCTCGTAAGCACGAAGTCTGGGAAAATAAGCATCTGGATTTTCCGGAGTCCAGTAATTATTATAAATATGCTCATAAACGGGCTGGTTCCAGCGGTTATAAAAGCCCCAGAAGACAGCCGATTCAACACCTGGCCAGAATTCCCTTTGCCCTACTCCCTGTAAAAAGACATCGACGGAAAAATTGGCAAAGTTAAATCCCGTACTAATGCCATACGAGTACCGGGGAGTGGTGTTTCCGATCACCCGCATATCGCCGGGATCATCGACCGTGTTTTTGCCCATATCTATTCTTCCATCTCCGTTTGTATCTTCAAACTTGATATCGCCGGCGAGCGGCTTTCCTGGAAATAAGTGTAATTTAGACTGATCAGCATGCGTGGCAGATTCCTGATCTGTTTTAAAGAAACCAAGCGTTTTATATCCCCAGATCTCGCCGATCTCCATACCCTCATAATAATCCGTGAGTAACTTGTTGGGATTATCGTAACGGGTAATCACTGAGCGGTTATCGGCAACAACAATAGAGACATTATAAGAAAAGGGTTTACTCAGAAACTTAAACTGATCGTTCCAGCCCAGAGAAAGTTCCCATCCTTTGGTAGACAGGTCGGCTGCATTGGCCTTGGGTTCTCCAGTACCCAGTACTGCTGGCAATGTTCTTCCTTTGGTAAGCATGTTCTTGGTTTTACGCTCAAACCAGTCAAAGCCAAGATTAAACCGATTTTTTAGGGCCGACAGGTCAAATCCGAAATTGAGCGTACTGGCAGTTTCCCAGGTCAGACTTTGTGGGATCAGATTTGGTGCATTAACTGCAAGCGGTAACTGGCCGCCCGCATCCAATAGGTCCGTTGAAGTATAAGGAGTTATCGTACTGATGTAAGCATAGTTATCAACCAGTTGATTACCCAGTGAGCCGTAAGATGCCCGGAGTTTAACGATGTCAAACGCAGCGGCCAAGGGCTTAAAAAACTTTTCCTTTGAAACTACCCATCCTGCCGATATGGAAGGAAAAAATCCATATTGTTTTGATCGCTCAAAACGCGAGGTACCATCATACCGGCCAATAAACTCAAGCAGGTAGCGATCTTTCAAATCATAATTCAGACGGGCAAAAATTCCTCTGAGCGCCCATTCATATTGATTTCCCCCAATAGTTGATATCCCGTTCGTTAAATTTAAAGAACCCAGTTCTTTCGTGATATTCTCGTCCCGACGTGCGCTCATTTTTTTGTATTTATTGAGTTCCTGGTTAAACCCGACGAGTCCTTTAATATGATGGTCACCAAACCTTTGTTCATATTCTGTAAAAAGGTTGACGATTTGATTTATATTTTCCGAAAAAGTACCCGAATAATAATCGGGATTAGTAAAATTGACCACACTGTTCAATCTGTTTTCATATTTCATTCTGAAATATTGGATGTCATTTTGAGTTTGTGTCTGGAAATAAGTATAATCACCATTAATATGAAGTTTATTGCCAAAAAAGTTGGTCTGAAACCCTAAGGTATTTTTAAGTACGCGACCATTGTTAACAGAGCGGCCGGCATCCTGAAGCTGTCCGAATACAGACATTCCTGCGAGTGTATAATTTCCATTTGCAGTCCGTATCGCCTCATAAGGATTGGCATATAAGGACAGATACCTGTACACATTGTATCCTCCATCGGTTACGAACTTATTTGGAGAATCGTAGATCCCCTGCGAAAACTCTGCATTGTTATAAATTTTGATCCAGTCAGCCACCTGGTTATCTACTTTAAGCCTTACACTTGTCCGCGTATATTCATCTGTTGCTGTTTTGAAGATGCCATTTTGCTTCTCCCTACCTAAAGACAGATAATATCCTGTACCTCCTTTTGAGCCCGATAAACTCAGGTAGTTCTTTGAAAAAGGCGCATTTTCATTGTAAAACTCATCATACCAATCCGTGTTGGCACCACGAATAAAATTACCTGAGGCATTAGCGCCAAGCTCAGGTAATGAGGGATTGGCATTTCTCTGTTCCAGATAATTAATAATGTTCAGCATATCTGGGGCATCGGTACCAATATATCCTCTGTATGCTTCGTTTTGAATTTTCGCTGCTGCTAAAGGATCTTTAATTACCTGAGGAATGCGTGTTGGTGAACCCACTCCAAAATTATTGGTGTACCTGATCTGGGGTTTTCCCTCTTTTGCTTTCTTTGTCGTGACCAGAATAACCCCAAATGCCGCCCGCGCACCATAGATTGCTGCTGAAGCCGCATCCTTTAATACGGATACACTTTCCACATCTTCCGGATTTACCAAATTAATGTCCCCGGGAGTACCGTCTATCAATATCAAAGCACTACCACCATTGATCGAGGTCGTACCCCGTAAGTTAAAACTCCCGCCTCTGTTAAGCTGACCGTCGCCAAAAGTAATATTGAGGTTAGGAATTGCACCCTGTAAACCCTGAGCGATATTGGTTATAGGACGGTTCTTGAAAACCTCTTCGCCTACCTGTGCAACCGATCCGGTAATTCTTGATCTTTTTTGCGTGCTATAACCAACCACCACCACATCATCCAAAGATTTGGAGTCGGCTTCCAGATTAGCATTGACGACCTGTCTCTTTCCTATGGCAATTTCCTTTGATTTAAACCCGATATAACTAAAGATCAGGATCCCACCGGTTTCAGGAACCGATAATTTGTAAAAACCATCCGAATTTGTAGCGGTCGCAATTGAGGTACCTTTCAATTCAACTTTAGCTCCGGGCAGAGCCTGGCCGGTGCCAAGCTCAGTAACTTTACCGGAAATCACGATCTCAGGCATATTGTCTGCCATCCTTACTGTTTTCGTTGATCCGATAAATGGAACAGCGACAAGTAAGATAACTAAACAGGCAATCCCCCGACCCACACCTTTAAGTAATTTTAAATTCATATTTTGGATATTAAGTGAAATAACAATGCGTAGTTATGCGGTTTATAAATCAAATATAAAAGCATAAAACCGCAAATGGAAATTTTTACTGTTATTTTTTTAATATTTTTTTACAGATATATCGCTACGAGACAGAATGATAGATTTTTTCTTATATTTGCCTGTATAGACAAATCATTTTTATGCGGTTTTAAACGATTCAAATCCGCAACCTTATCAATTCAACCAGATGATCAACTATGATTAAGGAAGAGCGTCATAAAATTATTATGCGGGAAATTAATCTGCATAACAAAGTGTTTTCAGCAGATCTTGCAGCATTGTTAAACATATCAGATGATACCGTTCGCCGGGATTTGAATGAATTAATTGCTAGCAACCAGGTATTAAAAATTCATGGCGGTGCAATCAGCAAGTCGTTTGTTACGCCCTTTATTACAGATAGTAATGTTTATGCGCTGGAAGCCAAGCAAAAAATTGCTCAAAAAACAACACATCTTTTAAAAAATGACATGGTCATTTTAACAGAAGGCGGCACCACCATAATTGAATTTGCAAAATCTATACCCAGAAATCTAAAAGCAACCTTCTTCACCATTAGTCCTCAGGTGGCGATTACACTCGCGGATCACGAAAATCTGGAGGTCATCACCATAGGCGGCAGGTTAAACAAAAATGCCAACCTGCATACGGGCTCAAGCGTGATCAATGAGCTGTCCGGACTCAAGGTCGACCTATGTCTTCTAGGCGCAAATGCTTTTTCTGTTCCCGACGGACTTTCAGACATGGACTGGGAGATCGTACAGGTCAAAAAGGCGATTATCCGTTCTTCAAAAAAAGTAGCCGTGTTAAGTATTTCAGAAAAATTAAACACTTCACAAAGGATTCAAATCTGCGACATCAGTAACATCAATTATTTAATCACGGAACTTCCCCCGGACGATCATTTCTTATCACTTTACTGGAATACTGAGCTTAAAGTCATATAAGAAATTGTCACAGCCCGTTTAAACTGAGGGAAAAGAAATTTTATCATAGGCTGGCTGGCTGACCGATTCCAGTTCTACAGACAAGATCTTCAGGAGCTCCATTTGCTCAGAAATATTTTGCCCCCTTTCCGCCAGTAATATGGAGGTAATTATGGAATTGATCCTAAACACCAGCGATTGAACCTCATAAGCAGACTGAATATTTATTTTTTTTCTTCCCGGCTCAAGCAACATATACTGCAGTGACTCAGACAAGAGTGCCAGCTGGGTATGTGCATTTTTTCTCGCCAATTTCAGCGCGTTTCCCTGCCCTTTACCGCTACGCCCATCCAGTACTTTACCCAAATAAATCTGATTTGCATGAATTGCATCAGTCACCAGGCCTTTCAGCTGACTGCGCTCCCACACCGGAAACAGGTAAACGCCTCCAAAGGCGATCGCACAGCCTGCAATGGTATAATATAAACGTTCAGAAAAAATATGACTGGTATGTCCCTGGTAAAGACTCAGGCAGATCACTACCGCCGGAGTGATACAAGCAACGCTTGTAATATAATTGAGCCTGTTAAAGGCAAAGAAACCCAATAGAAATACGGCAGACAGTACCAACAGCACAACAACCGATTTTATGACCAGTAACAGCAATAGGCCTATGATAAGCCCGCAAAGCGTCCCTGTTAACCGTTCTACATTGCGCTTCCAGGTAATCCCAAACTTTGGCCTGGCCACAATCACAATGGTCAGCAATATCCAGTAACTGTATTTTTCGGAAGGGAAAATTAAGGTCAGTAAATAAGCAATAAAAAAAGAAAAGGCCAGTCGGAGTGAAAAGCGGAACACAGGTGATTTAAAGGAAAAATGCTTTAGTATCTCTCCTAACTTTAGAGGCTGTACAGGTAAAAATGCTTTGTAGGCAGGCATTTCCGATACCTGATCTGTAAAAGTGTGGTCCAATGGTGCATCAGTTCGTATCTCCCTGATGTCAGCTGCAATCTCTTCCAGATTCTTCAGGATGCGCATCAGGATCAAAGATTGACGCTCCGCAACCCTGGCGGCGATCGCCTGTAATTCATCTTTTAACAGATTAAACTTTTCTATGCTTGCGTCTTGATCTCTGAGCTTTCGGGGAAGTAAAAAGACCTTACTTACTTTATCCAGATCAGCAGCGAGAAGATTGATCAGTTTAACAATATGAGGTAGCGCGCCGGCCGGCAACAATTTGCTCCTGATCTCTGCATAATCATAATGAATTGCAGTTACCTGCTCGTAAAGTTCAATGATCCTTATCGCAGTGCGCAGCATCCGTTCTCCTTTCTGATGATGCAGTTTCATAGCCCCCGAATCACTCAGCAAAAGGTTTCGTACCTGGTCCTGCTTCTGGCTCACTTTAATGTGTAAGGCGATGGTCTGCTGGTATGCCTCTTCCAAAGGCTCATCTACATCATAACACTTTGCTTTCACCCGTAAAAAATCAGCGGTACTGGTCATGCATTCAAACACCGCATGGTCAAGCGATCGGTAAGGCCATATAGAGATCTGAATCAGGCTGATCAGGTAAAACCAGCAAGCACCCAGAAAGATATACACACTTAGGACAAGCGGTTTATCGGAATGCAATCCCAACAAGAACGTACTCAGTATAATCGCCATAGTCCCGGTCAGCCCTGCCCTGCCACCAAAAATGGCCAGCATGGACAACAGGAAGGTGACCACTAAGAAAGCGACTGCAGTATATCCCCGTTCACTGAGAAGGCTGGTAAAGATCAGGGCAGTACAGAAGAAAACACTGATGCTCAAAAAAGCAGTTTTGAACTTATGCATCCTGTTGCCAGGCATGTCTGTTAAACTGATCAATAGCGCCCCTACACCCATACCAAGCGCGGCTTGCTCATTGTCCAAATGAAAGAACAGTAAGATTGGGGCAACAATGATCAGCGTATTGCGTAAAGCATCCGTAAAGTATTCCCCTAGCAAAAACTGAAGCAATGTAGATTTCAGTGTCTTCCATTTTACCGGCATTTTCCCCATGAGCACAAGTTAGTGCCGGCAAAGGTATAGATAAAAGGGAAATAAGGGCTAATCTTCCTTTGGATTTACGGTCACAGATGGCTGCATAAAAGGTTTCAACAGATCAATCGGAACCGGAAAAATGGTCGTTGAATTGTTTTCTGTGGCAATTTCACGAAGTGTTTGCAGATATCGTAAGGTCAATGCACTTGGCTGTTCGCTTAAAATCTTTGCGGCATCAGCTAAACGCTGTGAGGCCTGGTACTCGCCCTCAGCAGAAATCACTTTCGACCGTCTCTCCCGCTCTGCCTCAGCCTGTTTCGCCATCGCCCGCTGCATTTCCTGCGGCAGATCTATTTGTTTGACCTCAACTGTTGTCACCTTTATTCCCCAGGGCTCCGTTTTTAGATCAATGATCTGTTGCAGGTGCAGATTCAGTTTATCGCGTTGCGAGAGCAGATCATCCAGTTCAGACTGTCCCAATACGCTACGCAACGTGGTTTGCGAGAACTGGGAAGTGGCTATTAAAAAATTTTCTACCTCCACCACAGCCTTTTGGGGATCAATCACCCTCAAATAGATCACCGCATTCACCTTTATAGACACATTGTCTCTTGTGATGACATCCTGCGGCGGCACATCCATCACGACAATACGGAGGGATATTCGCACCATTTTATCAATAAAGGGAATCAGAAGAATCAGCCCGGGTCCTTTTGGCCCACGGCCAAGCACGCGACCTAAACGGAAAACAACTCCCCGCTCATACTCACGAAGGATACGGATTGCACTAGAAAGTACGATCACGGCGAAAAAAACAAGCACAATAGTAAACACATTGAAATACATAAACACCTCCTTAATTTAAAATTTAATTTATATAACGTCCTTTACAGGCTCTACAAATAAAGTAAGTCCGATAATCTTTACCACCCTGACCAATTCACCTTTGCTGATTTTTCCCTGGATTGATTCTGCAGCCCACACTTCTCCATTTAAAAGCAATTGTCCTCCGGGATCCAGTAAGCTCAACGTTTCTCCGGTTCGTCCCAATAGAATATGAATTCCGGTCACTGTCTTCAGCCGCTGTGCCCGCAACCCTGAGCCAATTACCCAGAAAAAGAAGAGGGTACTTATCGCTGTAACTGAAATAAGGATTCCTGCAGATATTTTAATCATATCTAATGAAGAACTGGACCTGAACAACATGACAGAGCCAAGGAAAAGAGAAACAACACCTCCGATTCCCAATACCCCATGGCTCACTACCTTAATTTCCAGCAGAAACAGGATTAAGGCAAAGATGATCAACATCAGGCCGGCATAATTGACCGGCAATGTGTTCAGGGCATAAAAGGCAAGGATCAGGCTGATTACACCGACCACTCCCGGCAACACGGCTCCCGGGTTGAATAATTCAAAGTATAGCCCGGCCATGCCAAGCATGAGTAAAACGTAGGCAATATCGGGATTGCTGATAAAGTTAAGCAGCTGCTCAGCAGCACTCATCTCCACATAGCGAATTTCGGCTCCTTTTGTATGCAAGATCACAGTCCCGGAGTTGAGTTCTACCCGTCGCCCATCTATCTGATCAAGCAAAGCTTTTTCATTTGATGCGATGTAATCGATCACATTTTTCTTGAGTGCTTCATTTTCAGTTATGGACAAACTATTTCTCACCGCATCTTCCGACCATTCCAGATTACGTTTTCGTTTTTCCGCAATCGTCCGGATAAAGGCAGCGGCATCGTTTGTGGCTTTTATATTCATCACCGAATCTGTTTTACCTCCCAGATTTAAGGGATGTGCAGCACCAATATTGGTTCCGGGTGCCATGGCCGCGACATGGGCAGCAAGCGTAATAAAAACTCCGGCAGAACCCGCATGTGCACCAGATGGGGAAACATAAACCACTACCGGAACGGCTGACATCAGCATATCGCTGACAATAGCGCGGGTAGACTGTAATAAGCCTCCTGGTGTATTGAGGTGGATAACCAGACATCCGGCTTTCTCCCTGCCGGCCTTTTCAATTCCGTTGTGAATAAAGGAGGCTGAAACTGGATTGATCGCACCATCAATCTTTATGACCACCACTCTTTGTGCGCTCAACAGCAAGGGCAAAAAGAGAAAAAAAATCAAGAACATGCGCCTATTCTTCATACGATTAGATCATTATCTAACTAACACTTAAATATACTGAAAATGAACGATAAAGAAGATAAAATCCGGCAATATTAAGTTTCGGAATTAATCAATTATTATTTTTTTTACAGCAAAAAAAAAGTTAACTTTAGTATGATCAACCTATTGATATACTAAAACCCAAATCTTCGGCAGAAAGGAGTTCAATTATGGGAAAAGTTAGGAATATCTTACAAGGAAAAACCAATACTTACGTCTTTGTAAGTCCAGGCACTACCGTCTACGACGCACTGGAATTAATGTTTGAAAAAAACATCGGATCACTTCTGGTTATGGAACACGAAAAATTCCTGGGAATTTTTACGGAAAGAGATTACGCCCGAAAGGTAATCCTGAAAGGGAAATCGTCGAAGGAAATCCCGATCAGCGAGATCATGACTGAAGATCCACTGACCATATGTTCTGATAATACGATTGAAGAATGCATGTGGCTAATGACAAATAAATTCATCAGATACTTACCAGTCATAGATGATGGTCGGCTAACCGGTATTATTTCCATTGGTGATGTGGTGAAATACATCATCGAAGAGCAAAAGTTCACCATCGAAAATCTGGAGCATTATATCACCAGTAGTTAATATCGTTTTTCGTTTATTGAGGTTGTTTTCTAATCAGGTAAGTTATGAACGCATCAAATACACCCGACACCCTATTGTGGCCATTTCTTGTTTATGGAGGATTTGTATTGATCTTACTGACACTTATTATTTCACTGTCTTTTTTTTTAGGTCAGCGGCATAAAGACCGGGCTACTGGGGAGCCTTACGAATCAGGGATACTGGGAACAGGCTCAGCAAGGCTCCGCTTTTCTGCCCAGTTTTATCTGGTTGCCATGATCTTTGTAATTTTCGATATTGAGGTGGTATTTATTGTTTTATGGGCTCTGGCTTTCAAAGAATTAGGATGGACAGGTTACCTCAGTATTTGCGTTTTTATTGGTCTGCTCGTGGCTGTATTAATTTACGAATGGAGACTGGGTGCGCTGGACTTTGGCCCCAGTGGCAGAAAAATACTGAAAGCTTACCATAAGTTTACACTTAAACATCGGGTATCATGAAATGGTGGCTCAGTCATCCGGCCGAACCGGCAAATGCCATAAAGGGGACGGGTTCTTTTGAAGAATCTGTTGGTCAGAGTGTAATGCTCACCACCGTTCAGGGTTTATTGGCCTGGGGAAGAAAAAACTCCATCTGGCCATTTCATTTTGGGCTTTCCTGTTGTTTCGTAGAAATGGCTACCAGCCTCACCAGTAAATATGACGTAGCGAGATTTGGCGCCGAGGTTATTCGGGGCACTCCCCGGGAAGCTGATGTGATGGTAATTGCCGGTACTGTTTTTGTAAAAATGGCACCCATCATCAAGCGCCTGCATGAGCAAATGATGGAGCCTAAATGGGTCATCTCTATGGGCTCCTGTGCCAATTCGGGCGGCATGTACGACATCTACAGCGTGGTACAGGGTGTAGACAAGTTTTTACCCGTAGATGTGTATGTACCGGGCTGTCCACCACGACCGGATGCCTTTATGCAGGGGTTAATGCTCCTGGCAGATTCAGTTGGCAAAGAACAAAGGCCTTTAAGCTGGGCGATTGGTCCGCAGGGGCTGATCAAACCGGAACAAGTGGCCATGAAAGAGCAAAAAAGAGAAGCACGGAAAAAGATGATCGATTTTCGGACACCAGATCAGATCTAAACCGGGCATTCGCTGAATATAAACCCATAAAACCAAAGGGATGAACAATGACCCAGGCCTGGCCGACGAATTGGCCTCCAGATTCGGAGCCACTTTCTTCAACCCGCAACTTACGGTTGACGGGCTGACCACCCTGTGGGTTTCAAAAGAAAATATAATTGAAGTGCTTCAATACCTGAAAACAAGCCTGCCACGTCGTTTTGAATTGCTGTATGATCTTTGTGCAATTGATGAACGAAGCCGTAATAAAAATAACGGTTCTCCGGCCTCAGATTTCAGCATTGTATATCACCTGTTATCTCTCCAGCGAAACTGCTTTATCCGACTAAAAGTTGCCTTGCATGGCGACTATCCCTCTATCCCATCTATTACTGGCTTGTGGAAAAATGCCAATTGGTATGAACGTGAAATTTATGATCTGTTCGGTATAAATTTCGATGGGCATCCGCACTTGCGACGCATCCTGATGCCATTGACCTGGCAGGGCCATCCCTTAAGAAAGGAGCATCCCGCAAGGGCTACCGAAATGGGCCCTTTTAAATTATGGGAGGAAAAGCAGGATCGTGAACAGGAGGCCTTACAATTCCGTCCCGAAGATTGGGGACTGGAACGGCACAGTGAAGATGCGGATTTTATGTTCCTGAACCTTGGCCCGCAACACCCCGGCACCCATGGCGTGTTACGCATTATTCTTCAACTGGACGGTGAAGATATTGTCGATGCCGTCCCAGATATTGGGTTCCACCACCGCGGAGCAGAGAAAATGGGTGAGCGTCAATCCTGGCATACCTATATTCCTTATACTGACCGGGTAGATTATTTGGGTGGGGTAATGAACAACCTTGCCTACCTTTTAGCTGTTGAGAAGCTGGCTGGTATTGTCGTACCTGATCGGGTAAAGGTGATACGCATCATGCTATGTGAGTTCTTCCGCATTGCCAGCCATCTGGTGTGGTATGGCACCTTTGCCCAGGACCTGGGCCAGCTTTCTCCTGTATTTTACATGTTTACCGACCGGGAGAAGATTTTTGATATTGTGGAGGCGGTATGTGGTGCAAGGATGCATCCTAACTGGTTCAGGATTGGTGGAGTTGCTCAGGATTTACCTGTCGGATGGGACAAACTGATCAGTGATTTCATTGTTTATTTCCCTAAACGGCTTAAAGAATATCACCAGATGGTGCTGCGCAACAGTATTTTCAAAGCCCGTACCATAGGCATTGGCATATACACTTTAGAAGAAGCACTGGAATGGGGTGTAACCGGTCCGGGTTTACGGGCATGCGGATTGGATTGGGACTTCAGAAAGAAACAGCCCTATTCCGGGTATGAGCAGTTTGATTTTGATGTTCCAACGGGACAAAATGGCGACTGCTACGACAGGGCTCTCGTACGCGAAGCAGAAATGTGGCAAAGCCTGGGCATTATCGAACAATGCCTGAAAAACATGCCGGAGGGAAGCTATAAGTCCGAGCATCCTTTAACCACCCCTCCACTTAAAAAAAATACCATGCAGGACATCGAAACCCTCATAACTCATTTTTTAAATGTTAGCTGGGGGCCTGTCATTCCTTCAGGCGAAGCCATGAGCTGTATTGAAGCCACGAAAGGCGCCAACAGCTACTACTTAACCAGCGATGGCAATACATCTCCTTATAGGGTCAGGATCCGCACCCCTTCATTTCCACACATGCAAATGCTCCCCTACATCAGTAAAGGGTATACCATTGCCGACTTACTTTCCATTTTAGGAAGCATGGACTATGTACTCGCAGATATTGACAGATAAAACACAGAACAAGATGCTATCAGTAGAAGAAATAAGGCAAATAGACCATGAGATCAAACTGGTTCCGTTGCGGAAGGCGGCCTGCATTGAGGCACTAAAAATCGTACAGCAGCATCGCGGTTGGATTTCGGACGAAAGCCTTCAGGACATTGCAGCACATATGGAAATGTCTGCCGCAGAACTTGATGGTGTAGCTACCTTCTACAACCTTATTTTTCGTAAACCTGTCGGCAGAAACATCATTCTATTATGTGACAGCATCAGCTGCTATGTAATGGGCTATGAGCAGATCTACGATCACCTGCAAGCCCTCTTGCACATCAAATTCGGAGAAACCACTTCTGATGCCAGGTTTACGCTTTTACCCAACGCTTGTCTCGGCTGTTGTGATCATGCCCCAACCTTAATGATCAATGAGGATACCTACCGAGACTTAACAAATGACAAACTAAATGATATTATAAAAGAATACAAATAAGCCATATGGAACGGCCCTTAACAGAACATATCAACTTTAACCGGACACCACTTCATCTTAAGGATTATGAAAGTGTGGGCGGTTATCGGGCTATGCATAAGGCGCTGAAGTCCATGGTACCCCAGGATATCACTAAGATGGTGCAGGAGGCAGATCTTAAAGGCCGTGGAGGTGCAGGCTTTAATACCGGGATGAAGTGGAGTTTTGTTCCTATGGAGCTAACCGGACAGACCAAATACCTGATCGTGAACGCCGATGAGATGGAACCTGGAACCTTCAAAGATCGCCTGTTGCTGGAAGGTAATCCACACCAGTTAATTGAAGGTATGATCGTCTCTGCATATGCGATACAAGCCAATATCTCGTATGTTTTCTTACGCTGGGCCTATAAAAAAGCCGCCTGGCTTATGCAGCACTCGATCGAAGAAGCGTATGCTGCCGGTTATCTTGGCAAGAATATTTTAGGCTCCGGCTTCAGCCTTGAAATGTACTTACATACCGGAGTTGGCAGGTATATCTGTGGAGAAGAAACAGCGCTATTGAATGCATTGGAAGGGAAACGGGCTACTCCACGGACCAAGCCACCTTTTCCACAGGTAAGTGGCTTATTTGGTAAGCCAACGATTGTAAACAATGTAGAGACCCTCAGCAATATACCACATATCGTTAATCATGGGCCTGATTGGTTTAAAGCATTGAGTCCCGGCGCTGATGCAGGAACAAAACTATATGGGGTTAGCGGCAGGGTGAATAAACCTGGACTATGGGAACTACCAATGGGTACCACCGTAGGGGAGCTCCTTGAAGAACATGCCGGGGGAATGAAAAAAGGATTCAAATTCAGAGGTGCCCTTCCCGGAGGAGCCTCCACGGATTTTTTGACAGAGGCGCACCTTGATGTCAAAATGGACTACAAATCTATTGCCGCAGCTGGCAGTCGACTAGGAACAGGCACCATGATCATTCTCGACGATAAGACCTGTCCGGTCGGCTTTGTCCATAACCTGGAACATTTTTTCGCACAGGAATCCTGTGGATGGTGTACCCCATGCCGGGAAGGTTTACCCTGGACGGAGAGGATCTTGCTTTCTATTGAAAAAGGAGAAGGCCGCATGGAAGACCTGGACTTATTAGCTATGCACACCAGGCAGCTTGGTCCGGGCCATACGTATTGCGCCCTGGCACCCGGAGCAATGGAACCCCTGCAAAGTGGTTTAAAATATTTCAGAGCAGATTTTGAAAAGCATATAACAGAACGGAAATGTCCCTGGAGGTGAAAGAAAAATGGCAGTCTTATATATTGATCATAAAGCTTACGAAGTAGAACCAGGTAAGAATGTGCTAGAAACCTGCCTTACCTTAGGTTTTAACCTGCCTTATTTTTGCTGGCATCCCGCTATGGGATCTATAGGGGCTTGCCGACAATGTGCCATAAAACTTTTTAAAGACAAGGAAGATACCCGGGGACGCCTGGTGATGTCCTGCATGGAAACGGTGAAAGACAATATGTATCTGTCGATCGATGACCTTGATGCCACAGCTTTTCGTGCACAGGTGATCGAATGGCTGATGACCAATCACCCTCATGACTGTGCCGTTTGCGATGAAGGGGGCTCCTGCCATCTTCAGGATATGACGCTGATGACGGGCCATACCTATCGTCGTTTCAATTATCCAAAACGTAGCTATAAAAATCAATACCTCGGTCCTTTCCTCAATCACGAAATGAACCGCTGTATACAGTGTTATCGGTGTGTGCGCTTTTATAAAGATTATGCCGGCGGAAAAGATCTGGATATATTTGCCACCCACCATCATGTTTATTTTGGAAGGGCTAAGGATGGTGTCCTCGAAAGTGAATTTAGTGGCAATCTGGCCGAGGTTTGTCCTACTGGTGTGTTTACCGACAAAACACTGAAAGCGCATTATACCCGAAAATGGGATCTGACCATGGCTCCTTCCATTTGTCAGCATTGCAGCCTCGGATGCAATATCATTGCCGGAGAACGGTATGGAACGCTCCGACAGATTACCAGCCGGTTTAATGGAGAAGTGAACGGGTATTTTATTTGCGATCGCGGACGCTTTGGTTATGATTTTGTGAATAGCATCCACCGGATTCAGCAGCCATTAATACGGTCCAAAATCTCTGATCCCACAGCTAAGCAAGGCTTATACCATCACGTTAAAACCATCTTATCAACGCAAAAAGTAATTGGCATTGCCTCTCCAAGAGCTTCACTGGAAGCCAACTTTGCCCTGAGGCAGCTGGTGGGAAAAGAAAACTTTTACCAGGGGATTTCCGAACTGGACGCCCTGCTTATGCGCTGCGTCCTACATATCCTCAACACAGGCGAGGTCCATTCCGCATCCCTGAAAGAAACAGAAACTGCTGATGTGGTTTTGATTCTTGGAGAAGACTTAACGAATGCAGCCCCCATGCTGGCATTAGCTGTAAGGCAAGCGGTACATAAGGAACCTGTTGAAAAAGGCGAGTTGTTCAGCGCCTACCCGATTCGAACAAAGCTAGATGAACTGGCTAGCCCTGCCATGCACTTGTCGCCCGACGAGATTGCCCGCCTGGGCTATACCATCGCAAATCTGCTAAACAATAGTGCACCTGCACCGGAAGACCCCAACACGGATACCTTAAAACTTGCCGGACATATTGCCGGCATCCTGAAAAAAGCAGAAAGGCCGTTGATCATTAGCGGAACAAGCCTTGGCAGTGAGGCGATCATTAAAGCTGCAGCAAATATCGCTTTTGCTTTGGGTACCGATGATAAAAAAGCAAGCTTATCCTTTGTTCTTCCTGAATGCAACTCGATGGGCTTAGCCATGATGAAAGCGCCGTCCCTGATGCATGCCACGACAGCACTGGAAAATGGTAAAGCTGACACTGTTGTTGTGCTGGAAAACGATCTGTATCGCCGCAGCGGGAAAAAAGAAATAGATAAACTCTTTAAATTATGCAAAGAGCTCATTGTGCTGGATCATCTTCCTAATGAAACAACCAACAGGGCAAGCTTACTGATCCCGGTTGCCACATTTGCAGAAACAGAGGGTACGCTGGTCAACAATGAGGGAAGGGCACAGTGTTTCTTCCAGGTATTTAGTCCTAAAAATGAAAACTTCCGGGAAAGCTGGAGGTGGCTGAATGAGTTCAGGCAGTTTAAAAATGGGGTAAGCCCGGAAGACCTGAAAGCTCCGGATAAATTGATGACCGAACTTGTGGCCTTAATGCCTCAGTTTAAGGGTGTCGACACCGTAGCCCCGGGAGCAGATTTTCGTATCTTCGGACAGAAGATCCCCCGCGAACCGCATCGTTACAGTGGCCGCACAGCGATGCTGGCCAATATCAGTGTAACTGAGCCGAAGCCTCCTGAAGATCCTGATTCGGCCTTATCATTTACCATGGAAGGCTATAAAGGCATGCCTCCTGCCCCATTAATTCCTTTTTTCTGGGCTCCAGGCTGGAACTCAGTACAATCCATCAATAAGTATCAGCAGGAGGTTGGCGGACATTTGCGTGGAGGAGACCCTGGTAAACGGCTATTTCGCGAAACGTCATCCCTGAAAAAAGTATTTATGAACCATATCCCCCCGGCTTTTAGACCCTCACCGGGCGAATGGCAGATCCTGCCCCTACCGCACATCTTTGGAACCGACGAACTCAGCATCTACAGTCCGGGTATTGCTGAACGTGCTCCACTCCCTTATATAACCATCAACAAAAAGGACGCTGAGCAACTCAATGTCTTAGAAAATGACCTTCTTAACGTGAAAATACAGGATGAGGACTATTTGCTTCCAGTGGTGATAAAAGAAGAACTCCCGGAAGGCAT
>CAMLDJ010000089.1 GCA_946478755.1 uncultured Pedobacter sp. | reverse complement strand
AACACCTCGTAAGCGACCCCTAACCAGGCTTGATTATTTATGCTAATAAGTTTGACCACTACGAAGCTGAAAGCCGAGGTGGAAATGATAAACCCGCCGCCTGTTAAACCGTTGGCCATCCCACCATATTGCGTAAAGCGCGTAAGACAGTAAGCCAGCATACCGTTAAACACAAAGCCAGCTGCTGAATGCAATAATACCACATAAGCCATTAATGTATACAGGTTATTTACTTTTAAGGTGAGCAATATCAAACAACCAGAGAGGATTAATTGGATCACAGCAGCAGCCAACATCTTTCTAAAAAATCCCTTGGAGATCAGTGCTTTAGATACTAAGCCCCCTACCAGTAAAGCAAGACCTGAAACCATCGAACAATTGCCCGTAACAGTTGCCGGATAATGCATAGCCTCTTCGATCAGGAAAGGGCTTGACATATTGTAAATCATCAAAACACCATATGAAAGACCCAAAACAAGCAGGCCGGAGGTGAAATCCCATGTGCCTAACATGGAACGATAGGCGTTACCAATAACCTTTAAGCGAAATGGGACTTTTACAGCGATCGTTTCACCGCTGAAAATCAGCTCCAAAATCAGGAACACTAAAGCGAAATAACCAAGGAAATAGAAATTGGATTGCCAGCCGAAATGGGTTTGCAAATACCCGCCCGCAAATGGTGCAACGATGGGAGCGGCGGCCCAGATCACGGAAAACAAACTGGTATAGTGTTTAAGTTTTTCGCCGGAAAAAAGGTCGAAGAAATATGATCTTTTGCTAACAACAATAACAGCCGACATGATACCTTGTATAGCACGCATGTAATAGATCATTTGTAAATTGCCGGTATTAGCAATAGCGAAACTTGCCAGGCTGAACCCGGCTAAGGCAATGATGTTAGGAATAAACCGTCCATAACTATCCAGTAAACTGCCTACCAATAACTGGCCTATTCCATAAGCCGCTAAAAATATAGAAATGGAGAGTTGTATGGCTGCGGGCGTTGTACCCAGCTTCGCGCTCATGTCGGGTAAGGAAGGAATGTAAATATCCAAGGCGAAACCGGTTATCGGAATAAGGGAAAATGCTAAAATGGTGCCGATGCCTTTATTAGGTTCTTTGATATTTTTCATAAGCTTGTATTATGGCAACAAAAGTAGTCAGGAAACAAACCTATTGGTAAGATAAATCAAAGCAATGCTTATACAAATCAAATATTAATTGGGTGTTTTAATTGTTCTCTAAACAATAACGGGGTAGTGCGGGTGTTTTGCTTAAAATATTTGTTAAAATGCGAGGGATACTCAAAGCCTAGCGTATAAGCAATCTGAGCTACATCCCAATCGGTATTGAGTAATAAAGTTTTTGCTTCTTCTACAATCCGTTCATGAATGATCTCACGCGTAGTTTTGCCGGTCGCTTTTTTCACTACATTGTTCAGATGATTAACATGAATACTTAATTGATCGGCATACGCAGCAGGGTTTAGTAAGGTTAAAGGATTTTCCGGAGAATCAACAGGAAACTGTTGATTGAGTACACTGAAAAACTTTGCGATCAATCTATCATTCGCATTTTGCTGCTGCACGGGCCCTTGCAGCTGGATGCCTTCCAGTATCACCATTTGCAGTAGGCTTCGGATCATATCGTGTTTATAAAGATAAGGGCCGGACAAGAGCGCTTCCATTTCCCGGAACAAGTTAGCGAACCGGCCAACCTGTTCGGAAGTTAAGTTGATGACGGGTGGTACTGCCGGGTTAAACAATGCGCTCCGGTACCTGATCTCCTGCCGGATGCCGTTCAGTAAAAAAGTATCGTTAAAAAGACAATAAAAGCCTGATTGAAATTCGGAAGCCGCTCGGTAAGCAGAAGGAACGGAGGGATGAGAAAATATGATTCCATTATTTTTTATCAGTGCTTCCTTGTTTCCCGCAGTATGAACCCCATCGCCAATGATCAGGCAGATCTTATAATAATCGCGGCGATTATAGGGCGTAAATTTGCTTTGGCAGGTGCGTTCTTTCACGTTGAAATGGCTGACACCTGTTTTCGAAAGCAAATCAGCAGGCATAGCCTGGTTGGTGCGTTGGTAGAATTCGGGCAGTGTTTCTGTTCCTGTTTGCATGATCTTGGTATTATACAAATCAAATACAAAGGTAATAAACTAAACTGACGAATCATAGGTGGTTATAGTCTGCAAACTAAAAGATATGTGCCCTATAGGAGTAGCTGGTCAGCAGTAGGATAAGCCGTCTTTCGAAAACACTTGATTACCTATATTCAACCATTTTATTTCGGCGAATGCTTTTATCCATTTTTTGGCTATTAGATGAGCCCTCCTCGATAAATTTTAAGGTAGTGTATACCATTGGGGCCGTTATAGGTATGCTTTTCCTATACTTGTATTCTTTAATATCTTTAAAACATGCCCGTAATAATGCTTGAAACCTTTATCAACGCCGAAAAGCAAACTGTTTTCGATCTCGCACGCAGCATTGATCTGCACCAGCTTTCTACAAAGCATACCAATGAAAAGGCAGTCGCAGGACGATTGTCTGGTTTGATTGAGTTAAATGAAACTGTTACATGGCAGGCCAGGCATTTTGGCATTACACAAAAGCTAAGCAGCAAGATCACCCGATTTGAAAGCCCTGATTTCTTTGTTGATGAAATGATTCAAGGCGCATTTAAATCCATCCGGCACGAGCATCGGTTTATTGAATATGGCAGTGGAACCCTGATGATAGATATATTTAATTATGTTTCGCCTCTGGGGATATTAGGGAGGATTGCTGATTTGCTGTTCTTATCCGGCTACCTGAAAGACTTACTGGTCAAACGTAATGCGGTGATAAAAGAACACGCTGAAAAGGGCTTGCCTTATTAAATAGTCAATCTGTTCATAAGTTCCTGTCGATAGTTCGGTCCAATAGGGATACATTGATCATGTAATTCAACTTCATTTCCTTTTATTCCGGTGATCTTGTCAAAATTTATGATATAAGATCGGTGAATGCGGATGAATTGATTGGTCGGAAGCAACTTTTCGAATATTTTAAGGTGCTGACTGGCAAGGATTCTTTTTTTACCGAGATATACAGAAGCAAAATCTCTCTCTGCCTGAATGTAAACAATGTCCTGAAGGTCGATCCTTACCAGCTTGGTGTCCTGTTTAACAAAGACATAATGGGGCGTATCGGGCTTTACCGGGAATACCTGCCGCTTATAATTGAACTTCTCAATCGCTTTCTCAACTGCCAGATAAAAACGCTCAAACGTAATGGGCTTAAGCAGGTAGTCCACAGAATTCAGCTCAAATCCTTCTACCGCAAAATGGGAATATGCTGTTGTAAATATAATTAAGGGGGGATTACGAAGCGATTTCAGGAATTCTATTCCGGTGATTACAGGCATGTGGATATCCAGAAAAACCAGGTCTATGGGATGTGCATATAGTACTTCATAGGCCTCAATGGCATTTTTACAGCTTTTGACAAGAGTTAATTCCGGGAATTTCAGGAGGTAACTTTCTATGATATCCCTGGCAATGGGTTCGTCATCAACAATCAGGCAGGCTATGTTCATATCAATTGGAGCGTTAAGATTACTGCATACCGATTAGTCGAAATATCCGACACATAACTATACCTATTTTTATAGTACATATCCATCCTTTTTTCAAAATTGGCAAGTCCAATTCCACCATTACTACTGGAAACACGTCCACTGTCTATACTGTTATCCATACGCACATGCAGTTCACCTTTTGAAATCGCCAGGTAAATATGGACAAACGAATCAGGCGAATCCCCACAATACTTAAAAGCATTCTCAATCAGGGGCATTAAAAGTAAAGGAGCGATGGTGTAATCATTTCGATCCAAATTCCAATCAAACTTTACCTTGGTTTCATTTAATCTCACCTTTTCAAGTTCCAAATAATCTTGAAGCAGTTTTATTTCTTTGAGCAGGGGCATGTTTCGTTCGTTTGCATCATACAAGGTGTAACGCAGGAGTTCAGAAAGGCGTGCTACTAAGGCGGCTGATTTCTCTTTGTTCCCGCTGATGATTAATCCATAGATATTGTTCATAGAATTAAACAGAAAATGAGGATTGACCTGGGCTTTCAGGAAATTGAATTCCAATTGGAGATTGTCTTTTTCCAGTTGCAGTGAATGTAATTTTTCCCTGAAAAACTGTATGCCCATTTTAATACTGAAAGGAATGCAAAGTGAAAACAGCAGCAATATTGGTGATCCCAAGCTCAGCAGCCTGGTAAGTACAACATTGATCAGGCCACGGTTTAGGTAGGCCCCATAACTGGTATTGTATTTACGAAGTGATAAGACGCATTGTTCACATTCTTTGATGATCAAGGATTCGGCGGCAGTATCTGCAGTAGTGTATAGGATTAACAGGATCAGGATAAAAATCACACCGATAAGGTATTTTCGTTTATGTAACGAATAAGGGATTAAGGCATAAACCATGATATAGTAGAAGGCTGCCATCAATACGGTGCTGTTTAAATTGAGCAATAAATAAGCCTGAGCAGAGAAAGCACGGTATACATTAAAGGATACATAAGTAAGATATGCCCTTACCACGAACATAAGCATCCAAAAAAAAATATGCAGACCTATTCTGAGGGAGGTCTTGGCATAAATTCTTTCTATCGCTGCGGTGATTTGCATAACTAAATATCCGCTATTTTATCCCTCATATTCAAATCTAAACGACCAAAACGATCAGAATTCCGATGAACAGACTGATGTTACCAACTAAGCATTGATTAGCTTTTCTTTTGTCTGGTTGATGCCTTCAGCCAGTTTGACGAATAGTTATTGCTGTCTGTCGGTTTTAATTGTATCGTTGCCTAACGATGTGTCCTTTTGTCAAAAAAACAAATGACATGAAATCGCAATTAAATTTATGGCCTGCATGGCTAAAAGTCCTGGTTTATTTCCTGGTGTTGTGGCTGGCTACCCTTGTAGCCGGAACAGTGGCAATATTGAACGATTTCCTATTCTTTCTTTTGATATCGTTGGTCATCAGTTGGATATTCATACATGCTGAAGGTGGGTCGATCCGATCCCTTGGTTTCATGCCCTGCAATAAAAAAGACTATAATGAGTTTTTTTCTGGACTGGCAACTGGCGGGCTTATGCTCATGGCTACCGTTTTGATCACTTTACTGCTCACCCAAGACCCTTGGAGTTTCAATTCGCATATTGATCCTGTTTACGTGGCAATCGCGTTCTTTACCTGCCTTTGGTCGGCCCTCATACAAGAGTTCGTTTTCCGCGGATATCCTTTCCAAACGCTGCTTCAACATTATGGCCCTTTAGCTGCACAGATCTTTATTGCCATTCCATTTGGTTTAATGCATCTTGACCATAACATGGACCTGTCAACCATGGTTTCAGTGATGCTCACTACCGGTCTGGGGTCCGTATTGTTTGGGCTCGCCTACCAAAGAACGGGGAAATTGTTTTTACCTGTTGGGCTGCATCTTGGCTGGAACTATGCCCAGCAACTAATACCCCGAACAGCAGGCGGAGATCATTCCGGAATCATTATCATCGCAGGTGAGCATGTCGGATACGCTTGGGAATTGATTATTGGACCCTATCTTTTCGTAGTCATATTGGTGATTGCTTATTTTTTATTTGCAACCAGGAGACAGCATGTGTCAACTTGATTTCGCATTATATGCTAAACGTATTTGCTACTCAGTAGCCAATTTGTCCCTTCAAAATAGGATACCTTTTTCTGAGCATCTACGAAATACTTGGGAATGCAATATTTTCCAGCAAAAGTTCAAGTTCCTTTAACTTTTTTTGCAGGCGGAAGTTTTCCCCTGTTCCCATGCATGTACAGTATCAAGGAATGAGGTCTTTTTTATTTATCTATCCAGAGTTATTTTTTTCCAGTTTTAAGGATACTATTGTTAATTCTTATCTTTATTCAGGAGGTGTAGCTCAGTAACGACGGCGCGTTAAAACAATAATCCTTAAATTTAAAATTATGGAACAAGCAAAAGTAACATGCGGATTAACAATGTCCCTGGATGGGTATGCTGCCGGCTATAACCAAAGTTTTGAAAAACCATTTGGAGATAATTTCGATTCAGACTTGCTGGATCGTTGGATGTTTTCTGAGCCGGAAAAGCATAGTCATAAAAAGGAAATAGACGCTATTCTTGATGCAGGGGCATTTATCATGGGCAGTAATATGTTTGGTCCTAAAGACAGAAGAGGCCAATCAAAATGGAAAGGATGGTGGGGCGACAACCCTCCATATCATGCTCCAGTTTTTGTGCTGTCCCACCATGAACGTGCACCAGTCGAAATGAAAGGCGGGACGATATTTTATTTTATTACGGATGGCATTGAAGAGGCACTTAGAAAGGCGAAGGAAGCTGCAGGAGATCGAAATGTAAAGATCATGGGAGGAGCAAATACCGTCAATCAGTATTTAGTTGCTGGTCTAGTTGATGAATTATGGCTGCATGTTGTCCCTGTTACTATTGGTGCTGGGGTGCGACTTTTCGAAGGCGTGCCAGATCTCAAGCTCGAACCGGTTGAGATAAGCGGAACCAGCATGGTGACACACATTAGATATAAAGTTTTGAAATAATAATAGTCCAAAATTCAAGACCTAGCAGGAGCGGGGATATGTCAAACTTTGTTGATTATTTAAAAACCTTAAAAAACTTTAAGGATCAATAGTACATTTTTCTTTGTCACCCTTCTATAGTTTGTGTCAGTACTCCGGCCATATCCGGAGTGCACATTTTCATGCATTATGGGGTAGTCTGAAACAACCTTAATATTGTTTTATACATTTATACTTTTGTTAGATAATAATTATTGCAGGCTCATTGGCAAAGGATTTAACAGATAACGAGAAAGAATTGCTTTTGCGGGCAGCAGAAGGGGATGAGCTTGCTTTTGGCCAGATATTTAGGCGCTATTATTCCAGCCTTCTTAAATTTGTCAGCCGAATAGATCATAGCGAGGACAATGGAGACGAGGTCATTCAGGAAACGTTTATCCGGGTATGGATTTCCCGTGACCAACTACCTCATATTAATAATTTTCGCGCCTGGCTATTCACCATCGCATCAAGAGAAGCAATAGCACTCATACGTAAGAATCTACTTAAACAGAAGGCCAGCCAGGCATTTCTAATGAATCAACCTGCAATTAATTTTGACACGCCGGCAGAGATTACTCAGGCCGGGGAACTCAGACGACTGGTAGAAGGGGCCATTGCAGGTATGCCAGCTGCACGCCGGGGTATTTATCTGATGAGTCGTGAAGAAGGCTTGAGGCCTGCTGAAATTGCTTCCAAACTTAATCTCTCCGTCAATACGGTCAAAAATACCCTCGTTACCGCATTACACGATATCCGAAAATTCCTTGCCCTACATGGAAAAACAACGATACCCCTATTTATTGTCATGCTTTTATATTAGTTTTTTAAGGCGAATAGTACGTTTCTTTCGGCTGCCCTTCTATAGGGTATAAATCATCAGGTTATGGAATACACGCGGGTCAAACAATTGATTGAAAAATATTTTAATAATACCCTTTCTGACGAGGAGCGGGAGCAGCTGCTACAAATGACGGAAGATAAAAATAATGCTTCCCTGATGAAGCGCTTTCAAGAAATGCTCGCTGATGATGCTGGTACTCCTGTAGCGGTTAACCAGGAACGCCTTGAACAGTCACTGGCCAAAGTGCTGGATGTGGACAAACCTCGTTCCACCAGGCGCGTTTTGAATCTCAGCTGGTTGCGCTATGCAGCCGCAGTACTGGTGCTTGGGGGTATAGGCATTTATGCCTGGCTTAAAAGCGTTGATCAGTATGAACCTGCTGCTACAACTACTGGTACGCAGTCCTATGTTAACGATGTTGCTCCAGGGGGGCAGAAGGCGATGCTCACACTGGCTGATGGTAGGACTATTCTGCTGGACAGCGCTGCCGATGGTCAGTTGGTTTCCGCTCCGGGAATTCGGATTCTGAAAAAGGGTGGACAACTCATTTATACTTCTTTGGGCGACGATCAGGAAGCAATGACCTACAATACGTTGAAAACCCCCAAAGGCGGTATGTACCAGCTTAGTTTACCAGATGGAACCAGGGTTTGGCTTAATGCCGCAAGCGCGATCAGCTATCCCGTCAGATTTACCGGAAAAGAGCGGGTAGTTGAAATGAATGGAGAAGCTTATTTTGAGGTGGCTAAGAATGCCCGGATGCCTTTTAAAGTGAAGATCAACGATAAAAATTCGGTAGAGGTATTGGGGACCCACTTTAATATTAAAGCTTATGCTGACGAGAATGTGATCAGTACCACCCTGCTCGAAGGTGCCGTACGTATGGCCAGTGACGGAAAGAGAAGTACTTTGAAACCAGGACAGCAGGCACTTGCTTCTGTAAATCAGTTGTCTGTTAAAACTATTGGCGAGACCGGCATTTCAAAAGTAATGGCCTGGAAAGAGGGACGGTTTAATTTTCAGGATGCCAATTTGCAGGAGATTATGCGTCAGTTATCGCGCTGGTATGGTGTTGAGGTCGTGTATGAAAGTAAGATCCCTGACTTAGAGTTTATCGGTGAAATTGAAAGATCCCTGCCGCTCTCAGAGGTACTGAGAGGTTTGAAAATGTCCGGTGTCAATTCGCGTCTCGAGAAAGGGAATCGCCTTGTCATATTCCCCTGATGAATAGCATATAAATCAACCAGCCAAAAATAAATAATGAAACCAACAACCAAAACTAAACCACGGATGTCATTAGCCATATGGCTCAGTATGATGTTATTGATGGTCAACTGCCTGAAAACAAACGCGCAGTCTACTGAACCACTGATCACATTTACCGGAAAGGATGTACAACTCATCAGGATATTTCAAACGATTAAAGAACAAACCAGGTACAACGTATTTGCCGGTAAAAATCTTTTGAAAAAAGCCCAGCCGGTGACCTGTGCAGTGCGTAACATGCCACTGTCAGAATTCCTCCATCTGATATTGCGCAACCAGAATCTCTCTTTTGAGATCAGCAATAAGACTATTTTCCTAAAAGTTCAGCCTCCCGGTTCAGCCACTGAGCAGGCTGAGGGAACGGGACAGATCAGTGGTACTGTGAAAAATAATACAGGCTCACCTATACCTGCCGTAAATGTGACATTGGAACCACCGAAACGTGGTTTGGCAACTAACGAGCGGGGCGAATATCTTTTTTCAAAGGTAACAGAAGGATTTTACACCATCCGGGTCTCCTGTGTAGGATATGGTTCGGATGAAAAGCGAATATATGTTGGAAAAGGCGGTCGTTTATACGTTGATTTCGTATTGAATGAATTCTCTGGTCAGCTAAAGGAGATTGTAATCAACAGCGGTTACCAGACCTTTTCTGTGAAGCGTAGTGCCGGTGCTTATGCAAAGCCCGATCTGAAAACGCTAAAGGACAGAACAACATCAATGAATATCCTGCAACGGCTTGAGGGATTGGTGCCGGGACTTACGGTCAACAATGCCCCTTCGGCAACAGGCACGCCGATTCTAATCCGGGGCCTGACTTCCATTAATAGCAACAAATCCCCCCTGGTGGTGGTAGATGGTGTGCCCCTGGATAACATTAATTCTGTGAATCCTCAGGATGTGGAGGACATTACCGTATTAAAAGATGCAGCCGCAGCGTCCATCTGGGGCTCAAGGGCAGCGAATGGTGTGATCGTTGTAACTACCCGTAAGGGCAATCGGAATGAAAAGCTTGCGATAGCATACAACGGCTTCGTGAACTTTCAAGGAAGACCGGATGTAGATTATTACCCGGTGCTTAACAGCCAGCAATTTATTCATGCAGCTAAGGATATCTTCCGGCCCGACCTGTACAAATGGGAAACTGTTAGCGCTTATACCGGACTTGCATCTGTAGGCGTGCCTCCACACAACCTCATTCTTTACAACCGTGACAGGGGGCTGATATCCGATGCACAGGCTAATGCCAGTCTCGATAGCCTGGCATCGATTAACAATCTTGGTCAGATCCGTGACATCTGGTATCGTCCGGCATTACTAACAAATCATACTTTGTCCCTTCAGGGCGGAGGAATATCGTATGGGATTTACGGCTCACTCGCCTACACCGGAACGCAAAGCAACAGACCGGGCGAAACAAACAACGGATATAAGATCAACGTAAAACAGGATTATAATTTAAATAAGCATCTTGATCTGTTCCTGGTCACTGACCTGACCAATGTGCGGACAGGCAGCCCAAGGAATATTGAGGTAGACAACCATTTCCTGCCTTACCAAATGTTTAAAGATGCACAAGGTAACCCAATCTCGATCTCGTATGTAAAGCAACTTTCAGCTCCTACAAAAGCATTATTTGAACAACAAAGTGGCATCAACCTCGATTATAATCCGCTGGAGGAATCGCAGTACGGTTATACAAGGGGCGATTTGCTTGCAGCCAGAATTACGGCTGGACTTACCGCCAGAATTATTGATGGACTTGCTTTCTCAGGGGTATATGGATTGTTCAAATCCGCAGAAAAAAACAAATCGTACGACAACAGCAAGAGTTACCTGGTACGCTCCGAGGCCGCCCAGTTTACCGTTCCTGCCAATGCCAGTTCACCAGTGCCTGTGTATTATCTGCCGGTTGACGGCGGCCGGTACGCACTTACCAATGTCGCACAAAATAACTGGACGGTACGAAACCAGCTAAGCTATGAGAAGTCATGGGCTGATCAAAAACACCAGCTTTCAGTACTCGCCGGTCAGGAAATACAGGAGCAGTTGTTCGAAAACAGCATGTCGCTTATACGGGGGTATAACGAACTACTCCAGACTTACCCCGCAATCGACTACGCGAAACTTACCAGTAGCACCGGCATACCCGGTACTGTAATGCCCAATAATGGCACCCGAAGCATTCTTGCCAATGCGATGCCTTTTACCGAAAAAGAAGACCGGGTGCGGTTTCTTTCCTATTATGGAAACATCGGGTATACCTACCTCAACCGCTACACCTTAAGCGGGAGCTTAAGGTTTGACCAGTCAAACCTGTTTGGCAAGGATCGTTCTTCGCAGAATAGGCCGGTATGGAGTATCGGCGCGCGATGGGATTTGAAGGAGGAATCATTTATGGACCAAAGTATGTTCAACGACCTTTCATTGAGGGTGTCGTACGGTCTTACCGGAAATTCTCCTGTTCCGGGTACTGCCGCTTCTTATGATATCTTAAGTGCGCAGTCGGGCTCCGCACTACCCGGCAATACTGGTTTAGCTATTACAACGCCTGCTAACGCCGCATTGACCTGGGAAAGTTCTCGTACATTAAATATTGGAGCGGACTTCGGTATCCTCCAGGGCAATAGGATCAGTGGATCGGTTGATTTTTATGACAAAAAAACAGATAACCTGATTGGCCAGATGGAGGTAAACCCCTTATCGGGTTATAATACTGTTGTGGGAAACTTTGGAGATATGCGCAATACAGGTATAGAAGTTTCTGCACGCTCTGTTAATGTCGAATCGGGTCGTTTCCGCTGGATCAGCCAACTTGTGCTGGCCTATAACCGCAATAAGATCACCAGGCTTAATCAGCCGGTCCTTATTTCTACCGGTGCTCAAAAAGCCAGTACAGTCTATCTTGCCGGTTATTCTGCATTTGCCGTTTTTGCATATGATTATGCAGGGCTCGACAATCTGGGCGATCCGCAAATCAGGCTGCAGTCTGGCGAAGTTACAAAGGACAGAAATACTGCTTTACCTGAAGATGTCGTGTACATGGGCACCTATCAGCCGGTATGGAATGGTGGTCTTTCCAATATCTTCCGCTTTGGAAATATAGAGCTGGCTGCGAATATGGTTTATAATTTTGGCAATGTGATGCGCAGGGATGTAAATGATTTTTACTCTGGCAATGGATTGTTTACGCTAACCGCTAATGCAGCCATGCAAAGCGGCGATCTGCGTTTCCGCAGCGGCAACGTGCATTCGGAATTTGCTGACAGGTGGATGCAGCCGGGCGATGAGTTGAACACAAATGTTCCCTCATGGATACCTGTAAATAGTGATAACGCAAGCCGCCGTGATACACGGTATTATACCCAGGGAGATATCAACGTAGTGAGCGCTGCCTTCGTTAAGCTCAGGGATATATCGCTTGCTTATGATTTGCCGAAAACACTCGTGTCCCATGCTAAGCTTAACGGTGTCAAGCTGCGTCTGCAATTGTCTAATGTGATGCTTTGGAAAGCAAATAACTATGATATTGACCCAGAATTTCACGATGCTCCCGGCGGCAGCCTGGCTGGAGAAAGGGCGGGAGGGATCCGTTATATGCGCGCCAATCAGGGTACGCTTACAGCAGGATTAAGCGTTCAGTTTTAACAGGAGATACCAAGAACATTAAATAAATTATAAACAGAGTATATGAAAAGATATATTACTACGCTGGTTTTACTGATGGCTTTACTGATATCAGGCGTATCCTGTAAAAAGAGTTTTCTCGAGGTTTTACCGAAAGGAAAGGTAATTGCTGTGGGCTACAAAGATTACGAACTTCTGTTAAACAACACTAACCTCCAGAACGTTGGTACGGATGCCCAACTCCTGCTTGGAGATGAAGTTACCGCATCCAACCCCTATTATAGTGGGCTCACTTTACGTGAGCAGCGTCTGTTTACCTGGAGCGCTGATATTTACCAGCCTGATGAGGACAGTCCGGAAACTTCTGGCCCGCTTGTTGGTCTCTACACCTACAACAAGATCATCAATGAGGTGATGGGTGCATCGGACGGAACACCGGAACAAAAGCGTGCAATATTAGCCGAAGCGCTTGCGGGACGTGCATGGACCTACTTTTTGCTCATCAATTATTATGGCAAACCTTATCAGAAAGCTACTGCCGCCGATGATCCGGGCTTTCCTGTCATCACTACGGCAGATATTACCGTTAACAGTTTTAGCAGGGCCTCCGTGCAGGAAGTCTACGATTTTATCTTAAGCGATTTGCAAAAAGCTATGCCAGACCTGTCTGCCCGGGTATTTCACCGGCTGCGCATGAGCAAACCTGCTGCCCAGGCGCTGCTCGGTAAGGTTTATGTTTTTATGCAGCGGTTTGAAGAAGCACGACCGCTTCTTGAATCGGCTTTGCAGGAATTTAGTACAGGACCGATACCCGTTAAAATGTATGATTACAATGAAACATTTGCGCCAAACGGTGCATTTATGCCGATCGGCACATTTGGGCCTAATTATCCCTCAACTTCTACTAATCAGGAAGTCGCCTACTTACGACAGTTCTCGAATTTCCATGTGTTGATGAATACGCTCCAGGTAAAGAGTGAAATAATGAACCTGTATGCACCATCAGATCTCCGCCGGATGCTCTACTCTGGCACGCCTTTTCCCGTGGGCACAGCCTTCCCGGCAGCTGCACAGCGCCGGACAGCACCTAGTATCGTTCCTTTTGGTGTAAACCTGCCCGATGTATGCTTGCTCCTTGCGGAGTGCAAAGCCAGAATGGATGACCGTCAGGGTGCTGCTGAAGACCTGAAAAAATTCCGGGAATCTCGTATGCCTAAGACTAACGCGCCCCTGCCTTCCGAGGTGGTAGACGATCAAAAACGTTTGCTGCAATTTGTAATGGAAGAACGCCTGCGGGAATTTGCCGGGTTAGGGGTACGTTGGTTTGACATGAGAAGGCTTTCTGTCGACCCTGAGTTTACAACACCTGCCTATACCCACACTTTATATGCTGCGGATGCCAGTGCTACCATGTATCAGCTGAAAGCCGAACGGTTCGTGTTAAAAATTCCACCAAGGATTCTTTTGGCCAATCCGGGTATGCAGGATAATCCATAACCAATTGATAAATTTTGAAAGAAAACCCAATAAACCGGGTTTACGAGCTCATAAATACAAATAAAAACTATAGCTATTAATGAATAATAAGCCGAAAGCTTTATAACCTTAAAACAAATATATACTAATGAAAAAAATTAAATACTTAGTACTCGTTGTATTATGCTTTTTATGCATGGCTGTAAATGCGCAGCAAACTTCTTTGATGGAACAAATGAAAAGCATGTCGAAAGAAAGCGATCCGGAAAAAAATGTCGCGTTGATGAATAAGATTATTGCAGAAAATAAGCTGGACGCGGTGAAAGATGCGGAACCAATTGATGTGCTAAAAGGGAATGTGGCGCTCGCCTTTCTGCGCAAGGGTAAGTATGCAGCCTTTAAAAAATATATTGGTGGCATGAAAAGCAAGTTTAACCAGACCTCATATATGAATATGGCTGCGTCTATGCTCGTCAAAGAAGGGAAAGATACAAAGATGGCCGAACAGCTGGCAAAGGAGACGATTGATCTGTATCTGTCTTATAAAGATGATCCGCGGGCCAAGCCTGCTGATATGTCGGTCGAAGACTGGAAGCGGTTCATGGGCTTTGCTCAGTATCCTTACTACGACACCTATGCCAGCGCACTCTTTGCGAATGGCAGGTTTAAGGATGCCCTCATGTATCAGGAAAAGGCTTTTAATGGTCCTGTTGAAGAAGGACTTGCCCCTTCTGTAGAAAGGTATGCCCGTTTGCTGGCATTGACCGGTAAGCAAGATAAAGCATACGAGCTGTTGGAAACCCTAACCAGAACCGGCAAATCAACTGCCGCGATGGATACCCAGTTGAAAGAATTATACACGCGTAAACATGGCGACGCAAAAGGATTTGAAGAATACTTAAGCAAACTACAGCAAGGTGTACAATCAGCCGTTAAAGAAACACTGAAGGCAAAAATGCTGGATTCCGAAGCGCCAGGCTTTACTTTGAAAGACCTGAACGGAAAACAGGTATCCTTAGCAGACTTAAAGGGAAAAATAGTAGTGCTGGATTTCTGGGCTACCTGGTGTGTGCCTTGTATTGCATCCTTTCCGGCAATGCAAAAAATGGTATCGAAACACAGGGATGTTATATTCCTGTTTATTGCAACCCAGGAAAAGGAGGAGGGAGCATTAGCACGGGTGAAGTCGTTCCTGGAAAAGAACAAATATTCTTTTAATGTTTTGATGGATGAGGCTACACCTGGAAAGACAGGCAGTTATAGGGTTGTTTCATCTTATAAGGTGAAGGGTATACCGACGAAGGCAGTGATTGATAAAAAAGGCAGACTGCGATTCATGAGTTCGGGATTTAGTTCTGATTCTGAACTGGTCAATGAGTTAGAAGCGATGATAGATCTTGCAAAAGAACAGTCGTAATCTTTTTCATTCGTATTTTTACGGGTGTATTTTTTTAACAATTAAGAAACTTTGGGTTAGCGTTTAGAATATAGAAGCGTTTGCGGAAAAAATTAAACAAAATGGATTGATTTCTGTACAAGTATCTTGTTTTTTTAACAGGTATAAATACGAGCTTTATCCGTTAATTTACGCTTACACAGATAGATAAAGTACGGGAAATGTTCCTAATTTTGGATAATCGTCGATTTATCAATAGAGTATTTTTGATAGGCATAATGTTTGGGCTTTTTACAGAGCCACTTAATCTAAAACATTACGATGAAAACAGAATCACTAGATTTTAACCGACAGTTATGGACATTTAAGGACAGTTTACGCAGCTTTGCTATTTCATTTACCAGGAATGAAGATGATGCAGATGATCTTGTACAGGATACGATGCTCAAAGCGGTGCGTTATGCCGAAAAATTCGAACAGGGAACCAATTTAAAAAGTTGGTTGTATATGATCCTGAAAAATACATTTATCAATAATTACCGCAGAAAGAACAAACTGAAGTTCTATATGGCCGAAAGCATTAGCCAGGTGAATAGTTTTGACGGTAATTCGGACAGCAATTTAGGAGAAAGTAAATGTTCCATGGATGATATTTACAAGGTGTTGGCTAAGCTCCCGTTTGATTACTATTATCCCTTTATTAAATATTTTGAAGGATATAAATACCACGAAATAGCAGATGAATTGCAAATTCCAATTGGAACTGTTAAAACCAGGATCCACTGTGCAAGAATTGTGCTGAAGAAAAATTTAAAGATGTACCGGGCACAATTTCTTAAATCAAATTAAATCAATTGTTGATTGACCTTCCATGTTGACACCAGCTGGAACAATCTCTTGATCAAATAAAATCCCGGCCATTGACCGGGATTTTTTATGTCAATATATTTTGTGCAGTTTACTTCATCCTATCCTGAATTTTATTGATCATATCCAGGTGGGACTGAACTACAGGAGCTGTTTTCGCAGCAAATGCTTTAAGATCAGTATCCTTTCCGTCCTTAGCTTCATCCTGCATCAGCTGAAGCGTTTTTTTGTGATCATCTACCATGGCCGATATATATGCTTTATCAAAATCATTTCCTGTTTTCATGTTTAGTTCATCCATTTTTTTCTGGTGCTCCTCATCGGTTGCTTCCGGCAAGCTCATATTTTTCATCTTCGCAATGGCCTTCAATTCTTCATTTGCTTTCCCATGATCGGCAACCATCATACGGGCAAAGTCTTTAATTTGGGCGTTGCTGGTTTTGGTGAGGGCAAGCTGTGCGGTTGCAACCTCAGCCATTCCTCCAGTTGCGGCTTTTGTCGCAAAATCTCCATCTGAGGGCTCTGTAGCCATTTCGCCACTGTTCATTGTGTTCGATGCGGTATCTATTACCGCATTTGAACTGTCGGCAGTCCCGTTGGCATTATTAGTGCCCCTTCCGCAAGCCTGGAACATCATTACAGTTACAGGGATTGCAAATAAATAAATTAATTTTTTCATAAGATTACATTTTATTTATAAGCTATAACAAGCAGCTGTCCAGATGGTTTCCTCAATTTTAGCTTACTTGCCGGTTTCCATATGCGGTGCATCAACCGGCTTGGATTCGGGAGAACCTTTCTGCCGCAGGAATATGGTTAAAAATACAATAGAAAATACGGATAGGAATTCACTTTGCCAGTTCTGGAAAGTTTCAAACCAAAAGTTAGGCTGCCCCAGGTAAGTTAATATACTTTCCTTAGGCAGTTTTTTTATCAGCTGTTCTACATTATGGCTCTGCCAGCTGCCATACAGGTGCAATCCCCAGCTTGCAAAGAACAGTATAAAGAAACAAATGGAAAGTGAATTACTGTATATTTTTAAGATCAAGCCGCCCCTTTTTACGGCCCAGGGTGCATCTTTGGAGGGTTTTGGCTCGCGATCAACTTCTTCAGGTTCATCCAGTTTTTTTGATTCTGCAGATCCGATCTGACGCAGGGAAACCGTCATGAGTACGTACAATGCCATTTGAAGGAACTCACTCTCAAAGTTCTCAAATGTGGCAGCAATAAAATGTCCGCTTTTTAGGTAAGTGCCAAAACCGATTTCGTTTACCTGTTCTTCTTGTAAGTCATTATTATGTGTTTTCCAACCTGTATAGGCCTGCGCGGCCAGGGTGATCAGGAATATGCTTAGAAATACGATAGTCAGCCCATTGCGGTAAAAAAAAGAATACTTCTTCATTTGATTTGTTTCCATGATCTTAGGTTTATCATTCTCCAGTATTTGCTATTATGTGTATAAACCAGCAACACCAAGTATTGTTTAAAATGCCGGGGAAAAGCCTGATATCGCCAGTGGTATCTGATGGTCTGTTT
Organism: uncultured Pedobacter sp.; assembly: GCA_946478755.1. The sequence continues at coordinate 660 of CAMLDJ010000089.1, read as the reverse complement.
AGGTATAACGCCTTAAAAATTAGTATTTTGCCCGTTTAAAAACCGTATAAATACATGTATGAATTATAAAGGCTTCTCGTAATTTTATCGTAGTCTTCATCAAGAAGCATTAGGGATAGAAAATTATTGCAAGCTTATGGAAAATTTATATCACTCTGTTTTTAATAACTTGGATTTCGGATTTGTTAGTCAGGCTAACTCCGCTAAAAAGATTCTCATCATTGAAGATGATGAAGCCTTGCTTGAAGTACTCGGAATTATTTTTACCCGTGCCGGATATTTATATAGAGCATATACCAGTGTGGAAAATATTCTGCCCCTGGTTGAAGAGTACAGGCCTGATCTGATTTTGCTGGATTATACTTTGCCTGTATTAAACGGCGAGATTCTCTGCAATCAAATTAAAAGATATAAACAAACGACAAACATCCCAGTAATTATCTTCTCTGCCCACAATAATATGTTTTTGTCAGTAGGAAAATATGGCTGCGACGCGTTTATCGGTAAACCGTTTAAACCCGATGATTTGATGAGCAAAATAGAAAAATACATGCGGGTAATGGTTTGATCGCTGGGGATAAAAAACAAATATTAGCATGAAAAACCGAAAAACACCAAAGCCCGGTTCTAAAGAATATGATGTTGAAAATACGCAGAACC
>CAMLDJ010000088.1 GCA_946478755.1 uncultured Pedobacter sp. | reverse complement strand
CGGGCGCTACCGTTTGGAAATATTAAATAACGGTCTGGACGCCACCATAAAAGTTCCGGATGCGGAACTCATCGCATTTGTTGACAGAGAGGTCTTCACCAAGATCTTCACGAATCTGCTATCGAACGCCGTTAAATATGCGTCGACCTGGTTAAGGGTAGAACTCGTCGGCACCAGCCAGGGCGACCGGCTATCCATCAAATTCATTAATGATGGTAAAGGCATCCCGGCTGATCTGAAAGACCGCGTCTTTGAACCTTTCTTCAGGCTGCGTAGCAGCAGCAACAAACCGGGTACCGGGATCGGACTCTCGTTAGCCCGATCGTTGACCGAATTGCACAACGGTACATTGGAGTTGACCTCGGGAAGTGCAGATGCTATTATTTTTGAGTTAACATTACCGGTCCACCAAAGCATAGAGTTCGAGTTACAGGAATGGAAGCAAATAAATTAGTTATGAAAGACAGCATTTTGGTCGTTGATGACCATGAAAAGATTCTTGATTTTCTTTTTGAAATTCTGAACGAGGATTATGATCTTCATTTAGCGACCTCGGCTGAAGAGGCCCAGGTCATCTTAGCGAATGAAATGGTGCATCTCGTGATCTCAGATATCATGATGCCCGGGATAGACGGCTTTGAACTTTGCCAGCAAATCAAAACCAATTCAGCGCTTTGCCATATCCCGGTCATTCTCCTGACCGTCAAAGATTCTTACAGGAGCCATGTAGAGGGATTGGAGGTCGGTGCAGATGCTTATATACAAAAACCTTTCTCCACCGAATTACTTCGGTTGCAGATCGCCAATCTCTTGAAGAACCGGACAAATTTGCGGACACATCTTGCCAATAACCCCTTTAAAGACCCTAAAATCGTAGCACATTCACGGTTGGACGAGATCTTTTTGAAGAAGCTGGATGACTATATTCAACAAAGGCTGGACGATATCCAGCTGGACATTGATCAGCTTGCCGAACATATGAACATGAGTAGGTCATCGCTTTATCGTAGAGTAAAGTCTCTATGTTTCGTGTCGCCAAGGGAGCTGATCGAGACGGAAAGGCTTAAAAAAGCTACCAGCCTGTTGGAGCAAAATCAATATTCAATGTTCGAGATCGCCAGAATGGTGGGCTATAGTTCGCAAAGCATTTTCGCCAGGAATTTTCTGAAGCAATACAAATTGACACCGACCGAATACTTTAAAAATTCGTCTTCACACTGAACAAGCAGTAAGCAATTTTCCACTTACCCTAATTTGTTCAACTTTTTGTCGTTTTGCGCCAACTTGTTTTACAGGATAAAAAGAATGATAGCCTTTTATATACCTTTGAGCATAACTTAAATAATTTCCATACCCATGCGGAACTTAATCATCCTGTTATTATTTTCAGTCAACGTCTGCGCCCAGACAACATCTCCACATCCCCCAAATATCCTCGTCATCATTGCTGATGATATGTCGATGAATGCGGGGATCTACGGCGATCATACGATCGAGACACCTGCCATTGACGCTATCGGCAAAGACGGTGTGATATTCGAAAGCGCCCATTGTACAGCGTCTTCCTGCACACCTTCGCGTGCCAGCCTATTGACCGGCAGGTACCCTCATCAGCTTAAAGAGGGTGGAAACCTTTGGGGTTTTTTACCATCTGAATACCCCACCTATACCAAGACACTACGGGATGCAGGTTATAACATTGGTTTAGAAGGAAAAGGCTGGGGACCTGGAAATTTTAAAGCCGGCGGCTACACCGAGAACCCGGCCGGTAAAAGTTATAAGCGTTTTGAAAACTTCCTGGACGAAAACGGAACGGATAAGCCTTTTTGTTTTTGGGTTGGTAGTTTTGACCCGCACAGACCTTATCAACCCGAACTCAAAAATACCATCAACATCAATGAAACCGCGTTGAAGGTCCCGTCCTGGTTACCCGACAATGCGGCAGTACGCAGTGATCTTAAAGATTATTATGCCGAAGTCAAACGATTTGACACGCGCGTTGGCCAATGTATCAGTTTATTGAAGCAAAAAGGTCTGTATGAAAACACGATGATCATTGTCACCAGCGATAACGGACGTCCTTTTCCGCGAACTAAAGCTAATAATTATGTTGCCAGCACCAACATCCCGCTGATCATGAGATGGGGTAAACATACGCAGAACGGTACGCTCCGTAAAGAAATGGTAAGTTTGGTCGATTTAGCGCCCACTATTTTAGAAGTTACCGGCCAACCCAGGTTACCCGGTTTCTCAGGCGCTTCGTTACTACCATTGATCACCAGGGGGCAGTCGGACGAACGATTTGACCTGGTATTCACCGAACGTGAGCGTCATTCTAAGGCCAGAAAAGCAAATATTTCCTATCCGATTAGGGCCATACGAACCAAAGATTTCATTTATATTAACAATCTTCGGCCCGATAGATGGCCCGCAGGTGATCCGGTAAGTGCTGAAGCTAACGGACCATTCGGCGATATTGATAACGGTGCCACCAAGAAAATGATCGTGGATAACCGTAAAGACCCGGCCTATGCCAAATTCACGAAGTGGAGCCTGGATAAACGTCCGGCAGAAGAATTGTATGATCTGCGGGACGATCCGGATCAGTTAGTGAATGTGGCTGCTGACGATCGATACACCCAAACTTTACAAAACTTAAGAAAGAAACTGGCCGATTGGCGCTCTAAAACCAAGGACCCGGTATCGGGTTCAGGTCAGGACATATTTGACACCTATACACGCTACACCGATAAAGATGCACATTGACCATTAATTGAATGAGAAGAACTTATCTGAAAACGAATTGAGTGACTTGTTGGGTACGCGCTCAAGAAAGTCTGAGGTTTTATTGGGAAAAAGAAAGTTAAGTCTTTCTATGATCCGTAAATTAACTGATCTACTCCATATACCTGCCGAAGTATTGATCCAAGCCTATTAGCACAAAAGATCAATTAGTGGCTATCCTTAGATAACTAATTATAAATAATAATTCTATTAATAAAAAAAGCCTCGATTTCTCGGGGCTTAATTGTTAATTTTAATGGAATAAGTTCGATAACGTATGCGAAACACCATCGATATTTAAAACGAAGGATACCACTAAAACCATCTACATAAGATATGATCAACAGCATGAAGTCAAAAACAACCGTACGTTTAACCCTTATCGGGCTATTGATGGTCATGGTGGGCATCCGCTCTTTTGCGCAGGATATTCCGATTAATCCTAGCCTGATAAGCAAAAGGTGGACCAGCCAATGGATCACCTGCCCTAATGTATCACAAAAGGCTTATGGCGTTTATCATTTTAGAAAAAACATCGATGTGCAGAAAAAGCCTGGGAGATTTATCGTTCATGTGAGTGCAGATAACCGGTACAGGTTTTTTGTAAATGGCAAACCGGTCTGTTATGGCCCCGCCCGGGGCGATGTATACAACTGGTATTATGAAACGATTGATATTGCTCCTTTCTTAAAAGAAGGCAGCAATATACTGGCAGCAATGGTTTGGAATATGGCCGAGCATGCAGCAGTTGCCCAGATCTCAGAACAGACGGCCTTTGTTTTGCAGGGAGATTCCTCAGCGGAGCAAATGGTGAATACCAACAGCAGTTGGAAAGTGTATGCAAATAAAGCATATACGCCCTGTGCACTCGACAATGGAAGCAGATTAAAGGCTTATATGGTCATAGGACCCGGAGACCATGTCAAAGCAGCCGATTTTCCCTGGGACTGGGAGCAGGCTGGCTTTGATGATTCCAAATGGTTAAAGGCAGAAAAAATTGCCTCTCCGGAACCATTCGGGTATGGCACCGATAACCGCTGGACCATGGTGCCAAGGAACATTCCACTAATGGAAGAAACCTTGCAACGTTTTGATCGTGTGCGTCGCGTAGAAGGGATAACAGCAAATGGTGATTTTTTAACAGGTAAAAAATCCCTGACAATTCCTAAACAAAAAAAAGTACGCATTTTAATTGATCAGGGAGTAAATACACTGGCCTTTCCTGAACTTGTTGTGAGTGGGGGAAAGGGCTCAAAAATTACGATAACCTATGCCGAGGCCTTGTTCAGGAATGGCGTAAAGGGCAACAGAAACGAGATCGAAGGAAAGGAGATGATTGGGAATTATGACATTTTTGAGCCAGATGGTCGATCCAGGCGCTTATTCCGACCGCTGTGGCAACGTACTTTTCGCTACGTGCAGTTGGATATAATGACTACTGATGAACCGTTGGTGGTTAACGATTTTTATAGCATCTATACCGGATATCCTTTTAAACAACAAGCCTCATTTACGAGCAGCGATACATCATTGAAGGAGATTTGGGACACAGGTTGGCGAACTGCCAGGTTATGTGCCGGAGAGACATATTATGATTGCCCTTACTACGAACAGCTACAGTATGAGGCTGATACACGAATACAAGCCTTGATTTCGCTATATGTAAGTGGCGATGACAGGTTGATGCGAAAAGCCATTAATGATTTTTATAACTCCAGGGTGCCCGAAGGACTTACCCAGGGAAGGTATCCAAGTAATCGCCTGCAGGTTATCCCAACTTTTTCGCTCTTCTGGATTTCGATGTTGCACGATTTTATGATGCATCGGAGCGATGATGAGTTTTTAAGACCATACCTGATCGGTGTGGATGGCATTCTGAATTGGTATAAAGAGCGTATCGATCCTTCTAAAAAGATGCTGGGCCCCATGAAATGGTGGAACTTTACAGATTGGAGCACAGGTTTCCCTGCTATGGGGGTGCCACCAGGAGCAAACGATGGCAATTCAGCCGTGATCACCCTGCAATATGCGTATACCCTGCATCAGGCAGCGCGGCTTTATTCCCATTTTGGACAAACTGAAAAAGCAGAAAATTGTCTGAAGCTGGCAAATGAACTAAATAAGGGAACATTTTCAAATTGTTACGACCCATCAAGTAAACTAATTGGTGATACGCCCGATAAAAAAACATTTAGCCAGCATGCCAATATTATGGCTCTGCTGTCTGGTGCGGTACCTGAAGCGAACCAGCAGGAGTTGATGAAAAAAGTACTTTCGGGAGCAGGTTTATCTAAGGCTACATTTTATTATCGGTTTTATCTTAATCAGGCCTTAAAGGTGGTTGGTCTTGGCAGGCTTTATTATAAGGAACTGCAACCATGGAGAGATATGCTTAAGCTTGGTTTAACGACATTTGCTGAAAATCCTGACCCCAGTCGTTCGGATTGCCATGCCTGGAGCGCCAGTCCAAACTACGATTTTCTGGCAACCATTTGTGGTATCACCCCATTGTCTGCCGGTTTTCAAACCGTTCAGGTTAAGCCAGAACTTGGAGAATTGACCCGTGTATCGGGCCGTATGCCATCACCAAAAGGTGAAATAAGCGTCTCGATAGAAAAGACAAAGCAAGCGGTAATAGAACTACCAAAGGGGCTTACAGGCGTATTCATCTGGAATGAAAAAGCTATGCCATTAAAGGAGGGTAAAAACACTTATGAACTTTGATTGAATTTGAATAAAACTTATGATAGCTTCATAACCTTTAAAAAACAAACTATATTCCGATGAAAATTACAAACTTTGCTGAGCTATTTACTATTCTTCCTGAAGACGAAAAAATAATTGTCGATGTTTTGCGGCAGATCATAATCGAAACTGTTCCTGAATATTGCAAAGAGAAAATATCATACAATGTTCCATTTTTTTATGGCAATAAAGGCATATGTATCATTTGGCCTTCAACTGTCCCAAGGGGAGGGATCAAAAAAGGAGTTCTTTTAGGTTTTTGGTATGGGAACAAATTAAAGGACGATGACCGCTTTCTGTCACATGGAACTAACAAGCAAATTTTCTATAAAATCTATGAGACTCCGGGGCAGATTGATGAAGAGCCAATAAAAAAGCTATTAAAAGAAGCGATCAAATTAGATGGTACTTTCAAAAAAACATCATAATATTTACTCTGGGTAGTTTGTCATAGAAGTAATTTGAATAGTTCAAATTTTATCATCACGCTTAATGAAATCCTCCTCTAAAATTGCATAATGAAAGTTATCTTTCCATTCTCCTCTTATTGGCAGGATTTTTCTTCGTATTCCCTCTTTCTGCATTCCAATTTTTTCCAGAACCTTAATAGAAGCAATATTTTCTGTGGCTACGCCTGCTTCAATTCTATGAAGAAGTAATTTCTCAAAACCGAATTTCAAAATAGGAAGCACAGCTTCCGTAGTATACCCTTTATCCCAATATTTTGGAAGTAATTTAAACCAGAGTTCAGCCTTTTTAAATTTACTTAAGCAATTACTAAGTCCAACTAGCCCAATTGACTCTTGATTAAGTAACAACACACAGAAACCGTATTCCTTTCTAGGGCTATAATTCTGTTGTTCCAAATATTTTTTAAGATAGTCTTCTGATTCACTCATAGATTCTGGAATATCAAGAGTGGCATAAGCTTGAACTTCCGGAGTAGAATGTATTAAATGAATGAAATTTAAATCATCACAATTTAAATCTCTAATTATTAAACGATCTGTTATTATGGTTAGAATTTCAGACATGGAATGTAGGAGTTGTCAGCTAAATTAATAGGTACCTTAGTGTACCCCGTGGGATCACTTGATGGGAAAGACCAGGAAAATCCAGTTCTTTCCCATTGCGGACAATTTAAAACCTGTCCAGGTTCATTACTTTGGTCCATGCAGCAACAAAGTCTTTGATGAATTTGTCTTGAGCATCAGCGCTACCATAAACTTCCGCCACTGCTCTCAATTCCGAATTAGAACCAAAAACCAGATCTGCACGGGTGCCCGTCCATTTTACTTCACCTGTATTCCGGTCACGTCCTTCATAAAGTTCCCTGTCTGGAGATACCGCTTTCCATACGGTGCTCATGTCGAGCAGATTTACAAAAAAGTCGTTGGTTAGCAGGCCCGGGCGCTTAGTGAAAACACCATGCCTAGATCCATCATAATTGGTGTTTAGCATGCGCAAACCACCCACCAGTACGGTTAATTCAGGTGCCGTCAGCGTGAGCAGATGTGCCTTATCTATCAGCAGTTCTTCTGTGGATACAGGGATTTTCGATTTGCGGTAATTACGGAAGCCGTCAGCAGCAGGTTCCAGGTAACCGAACGAGTCCACATCGGTTTGATGCTGAGTAGCGTCCATACGACCGGGAGTAAACGGAACCGTAATGGTATGTCCGGCTGTTGCCGCTGCCAGTTCCACACCCGCGGAACCCGCCAATACAATCAAATCTGCCAGTGAAACTTTTTTTCCATTTACCTGTGCAGCATTAAAATCCCGTTGAATGCCTTCCAGTACATTTAAAACTTTTTGCAATTGTGCGTTATTGTTCACCTGCCAATATTTTTGTGGTGCCAGGCGAATACGTGCACCGTTGGCACCTCCACGCTTATCAGATCCACGGAAGGTAGAAGCTGAGGCCCATGCAGTAGAAACCAACTCAGCTATGCTTAAACCTGATTCCAGCACTTTTGCTTTCAATGTGGCAATGTCTCCTTCGCTGATCAATATGTGGTCAACTGCGGGAATCGGATCTTGCCAAAGTAGTTCTTCCTGAGGTACTTCAGGACCAAGATAGCGTTCACGGGGCCCCATATCACGGTGAGTCAGCTTAAACCAGGCACGTGCAAAAGTGTCTGCAAAATCATCCGGATTTTCCAAAAAGCGACGTGATATTTTTTCGTAGGCAGGATCAAATCTTAAAGAAAGATCGGTGGTTAGCATGGTGGGAAGATGCTTTTTCGAACCATCAAAGGCGTCAGGAATAAAAGCTTCTGCATCTTTAGCCACCCATTGATGTGCACCGGCAGGGCTTTTAGACAGTTCCCATTCAAACCCAAACAGATTCTCGAAAAAGCTATTGCTCCACTGAGTTGGCGTTTTTGACCATATTACTTCCAGTCCGCTGGTAATGGTATCAGTTCCCTTGCCCGATCCATGACTGTTGCTCCAGCCTAAGCCCTGCATTTCCAGGTCGACACCTTCCGGCTCTTTACCTACGTGGTCTGAAGAGGCAGCCCCATGGGTTTTGCCGAAGCTATGACCACCGGCTATTAAGGCCACCGTTTCTTCATCGTTCATGGCCATCCGTCCAAATGTATCACGGATATCTTTGGCAGCCGCAATTGGGTCAGGATTGCCATCCGGGCCTTCGGGATTCACGTAAATTAAACCCATTTGCACAGCCGCAAGTGGTTTTTCCAGATCCCGGGAATGTTTGTCGCCATCGGCGTCATCGTCAGTCACCAATACCCCCTCACCTTCCACACCAGGTGAACCATGTGCGTAGCGCAGATCACCACCCAGCCAGGTATTTTCAGCACCCCAGTATACAGATTCATCGGCTTCCCATACATCCGGACGTCCACCTGCAAATCCGAAGGTTTTGAAACCCATTGATTCCAGGGCTACGTTACCGGCAAGGACCATCAGATCCGCCCAGGAGATATTGCGGCCATATTTTTGTTTAATGGGCCACAGTAACCTGCGCGCCTTATCAAGACTCACGTTATCGGGCCAGCTGTTAAGCGGGGCAAAACGTTGTAAACCTGCGCCTGCACCACCACGTCCATCACCCACACGATAGGTGCCGGCACTATGCCATGCCATACGTATAAACAATCCCCCATAGTGACCAAAATCTGCCGGCCACCAGTCCTGCGAGTCGGTCATAAGTGCATTAAGGTCTTGTTTTACAGCCGCAAGGTCGAGGCTTCTAAAAGCTTCCGCATAATTAAAATCTACACCCATTGGATTTGATAGCAAGGAGTGCTGACGCAGAATATGAAGTTTTAACTGATTGGGCCACCAATCGCTGTTCCGGGTGCCACCACCGCCAACATTGTGTTTCATACTGCCATTATGAAAGGGACATTTACTAATGTCGTTTGATTCTCTTTCCATATTTATAGATTTATATTTAACTTTTATCTGCCTTGCTAATTGCAAAGTATTATAAATTTAAGCTATTGATTGTTATAATCACAATCAATTAAATCTATGCTAAATAGTTAGAATCTATAATGATAGCTGAAGATGGCTCTTTCTGAATTTTGCCTTTTTTCCTATGTAGAAGTTAGACAGGCTGTTGAAAGATCACACAAACCGTAGTCGGATCAAGGGTAGCGAATTCTCTAAGACCCCAGGGCTTATTGGTGATGACACTGGAATTAGGATGCAGGATTTCAGGGGCACGTGATTTAATTTCTTTGTAGACCGCCTCAATATCATCGGTCGCTATCCGGATTTCGGGACGGTCTTTTTTTGCAAATTCATCACTTTCTACCAATAGAAAGGTGATGGCATCCCGGTTGACAATATACAGTGAGTCGTCATGATACCCAAGTGTAAAGCCCATATCTTCTACGAAAAATTTCAGGCCGACCTTGATGTCTGAATAAAATACTTTGGGCAAAATCTGATTTAGCGCCATAACACGATCTGATTTAAATAGTTAGTGTTAAAGATATAAAATATTCATTGCGCTTTACCACTCAAAAACTGGAAAAATAGAATAATAAATCTTAGAGCTGCATTAACGATTCGGATTAAGAAAAGCGCAGAACATCGGTATCTGGAGGAATGTGACCGAGCAGTCTGGCCATGGTCATTGCCTGGCCTTTATGGTGAAACTCGTGGGTTAGAACGTGGGTGAAAATACTGTAGGCATCGGTTTCAATATATTTTTCAGGCCATTTGTAGCCTTTGACTGCTTGTGCTGGATGTGCTGAAAAATGAGCTATAAAACGATCCATGATCTCATCAACTTGCACAAACAGACTTTGGAGTTGGGGAAGATTCAGGGGTTTATCCTGATCCCTGTAAGCGAAGGAACCATTCAGGGCAAAATTGCCCACCCAGGCGATATAGGTGTTGGCAATGTGAACATACATATAGGAGATGGTTTTGTCGTTAAAGGCAGAGAGGGGCGTAGAAATATCACCTGTAACATTTGTTTCCAGGAAATGAAAAACGACCTGTCTGGACTGCCTGACCAAAGTGTATTGCGAATAAAGTAAATCTGACATAACGAGATGAATGTATGAAAATTAATTGTATTCACCATTTGTTTAAATTTGTGAGACTTGTAATAATACCTGAACGAAAATGAATAGGATAGGATGGAAGGATTTTAAGCATATGGCCGTATACGGACTGATTTTAGCGGTTTTGATTTTAGCGCTGAAGTGGCTGCAATGGAAATTTTTAATCGTTGACAATGCTATAGATATCTACATTGGTATGATAGCTCTTTTCTTTACCTTATTAGGCGTGTGGGTAGCCCTGCAATTGGTCAAGCCTAAAATCAGGACGATAGTTATTGAAAAGGAAGTACAGGAACAGTTCCCAATCAATCAGGATGAGCTGGCAAAATTAAATCTCAGTCTCCGGGAATATGAAGTATTGCAATCTTTAGCCAAAGGGCACAGCAATGCCGATATTGCCGATCATTTGTTCCTTTCATTAAGTACAGTAAAAACCCATGTTTCCAATCTGTATGGGAAATTGGAGGTGAAAAGCAGAACGCAAGCCCTGGAAAAAGCAAGAAGGCTGAAAATCATACAATAGTCGGCATCCTACTTTAGTATTAAATTCAATCAAAAAGGCGTTTTGGTACTAAAGTATGAGTACAAATTCTGCTTTTGCTGCTACTTTTGGAGCGTTAATTAATTAAAACAATGAAACAATCTGGATTTTTTAAGCCAGGATCTAGGATAAAGAAATTTGATAGCTTGATCACAAATGAAAGCAAACTTACAGCAATGAAAAGAACAGTTTTGATTTTTGGATTGATCATCGGGGTCATCCTAGCGATAAATATGGTGGCTATGGTGCAGATGATCTATAGGGAAGACGGCTTTAAAGGAAATGACCTTGTTGGTTATGCTGCGCTGGTGCTTATTTTCTCCCTGGTTTTTTTTGGCGTAAGAAACTACCGGAAAAATCAAACCGATGGCTTGCTGACATTCGGTAAAGCTTTTAGCGTAGGAGCGGTGATAGCCTTTATTGCCTCTACAGTATATGTGCTGGTCTGGCTCTTTTATTATTACCTGTTTGTTCCCGATTTCATGCAGGTGTATACTTCCTGTGTATTACGACAATGTTCGGCTGCAGAGCTGCCAGCTAAAACCTTGGAGATGGCAAACTTTGCGGAGATGTACAAAAATCCGGTGTTTGTAATCCTGATTACTTATTCAGAAGTCCTGCCCATTGGTCTGGTGGTGTCGCTGGTGACTGGGTTAATATTAAAGAAGAAATAAAAACCAATTCAATAGAAGATTAAAATACATCAGATATGAAAACTCAGATAACCACATTTTTGACCTTTCAGGAAAACAATGCTGAACAAGCGATGAACTTTTACACGAGTTTATTCGACAACTCTAAAATCATAGACATTCAACGTTATGGGAAACAAGGCCCAGGTAATGAAGGTTCGGTGATGAAGGCGATTTTTGAGCTGAACGGAAAGGAGTTCATTTGCAGCGATAGCTTCGTTAAACACGATTGGAATTTTACACCAGCAATCTCAAATTGGGTGGAATGTAAAGATCAGGAAGAAATGGATATGCTTTTTTCCAGACTTGGGGAACATGGTTTCGTGATGATGCCCCTGAACAATTATGGCTTTAGCCGGAAGTTTGGCTGGGTTGCTGATCAATTTGGCATTTCCTGGCAATTGAATTTGAGTTAGCTCTGTCCCTGGGTACTATTTATTCGCCTCATGACATATAATTATTGAGCAATGTTTACTTTTGATTAATGGAAGCCGAGGAAATTCTAAAAGAACATATTGCGAAAACCATTACACTGTCGGATACTCAGTTCAACTATTTCTTTTCGCATTTTGAGCCACAGTCTTTTAAAAAAGGTCAAAGTATTATTACAGCGGGTGATCAGATAAACTGCGAATATTTTGTGCTCGAAGGTTGCCTGAAAACTTTTTATATCAATGATAACCTGAAAATGTTCATTCTTCAGTTTGCGATGCCAACCTGGTGGGCATCGGACTATAATGCCTTATATAGTGGTGCGAGAGCAACTATCAATATGGACTGCATTACTGATGCTAGGGTATTTTGCCTGTCTAACGAAAACCGAGAGAAACTTTGCAAGGAGATGCATGAGATAGAACATTTTTTTCGCTGGCGGACCAATAAAGGTTATGTAGCCGCACAAAAGAGGTTACTTTCTTTTATGACTAACGATGCAAAGCACCGTTACGAAGAACTGCTGAAAATGTATCCTCAGCTATACAATATCGTTCCCAAACACCTTATAGCAGCTTATTTAGGGGTATCCCGCGAAACGTTGAGCCGCTTGTACAACAGTTGAATGGTGATATATATCACATAAAAAAACGTTGCGTGTGAAATGTGATGTAGGTCACACATCCTTTTGGGCTTTCCTGCCCAACTTTGTCTTGTAATTAAACAAAAAGACAATGGAAACGCAAAAATTTGAAATCGTAAGCACCCAAAGCCATATTTACTGGGTAGGTAGAAAAGTAACCGGCACACATAATGGCACCATAGCCATTAAAGCAGGTTCACTAACATTATCCGATGGTAAACTTACCGGAGGAGAAGTTATTATTGATACCACTTCTATAAAAATTCTCGACGTAACTGACCCTGCCACTAACGCGCAATTCGCCGGTCACCTTGCTTCTGATGATTTTTTCTCCGTCGACCAATTTACTGAAGCTACATTGGTTATCACTTCCGTGTTGGACGAGCATGTTGAAGGTAATCTGACTATTAAAGGCATTACTCATCCGGTCAGTTTTGATGCGGCGGTCGATGTAAACGGCGATACGCTGATTGCTTTAAGCAAACTGGTAATAGACCGGACAAAATATAATATGAAATTCCGTTCAGGCAATTTCTTCCAGAACCTCGGGGATACCCTGATCTACAATGATTTTGATCTGAATGTAAATATCACCGCTGAAGCAGTATAAACTGCTTTGGCTTAATATGTAAAGTTATGCCATATATTAAAATTGAAGTAACCCGCGAAAGGGTTACCAGAGAACAGAAACAAATGCTGATTAAGGGAGTAACCGACCTGGTAAGTAATACACTTAACAAAGATCCTCGCTTGACCCATGTAGTGATTCAGGAAATTGACTTGGATGATTGGGGTTATGCAGGCGAACAGGTGTCGGTATTAAGAGAACGCGGTATCACTGCCGCCGGGCACGATCCGCACACCGATGCATGGTGATGCTGCTGATCAAACGGCAAAAAGGAAATGTGGGGGATATCGCAGCAATGCTTTATAACGTCGCTAAAAGTAATTTCATCACGGGTGCTATTATTAATGTTGACGGTGGTATCGCCGCTGGTTTTAACCTTAATTAACTAAATAACTCTTCATAGCTTTGCTATCTTGCTGATGATAAGGGTGTCAAAGCATAAATTGAATCAAAATGGAAACTCAAGAAAGAGATTCGGCTGCCATCGCGCAAATATTGGAAAATGCATATTTTAGAAATATTTATGAAGGACACGCTAATGCGCTCGCAAATGTATTTTATCCGGGCGCTTTATTATTTGGCGATGTGAATGGACAACCTTATAAAAAGACGCTGGACGAATATATTGACGGTGTTGCCAATCGCCAAAGTCCAAAAGATTCGGGCAAGCCTTTTAAAGGCAAGATCGTATCAATTAAAGTGGTAAATTCGATAGCTGTTGCTGAAGTAAAAGTAAAAATGTACGATTTCCACTATCATGAATTTCTGGCTTTTCATAATATTAAAGGTAAGTGGCTGCTGGTAAATAAAATGATAAGTGACACCAATGCATAAAAACTAAAAAGTATGTGGTACGATACCAAAGTTTCTGAATTGCTGGGAATAAAATACCCAATTCTCCAGGGTCCGTTTGGCGGAGGGTTATCTACTGTCGACCTGCTGGCTACAGTTTCTAATGCGGGGGGGCTTGGTGGATATGGCGCCTATACCATGAGCGCCAATGAGATCTATGAATTGGACAAGCAGATAAAAGCGGCGACTGATAAACCATACAACCTAAATCTCTGGGTTTCTGATACTGACGCAGCCAACGGCGCTGTTGCGGATGCCCAATATGAGCAGGCGGTAAAATTGTTGGCGCCTTATTTCGATGAGGCTGGTATTCCCTTGCCTGAAAAGCCGGCGCCCTTCAAGTCGCGGTTCGAGAACCAGTTGCAGGTGATACTGGATGTCAGCCCTAAGGTTTTCAGCTTTATGTTTGGTACGCTGCCCGCTGATGTAATGGAGCAGTGCCACAGGTTGGGTATAAAAACCATAGGTGCGGCTACTACGCTGGACGAAGCCATCGCCCTTGAAGGGAGCGGAGTTGACCTGATCATCGCCTCAGGTTTCGAAGCTGGTGGCCACCGCCCATCGTTTCTTGCCACGGCCGAACAATCCACAACGGGCACCTTCGTATTGGTGCAATTAATTAGGGAAAAAGTAAAGCTGCCCGTTATAGCGGCAGGCGGTATAGCCGATGGCCGTGGCCTAGCCGCAGCCCTAACTCTTGGTGCCGATGCCGCACAAATTGGCACCGCCTTTTTGGCTACGAACGAATCCGGTGCACTACCCATTCACAGACAGATGCTGTTTTCTGATGCAAACCGTCATACGATGCTGTCTCGCGCCTTTACCGGCAGACTCGGCCGCGGGATCACCAGTAGGCCAGCGTTAGAACTGGCAGGGAAAGAACACCATTTTCTTCCATTCCCCCTGCAAACAGCTTTCATGTCACCGCTGAGAAAAGCAGCGCTGGAAGCGCAAAAATGGGATATGGTTCTCTTTTGGGGAGGCCAGGTAGCGCCTCTGCTCAAACATACTAGGGCTGCAGAACTGATGCGGTCGATCATCGCTGACACCACTAAAATCATGAGATTACGAAAAGCTTGACCCAACTTACATGATTACCAAAGGTGGCCGTTTTCGCATGTCCTGAAAAAAATCTATGTGGGTCTAAACCAACCTAACATCAGGCATCATTTAAAAATATAAGCAGAAACAGTCAAAGAAAAAAAACATGAAGGAGAAGAATGAAAACAATAAGATGGGGGGGATGCCTAATGAATCGTCACCGGAACGCATCTACGCTTTTTCCGACGGCGTGTTCGCCATTATCATTACAATTATGATTCTGGAATTTAAAGAGCCTGAAGATGCTACCTTTCATGCACTCTTCCAATTATGGCCGACCTGGCTTAGTTATGGTGTTAGTTACGGATTTATAGCCATTGTCTGGGTTAACCACCATTACATCATGCGGTATGCCAGGTCAGCAAAACTCAAGCTTATGTGGGCCAATTTTGCCCATTTATTTTCCGTTTCGCTGATCCCGTTTTTAACTGAATGGGTTGCGGATACGAAACTGCAATCTGTTCCTGTAATGATGTATGCATTTGTTTTCCTCCTGGTTAATGCCACATACTTATGGCTCGTGCGGGAGACACTTTTTGACACTGAGGTCATAATGGTGCCATCCCAGGCCAGGAAAAGACTGCATTTGCGATCGTTTATTACATTATCTATATTTGCCACATCGATGTTGATAGCCATTTGGTTTCCTTTCCTGGGTTTCGGATTGATTGTCTGTTGTCTTTCGCTTTATGTGAGACCTGAATTACCGAGAGCAAAAAAATAAAATTCAGGGTACGCCTCAAGTACTCACTTTTCTATACTGATGGCTTATCCCGATCGAAGTATTGTATGAACAATCGGGAAAGGATGCTGTTAGAGGTAGGATTGGATTTTTAAGCCTAGGGAGAACGATTTGTATGGAAAATGCTGATATTGCAAAATAAAAAATCAATCTTATATCAAATCATGAATACTACCATTAGAATCTTTTCAGGACTATGTTTACTTCTCCTGAGCAACTGTAAAAGTATACACTCAGGTAACAGCGGGTCGAATGCTAAAACTCCAGAGTCCAAATTAGGCTGGAAGCTGGGTTCGCAGGCCTACACCTTTAAACTTTATACATTTGCCCAGGCTGTAAAAAAGATTGACAGCTGTAACCTAAGGTATGTTGAGGCATTCCCTGGCCAGAAAATTGGCGGTGGTATTGATGGTACAATGAGTCCGGACATGGATCCGGTTAAGCGGAAGGCTGTACTGGAAATGCTGAAAGCGAGCAATGTTAAAGTTGTGGCTTTTGGTGTCACCAGTGCAAACAATGAAGCTGACTGGATTAAACTATTTGATTTTTGTAAAGCTATGGGTATTCAAACCATTACATCAGAGCCCAATGAGAAGGACATTCCATTGCTCTCGAAACTGGCTGATAAATATGAGATCAATGTCGCCATACATAATCACCCCAATCCTTCGCATTATTGGAATCCGGATATCATATTGAACGCCATAAAAGGTCAAAGTAAACGTATTGGAGCGTGTGCCGATATAGGACATTGGGTGCGTTCAGGACTTGATCCTGTGGAGTGTCTTAAGAAATTGGACGGACATGTGTTGCATTCCCATATGAAAGATCTTCATCAGAAAGGAAAAAGTGGACATGATGTACATTGGGGAGAGGGAGTAAGTAATATTCCCGGTGTGATCGCTGAGTTAAAAAGACAGCATTTTAAAGGGGCAATTTCTGCAGAGTATGAGTATAACTGGCAAAGCAATAGCGTTGACGTGGCGCAGAGCGTGGTGAATTTCCGGAATCTATTGTGACCCACAATGGAGAAAGGTAATTTTTAAAACCAAAATAAATGGTTTTTTACTCTAGTATTTTGGATAAGCCGTCCGCACGGACGGCTTATTTTATGAAGTACCTATGCACTGCATCAGCTATCGATATCTGCAACTTTTTCGATGCGATAAATTTTCTCGCCATCTTTGGTCGCCCAAGGGATTTCTGCTCCACTCTTATGACCTAGCAAGGCCAGGCCAAGATCCGAAAGGATAGACAGCGTTCCGTGTTTGCGTCTGGCGACGTTTTTGGGGACAAAATGATAGGTGTGCTCAGTTTTAGTTTCAACATCTGTGATGGTCACCGATTTATAAACATCAACGAATCCTGTTGGAAGATCTTTCCTTAGAACTTGTTTTGCATTTCTTAGTTCTGCTAATATTCTTTTTTCGTTTTGTATGTTAAGTTTTTTTCTAGTGATCTGCGCCTTCAAGAGGTCGAACATACCCGTTGTGAGTACGATTTGATTAGATGTATTCATATTTTGTGAGATAGAATTGATTAAAATCAACGGCTTTCAATTGTATTTATCTGTAGTGATGACTACGGTTATCTTAAGCACCGTCATTCTGCGGGAACTTACTGGTTGAAGTGCATATTGCTATAAAAATTTTAACGCCCACTTGTGTGAATCCGCTAAAATCGAATGACAATAAGCCAAATGATGATAAACAAACGATGTTGTGATTTCTGATACCAGAATTTCCCGGGAAATTACGATGCCTGAAGCCCCAAACCAGAAATTTAAAGGTTTAGGGCAAGATTGCTAAAGTCTTTGAAAGATGATTTATCAACCAACATACTCGCCATAGCAGCTGATGGATTAGAAACAATTAAAGAAACAACGATTTCCACAACGGAATCGTTGCACTTTTGGGCGATATGAGTTATTTGTTTTTGCAAGAACATCAATATAGTATTTTTTGGTGTTCTTACGATCATACCTGTCAAAATATCATTTAATGGTGACAATACTAGAGTCATCACCATCTTTAAGGTCAGCAAATAATTAGGTCAACGTGTCGGTTAGCAGGCTGAAAGATGCGTGATAAGCTGATCCATACAGACAAGTAATTTGAGCCCTGGAAGAAAGCGGGTAGAGAAAATAATATTCAATTTTGTTTTGTTAAATTTATAAACAACAACGATGAAAACGATAGAAAAAATAAGCCTTGGCAAAAATGGTCCACTCGTCTCCAAATTGGGGTTAGGATGCATGCGCATGTCGCCCGTGTGGGGAAGCCAGGGGAACGACGAAACCGAAAGTATAGCCACCATTCAACAAGCACTGGACAGCGGTATCAACTTTCTGAATACCGGTGACTTTTACGGAAGCGGTCACAATGAGCTGCTTGTAGGCAAAGCCATTAAAGGTAGGAGGGATGATGCCTTCGTCAGTGTCAAGTTCGGTGCGATCTTTTACGGGAATCAATGGCTTGGATTGGACTTGCGTCCCATTGCCATAAAAAATTTCATCAATTATTCCTTAGTGCGTTTGGGCATCGATACCATCGATCTTTATCAGCCATGCAGACTGGATGAGAGCGTCCCGATGGAAGATGTGATTGGAACCGTGGCCGATCTGATCAAAGAGGGAAAGGTACGTTACCTGGGCGTGTCTGAGGTTAATGCGGCGCAATTGCGTAAAGCCAATAGCCTATACCCGGTAACCGCTTTGGAGATTGGTTATTCACTGGCCGACCGGCAGATTGAGACTGACTTGCTTCCTACTGCAAAGGAATTGGGTATAGGAGTGGTGGCGTTCGCCAATACGGCCGAAGGCTTACTCAGCGGTCAGATGAAAGCACCACTCAACCCTGCTGACTACCAAAATCACTTCTCCCGTTTCCAAGGAGAAAACCTGATT
>CAMLDJ010000087.1 GCA_946478755.1 uncultured Pedobacter sp. | reverse complement strand
ACAAGCCTGGTAGCCGTTGTCGCTGGCTAGCAGCATGCTCATCAAGGCTACCGCCGTCTTACCACTACCCACATCGCCCTGTACCAATCTGTTCATCTGAATGCCGCGTTGCGTATCCATTCTGATCTCTTTAACCACCCGCTTCTGCGCACCGGTCAATTCAAAAGGAAGAATTTCGTTGTAAAATGCATTTACCCTCTGGCCGACCAACGGAAACAGGTGACCTTTAAACTTCAGTTCCCGAAGCTGCTTGTTGTGCAGCAACTGCAGTTGAATAAAAAAAAGTTCCTCAAATTTGAGACGCCTTTCGGCTTTTTTTAACGTGGTAACATCTTTAGGAAAATGGATATTTAAAATAGATTCCTTCCTGGAGATCATCTGATACTTTTGGAGGATATGAGAAGGTATGGTTTCCTTAACCTCATAAAGATGTTGCTCCAGTAATAAGGTTTGCAGCTTTTGAATGCCTTTACTGTCTAGAAAAAACTTTTTTAATTTCTCTGTCGAATTATACACAGGCTGCAACCGGAGATTGCCAGTGACTGTGCTGGGCCTCGGATAAGTTTCCATTTCCGGGTGAGAAATACTGAAGCTCCCATTAAAAAGCACAGGCTTACCAAATACGATGTAAACCTTACCCTTCATCACATGCTCATCTACCCATTTCAAGCTTTGAAACCATACCAGTTCGATGGACCCGGTTTCATCCGTTAACCGTGCGACTATACGTTTCTTTTGTTTTTCGCCAACTTGCTCTTTACCGGTGACCCTCCCCAATATCTGTACATAAGGCAGGTCCAGGCTAAGTTCTTTAATTTTATAGAACCGGGTTCTGTCAATATACCGGAAGGGGAAATAATTGAGTAATTGCTCATAGGTAAAAATACCCAGTTCCTTTTGCAAAAGTTCTGCGCGTTTGGGCCCTACGCCCTTCAGAAATTCGATAGTCGTATCTAAGCTAGCCGCAAACAAAGCCTACCCCTTATATGCAGTGACGGAAATCTCGACATTCACTCCCTTTGGCAAACCTTTTACTGCAACAGTTTCACGGGCAGGAAAGTTAGCCTCAAAATAGGAACCATAAACTTCATTTACCTCTGTGAACAGATTCATGTCAGATAAAAAAATAGTGGTTTTTACTACGTCTTCAAATCCGTAGGATGCCTCCAGCAAAACCGATTTAATGTTTCTCATGACCTGGTGTGTCTCTTCTGCTATCGTCGAGTGAACCAATTCACCAGAGACCGGGTTGATTGCGATCTGACCAGATAGAAATAGAAATCCATTGGCAAGCACCGCCTGGCTGTATGGGCCGATTGGAGCGGGAGCATTAGTTGTGTGTATTATCTTCTTCATTGCTGCTAGGTTTATTCAAGCTTGTCTATGTTCAGGCACCAGCTAACCACTCAATTAGCTTCCACAAAATACCGGCAACAAACATACCAATAGCAATGGCATTGATGATATGCATGATTTTGATATTGGTATTTGTGGGTCTGTTTGGATCCTTTTTTCTAAATAGACACATGGTACACAAAGGTATAAATAAAAAAAAGAGGGCTTCAAATTGAAGCCCTCTTTTTTCGTATTTAATTAGAAATAATTAGTTTCTAGCTGATTCAACACGACGGTTCTGGATACGACCTTCTTCAGTATCGTTAGAAGCAACTGGGTTAGCTTCACCATGACCTTTAGTTACCACCTGGCTAGAATTAACACCAGAGTTAACTAAGTAAGTTTTAACAGAATTAGCTCTGTCTTTAGATAATTTCAGATTGTATGCAGCAGTACCTTCGCTTGAAGCGTAACCGTTTACAGTTACTTTACCACCGTTTTCACGCAATACTGAAGATAATTTATCTAAAGTAGGGTAAGACTCAGTTTTTAAAACTGAAGAGTTGAATTCAAATTGGATAGTTTCAAAACCAGTTAAGTTAGCATTGCTCATAGCAGTAGTATCTGCTTTAGGTAGAGGACATCCTGAACCATCAACAGCAGTACCAGCTGGTGTACCTGGGCATTTATCAAACTGATCAGCAACACCATCACCATCAGTATCTTTTTTCAAATCTTCGATAGACTTTTCAACGTTAGATACACGGTTTTTCAAAGCTTCAACTTCCTGACGTAATGAAGGATCTTTCAATTCATCATACATTAAAGCAAGTGGGTTAACCCAGTCAAGGTTTGGTTTAGACGCAGAACCTAAAGAGAATTCTAAGCCAGCATATCCATAAGAGAATTTATCTTTAGTAGTTGCTTTGGCCCAAACACCATCAAAGTTATCAGCATCGATGAAGTGCATAGTATAACCTAAGTTAAACGATACACGGTCAGAAACTTTAAATTTAACACCAGCACCTACAGGGATGTAAGCTTCTTTGATGTATTTTTTGTCTCCATCTTCACCATATGCCTCAGGTAAATCTTTAGGATCAGCTCCGTTTAATGCAGCTCTGTAAGCAGCAACACCGTAACCAGCAGTTACGAAAAAGTTAACAGAGTTCTCACGACGTAAGAAATCCACAGTTGCAACGTTAACAACACCTCTTAAATCAGCAGCATAACCGATCTCAGTTTCAAAGCTAGTTAAACCTGGAAGAGCAGAAGGACCTCCATCTTTGTTTGTTCCAGAAACTTTTCCGCGGAAAATGTTACCTTCTAAACCGAATGCATGACCCAATTGTTTTCTTAAAGAGATACCGTAACCTAAGTTTACGTCAGCATTTGTGAAGTCATTGGTTCCACCGATAGCAATAAACGGAGATAAAACTCCAGCATTAACACCGATCGACCAAGTTCTGTACTGGCCTCTTCCACCAAATACCTTGGCTGAAGAAGAAGAAGTCGTCGTAGCATCCTGAGCACTTGCAAGAGTTGTTACTCCCATCAAGGTCACTAGAGAAGCTGCTAGACCCTTTTTTAAAGTAGAATAATTCATAATTTTCTTTTTTAAAGTTAAACAAATTTTAATTGTATAATTTTTTTGTGTAGCAAAATTAAACAAATTTTTAAATTCTCAAAACACTTGTACAAACACCGTTCCAAACTTGCAAAGATTTAGTAAATAACCCCATTTTGGGCATGGAAGACCACAAAAAGCGCTTTAAACCCACAAAAAAAACTGACTTCCGATTAAAAAAAAGTCAAAGTCCGGTAAGTAGTGTTCAAAATACACTTCAAGGGTAACTTGTTTTTTAAATGCCATTGAAAAACCACTTAAGCACTGTCCTAATCCCCTATACAAGCAAGTCCTGTTTTTAAGACAAAAAAATAATTCCCTGCCTTAAATCCAGTTATCCGTAAAGCGATAAATATTAAACTCCTTATTTTTCATCGCCTCAAGAATGGCTGAATGCAGTCGTTTTCTATCGACATTCTCCATGCGGTAGTGTTGTATAATTTTAAATGCCTTTTCCGCCAGCAAAAACGATCGGCGCTCGTCACCCATTACTATCGGCTTGAGCAACCAGTCACATAATTCGGTGACACCTTCTTTTTTATCGGCTACCGTTTTAAAGACCGGAATTTGCTGATGCTGACTATGAACGAGTTTTTTCAGGTTATTTGCAAAGCCGTCCGCGCCCGCTCTATCTGCTTTATTCACGACGAAACCCTGTGCAATCTCCATCAATCCCGATTTTATATGTTGAATCTCATCTCCCGATTCTGGAACCAGCACCACAATGGTCTTATCAGCCAGACCGGCAATCTCCACTTCAGACTGGCCAACTCCAACGGTTTCAACCAGGATCAGATCAAATCCCGCAGCCTTGATTACATCTACAATTTCAATTGTTTTTGCAGATATCCCCCCCAGTGCGCCACGTGTAGCCAGCGATCTGATATATACGTTAGGGTTGTTAAACTGCTGCGACATCCTGATCCTGTCGCCGAGCAACGAACCAAAATTAAATGGAGAAGTTGGATCTATGGCAAGAATGGCAATCTTTTTACCTTCGGTTACAAGCCGTTCCGTAATTGCATTGACAAGTGTGCTCTTACCAGCCCCCGGTGGCCCGGTTATTCCGATCACAGGGACAGTTGAGTTCAGTTCTATTTTTCTTAATAATTGCGCCGCAGGTGAAATGTCATTTTCGACGAAAGTGATGGCCCGAGCCAGTGCAATAAAGCTTCCTTCTTTTATAGCCTTTACAAGAGAATCTTCGTTTTGCATCAATTAAAATTATCTTTGCTACAAAGAAATGTAATTTATTCAACATTCTATTAAAGCATCTTGTTCAAAAACACTAGATTCAACATCAATAATGTCAATACCGAAAGTAATCTATCAAACATTTAAATCCGACAAATTACCATTAATTACCCGATGGTACATTTCAAGATTCAGGAAAAAAAATCCGGAATATCGTTATGAATTTTACGATGATAACAGAATTGAATCTTTTTTAAAGGAAGCATTTGATGATGAAACGTTCAAACTCTATAAGCAACTTAATATTGGCGCGGCAAAAGCCGACTTTTTCAGGTATGCCATATTGTTAAAAAAAGGCGGCATTTATCTGGATATAGACAGCTCAATAAACGGGCGGCTCAGTGATTTCATTCTTTCGGATGATGTTGCGATTATCTCAAAGGAACGGAATCCAGGCATGTATGTACAATGGGCATTGGTTTCTGAAGCGAATCATCCCTTTCTGCAAAAGACCATGGAGCTGATGTCAGACCATATCAGAAACAATAAACACCCACATGATGTACATAAAATGACCGGACCAACGGTGTATGCAACAGCCATAAATCAGTGCTTAAAGGAAAACCCTGAAATTCCGCACCGTGAACTCGGAACAGATTATAACGGCCATTTTAAATTTAAGTACCCGCTAAGTAAATTACTGTACCTGCGGGGTACACACTGGAAAAAACAGCAATTAACACAACCTGTCCTTAAACAACGCCCATGAAAGTCACAGGCTTTACCTTTATCAGAAATGCAATCGTAAACGACTATCCGGTAGCAGAGGCCATTCGTTCTGTTTTACCGCTATGTGATGAATTTATCGTTGCGGTAGGGAATTCAACAGACGAAACCGCTGAACTTATAAAATCTATCTCACCGGACAAGATTAAAATAATAGATACCACTTGGGACGATTCTCTTCAGCTGGGCGGACAGGTTTTTGCCGAAGAAACAAATAAGGCCATTAAAGCAGTTTCAGCAGATACCGATTGGATGATCTACATACAAGGGGATGAATGTATACATGAAAAGTATCATGCTTTGATCAAACAGGAAATGCAGGCCAATCTTGGGGATGAACAAATTGAAGCGCTGCTTTTGAAATATCTACATTTCTATGCCTCCTATGATTACTATGCAGCGTCCAGGCGTTGGTATCGACGAGAAATTCGTGTCCTGAAAAACCTACCCGGCATACATTCTTACAGGGATGCTCAAGGCTTTAGAATTAACGAAAGAAAACTAAGAGTAAAGCTAATTGATGCCTATGTATATCACTATGGTTGGGTAAAAACACCCAAAGCGTTACAAGGAAAGGTCCGGAACTTTAATCAGTTCTATCAGACCAAAGACTGGGTAGAACACAATTTCCCCGTTCAGGAAGCCTTTGATATGCGTAACGCAGACCGTCTGGTTAAATTCAGTGGCACTCATCCTCAAGTTATACAAGATAGGATCGCGGCCACCAATTGGACATTTGATGAGGATCTGACTAAAAAAGCTCCAAAGATGAACCTTAAAAGAAGGATTTTACAGAAAATAGAAGATCTGACAGGAATCAGGCTTTTTGAATACCGAAACTATAAAATCGTTAGATAACATGATGAAGAAAAGTCTTTCTGTCGTTATCCCGAACTATAACGGCAAGCATCTATTGGAAGCCTATTTGCCATCAGTGCTCCAGGCCGTCAAAAGAGCAGAAGTCCCGTTCGAAATCATTGTCATTGATGATGGTTCAAAGGATCAAAGTGCAGATTTTATAAAGCAGCATTATCCGCAGATAAACCTGCTGATAAACGATAAAAACCGTGGCTTCTCTTACACGTGTAACGTCGGGATAAAAATAGCACAATATGAACTCACGTTTCTCCTGAACTCAGACGTGAAACTTGCAGAAGATTACTTTGAGAAACAATGGCGATATTTCCAGTACCAGGATACTTTTGGGGTAATGGGACGGATTATGAGTGCTGACGGCAGCAAAATTGAAGACGCCGCCCGGATTTTATTTCGCAAGGGTTGCCGCCTTAAAGCAAACCGTTTCTACTACAGCCTTAATCCGGATGATCAAAGCACCTATACGGCTTATCTTTCGGGTGCAAATGCCCTGGTAGATACAAAAAAGCTTAAAGAACTTAAGGGATTTAATGAAATTTACTCGCCCTTCTCTTCTGAAGATTCAGATCTTTGCTTAAGAGCATGGCTTTTGGGATGGAAATGTTATTATGAACATCAATCCATATGTTTTCATCAGGTTAGTGGAAGCACAAAAACTCAAATTAAATCAGATTTTATCAAGAAGATCTATTATCGCAACCGGTTTATATTTCACAAAATTCATCTGAACGGATTCAGAGCATGGGTATGGCCTGGCTATTTATTCCTTCTGGAAGTACTACCCAAGCTTATTCTTGGCAAATCATGGATGATGGCAAGCTATAAGGAGTATCTGGAGCACATCCCTCAAATTAAAGCTTCAAGGAAAGACCTTCGGGGCCTGAAGAAAAAACACGATTCTGAACTGGAAGTTCAGGATATCATTGATATAATTAACAACTCTATTTCCAACAAGACTGTAGCATTGCTGTAACAAGATATGTTTTGTTCTAGAAAACGTAACTTTGCAGCCTAATTTTTATAAATGAAAACCTATTTCAGATTATTATTATTTGCAAAGCCAATAGAAAAGTTTGCAATACCATATATCATTACCACTTTACTTGCAGTACTTTTTGGAGTCTTAAACCTGACCCTATTATCTCCTCTTTTTGGCGTAATGATGTCAGGTGAAGGAACTAAACCACCAGTACCAACCACAACTACAGCTTCTAATTTTGACATCACAGGAAAGTTCCAGGAATTTGTGGATCATTCTCTGGCTACGTATGGCCCGGAAAAAACATTAAGCTATATCTGTGTCATTATTATTATATCCGTGTTGCTTTCTAACATCTTCAAATACTTTTCACAAAGGACTATGGAAGATTTAAGGGTACACACGCTCCTTAACCTTCGGAAAACGGTGTTTAACAATGTGATGAACCTTCATGTTGGCTATTTTAGCAATGAGCGAAAGGGAGACATCATTTCAAAAGTTGCCTCTGATGTGCAAGTCGTACAGTTTACGGTCACCAACACCCTGCAAGTCGTATTTAAGGAGCCTGTTACACTCATTTTCTACGTAATCGCCTTATTATCGATATCCGTGAAGCTAACCTTATTCTCTTTAATGGTGATTCCTTTATCTGCTTTCATCATTAGCAAAATTGTAAAAAGATTAAAGCAACAGGCCAAAGAATCCCATGAATCTTTTGCAAAAATGATAGGATTCTTAGATGAAGCATTGGGCGGGATCAAAATCATCAAAGCCTTTAATGCCTCAGAAAGAATAAAAGACAAGTTCCATAATGAAAACGTGCTTTATTCCAATTTGAACAGAAAAATGGTGAGAAGGCAGCAATTAGGCTCACCGGTATCTGAGTTTCTGGGAGTCTTAATGGTCACATTTATCGTTTGGTACGGAGCTTCATTAATCATGAGCAAACAATCCAATGCGCTTTCAGTTGGGCAGTTTATAGCGTACATCGCAATTTTTTCTCAGGTAATGCGCCCTGCAAAAGCCTTAACAGACTCCTTCAGTGGAATACACTCAGGTATTGCCGCCGGAGAACGTGTTTTGGAACTCATTGATACCAAACCAGAGCTGGTGAATAAACCTGGCGCAGAAGCTATAAATGGCTTCAGCCAGGCCTTAACTTTTGAAAATGTATCCTTTAACTATGGCGGGAAGGAAGTTCTGAAAGACATCAATTTAACCATACCAAAGGGTAAAACAGTGGCGCTTGTAGGTCCTTCGGGAGGAGGAAAAAGCACATTAATGGACCTTATCCCACGCTTTCATGATCCAAAATGCGGCAGCATTAAAATCGATAGCCGCGACTACAAGGATTTGACAGTGGAAAGTATACGTGCTCAAATGGGCACTGTCAACCAGGAATCCTTGTTGTTCAATGATACTATATTTAATAACATTGCTTTCGCAAAACCAGAAGCTACAGAAGAAGAAGTTGTGACAGCCGCGAAAATTGCCAATGCTCATGATTTTATATTAAATACTGAACAAGGCTATCAAACTTTTGTAGGTGACAGAGGAAACCGTCTGTCTGGTGGTCAAAAACAGCGAGTCTGCATTGCCCGGGCTGTACTAGCAAATCCTCCGATTATGCTCTTAGATGAGGCAACCTCAGCACTCGATACGGAATCAGAGAAACTGGTTCAGGAAGCGTTAAACAACTTAATGAAGAACAGAACATCGATTGTAATTGCCCATCGACTGAGTACGATACAGCACGCAGATATCATTGCTGTTCTTGATAACGGACAGGTAGTCGAAATAGGTAGTCATACTGAACTTATCGCTCGTAATGGCCTTTACAGAAGGCTTGTTGATATGCAGACTTTTATCGATTAGATTTATGCAAACACCACTTATATCTATCGCCCTATGCACCTATAATGGTGAAAACTACCTTGTCGAACAACTGGATAGTCTGGTCAATCAGGATTATCCGAACTTAGAGCTTATCATCGTTGATGATCGCTCCTCGGACAACACTTTAAAGATGTTGACGTCCTATTCGGCAAATTTTCCCTTCGTTCGCATTTATCAAAATGAAAGCAATCTGGGATACGTTAAAAACTTTGAAAAAGCTATTTCATTATGCCGTGGAGAGTACATTGCATTAGCCGATCAGGATGATCTATGGAACCTTAATAAAATTAGTAAATTATATAAAAATATAAACGATCATATTCTGATATATCATGATTCTGCCTTCGTAAATGAGCATGGAGAATCAATGGACAAGAAAATGTCCGATATCATTAACCTTTATAAAGGACATGATTTTAGGCCTTTTTTATTTGGGAACTGTATATCAGGGCATGCAATGCTATTTAAAAAAACGCTAATTCGCTACATTATGCCTTTCAATAAATCGTATTTCCATGATCACTGGATTGCCTTTGCAGCCACCAATCATGGTAGTATTGGCCTGATAGAAGAATGTTTGGTAAATTATAGACAACATGACAATGCGTCAACTGATATATTAAGTAAGAAAATCCAAAAAAAGGAAGAGCCTTTTAATGAAGATAAAAAACTAATTCACTGGATTCGGTTTTGCAAAAAGTATTCAACCGCTAAAAATTACAAATTTATAGATCACCTGCATCAATTGATGCTTCAGAAACCAACCTCAAATAGGTTCAATTACAGACTAGCCTTCTTTTTAATTAGAAATATGAATAGTCTTTTATACATCTACAAGAAAAACTTTTGGAGCAGAATAAATTTAATTAGAAAGAAAAGCCGGGCAAAAGAACACTGACTAGGCCCCTTGGACCTTAGGTTATAGGGAAGATAAGAATACAAAAGCCGCTAAGCTTTTCGTGAATCATTTAATGCCTTCAGGTAGGATTTAATGAAAATTCCGATTCCAATCTTTTTAGCGAGTTGTCTGTGATTATTCAAATCAAACAAGCCAACCCAACGGATTAACAAGCTGAATACACCTATTAAACTTCTTGTATTCACCTTTTTTAGTCCCTCGAGTTGACTGGCTGTCAACGTAGAAGAGTCCTGAAGCATTTTTTTAATTTTCAACCTCAAATTCAGCTCGTAACTATACATTTTAGACCGATCCTGACTCATGCTATTTTCATGAACCCTTACCAAGGCAAAAGCGCGTTCATCTTCCAAATACCGAATCTTTATATCTAAAAAAGCACATCTTAGCCAGAAATCCCAATCTTCCAGACTTCTAAGGTCTTCATCGAATAAACCTGCCTTTTCAAATAAAGATCTCCTGACCAAAGCCGAATTCACAGGCATGATATTCCTTCTTACAAGTGCATCTACCGCTTCTGAAGACGAGTCCTTCAATTTTGGCATCCAGTCCTCCTCTGTTAGAAATACATTTTTAAACCACTTTAAAGGTTGCTGATCTTTGAAATAGTAGCCTGCAGTATAAGAAATATACAAATCCGGATGATCAGAAAAATGTTCAACCTGCAGCGCAATCTTATCTGATGAGATCAAATCATCTGCATCCAGGAACTGAATATATGTTCCTTTTGCGTGGTAAATTCCAAGATTTCTTGAGGACGACAGCCCCTTATTCTCCTGATAGATATAAAAGATCCGGGAGTCCCTCTTCAAATAGCGTTGCATGAGTTCCCTCGTATTATCTTTCGAGCCATCATCAACAACAATAATTTCAACATGCTGATATGACTGATTAATTAGGCAATCCAAAGTATAGGGAAGGTGCCGTTCGTAATTATAAGATGGGATAATTACAGAGACTAAAGGTTTTTGTGTCATTTTTGCTCTATTTTTTTAAAAAAGCGCTTTATTCTCACAAAAAACATCACTTTACTCAGCTCCTTCTTCATAAGGTCATAGCTTTTATAATCATCTAAGAAAAAAGAAAAGTGATGTTGAAGGACGGAATTACGTTCTTCCTGTATAAGGGCCTGATTAAGGGGATCGGAACTGATTCCTTCCTCGCAAAAATCACAAATGAACAAATGGATGTGCTTATAGCTTGCATTGTATTTGCAGGTAGCTAGCAAGAAAAACTCCCAGTCAGATACGATGAGATGTTCTTCATTATAAGGACCTACCAGTTCAAATAATGATCTTTTAATAAATGTACAGGGGTGAGGCAGTCCCCCGGCACGAAAAGTATCAAAAGAAAGTTGAGTTGTAGAAGGCCATTCTTTACGCTGCCCATCTTTGACAAACACAATGTCTCCATAAACCAGATCCTTATCCATTCCCAAGTCAACAGCCTGCTCCAATATGCCTTCCTGAGTCAAAGTATCTCCGCTGTTAAGGAAAAGCAAGTAATCTCCCGTACAAGCCTCAATTCCTTTATTCATCGCATTGTAAATACCCTTGTCAGGTTCAGACACCCAATAATAGATTCCATTGCTGTGGCGCTCTATAATCTCAACACTACCGTCGTCTGAGCCACCGTCAATAATCAAATACTCTATGTTTTTATAGCTCTGAGCGGTAACCGAATCTATAGTTTTGTTCAATCCTTCCGCATTATTATAATTAATCGTTATAATTGATATTTTTGGCGAGTTGGAAAACATATTAACAATTTAATTTTGGTAAGCAATAAACGTTAATTCGCTTATCGAGTTATTGCACGAGACAAAAGTAATGATAAAAGTTCTATTCGATCACCAGATATTCAGTCTACAGGTATACGGTGGCATTTCGCGATATTTTGCAAATATTATAAAAGGTCTTCAAAAAAATGAAGAAATAAAAGCAATATTAGGATTTCTTTATTCCAGGGACTATTACCAAAAAGCGTTAGATCAAGGATTAGAAGGACTAATATTCAAATATTTGACAAGAAATAAGCCCGATATATATCAAAAAAACAGAAAGTACTGTAAATACCTCTTAAAAAAGAATAATTTCGACGTGTTTCATGCTACCTATTTTGACCCTTATTGTCTTAAATATCTAAAAAAACCTTTAGTAATCACGATTCACGATATGGTTTACGAACGGTTTCCGCAATTTTTTTCTCCTGATGATCCTACGCCACAACAGAAGAAGGAAATGGCCGATGCAGCGGACCGTATCATTGCCATATCGGAAACTACCAAAAAAGACATCATAAGGTATCTTAATATAGAAGAAAGCAGAATTAAAGTAATACCTCATGGTATTAATACGGATGCCCCACAATATGAAACGGTTGAGCGGCTCCCTGAACGTTATATTCTTTTTGTAGGGAGCAGAGGCGGATATAAAAACTTTCTCTTTCTTGCCAAAGCCTTTAAGGAGATAGCCGAAACTGATAATACCCTGCATTTAGTATTGACAGGAGGAGGACCACTTAGTGTAGAAGAAAGTGATTTTCTAACTGACCATCAAATCTTAAGCAAAACCTTGCATTTATCTGCAACAGATAACCAATTAAATACGCTCTATAATAATGCAATCTGCTTTGTGTCTCCTTCCCTTTATGAAGGATTTGGCATTCCAATACTTGAAGCTTTCAAAAATGATTGTCCAGTCTTGCTAAGTAACTGCAGCTGTTTTCCCGAAATAGCAGGAGACGCTGCTCTTTACTTTGATCCGGACTCAATGCCGTCGCTCATAAGCAAAATTCATTTGTTGATAAAAGACGAAGTACTCAGGAAGCAACTTGTTAACGACGGAAAGATAAAACTCCGAAGTTATACATTGGAAAAATGCCTCGCAGCAACGGTCAATATGTATAAAGAGTTAACCGGCCAACTTAGCTGTAAAACTCCATCTCCTTTTTGATACAGAAGTCGGCCAAGTCATTGTCATTCTCATGGAATAAACAAACATCGTAATATGGAAAAGCACTATCCTCTTTTCTATTTATATAAGCATAAAGCTGTTGTAATAAATGTGTATTGCTTATTTCAGTTGATAGTAAAAACTTGCCAAAGTTGTCATAATAAAGAGCAATATTATATCCGAAATCCTTAAGGTTATCAAAGATTTTTAGTCCATCCTCATTTTGTTGTCTGAGATAGTCTACATCATATTCAAAAAACAAAACTGGCTTATCTCTTTTAATAGTATCAAATGAGCCTCTTAAGATCTTAAAATCGAATCCGTCGGTATCTGTTTTCAGCAGCTTGATGTTCTCAATTTTATTTTGAGCCACAAGATCATCAAATTTAGCAACTGTTGTAACTTCACCAGCTCCGGTACTTATGTTTGCCGTCCCATTTGTATGGTCAATAACAATACTTTCTTCTTTAGACTCTTCGCTTAAAAATGTCTTGTGAAGTTCAACATCTTTAAATAGGGATAAATTATGAACCAATAACTCTATATAGACAGGATTTCCTTCAACAGAATGGATTAATTGATCGACTCCCGCGCTTCTAAAAAGAGCGATGGTATCCCCAATATTTGCACCTACATCGATTATTGAATACTTCGGATATTTACTTTCTATGTACTTAGCAAGTCTCGGCAAATTCCTCGAATAATATTTAAACTGAGTTAGATACTCTTCAATTGGATGCTCATAGTTTGCTACCAACTTGTAGTTCCCAACTTTAACCTGCTTTTCCTTCGGCAGTATTTTCTTTGTTCTAAATATTTTTTTTAACCCCATTTAGTTTGATCCCCGCTTAAGCTTTTCAAGACCCGTTGATACGAATTTTAACGAAGATAAATAATTTACAGGAGGTTGATATCTATTCACAAAAAATTTGTCAAATACCCACATTTCATAGAAGCACCTTTTAATATCTTGCGACCAGTTCTTTTTTCACGTGTTCAATTACTGTCTCCCGCATCGCGGGATCGTCGCTGGAAGAGCTACGAGGTCCCACACATTTGAATGGCATCATTGATTATGAGTAATGCGGTGGCTAAACATAACAAAATGACTATCGATTGGCTATCAGTTATTTATGCAAAGTGTTTAATAAAAAAGTCGGAAGAAAACTCTTCCGACCATGACTGGCAGTAAAACTACTCTTATTAGTAATGAATATTTATTATTGTAAGATTGCTAAAAACCGTCCGCTCTCAACTATCGTATTTAAAAAAACTGCGCATTGAAGTTTACCTCCAATGCGCTTTCTTGTAAATACCTTAGAGTTATAAAGTCTACAATACCCTAAAGGAGTCGATTCTATAAACAAGTTTATTTTTCAATAATTAGGTAATACTAATTTGGAGAATTGAATGCATAAAACTTGATGCCATTTTCAACCCATCCATTGGCCAGAGGATTATATGTTATATCATAAAAGTATCCATGAGTAGGAAACTGAGGATTATAGAACTGGTGAATTGGGACTCTGAAATCACCTGGCACTTTGTACGCATAAAAATCAGGCTGTCCGGTTGATGCCCAGACATCAAGATCAATCGTATTGTTAGTAGTTAAACAATATACAGCCCGACTCCTATGTTGCATAATATATACAGGAACGGATCCGGCAACCTGAGTTCCATAAACATAAATCGGATCGTTTGTTATCCGTCTCCAACCTGGACGCTCATTAGCAAAATTACTATTGATGGTATATATGTGTCCAAACTGTGTCGAATAGAAATTATATAATAATCGCTTAGCTCCAGAACAATCACGAACATAATAGTCGCCATTAATCATAGTATTATAGATAGCATGATTTTTTGCATTACGCATTCTGTATGCAATAATAGCTCCTCGTGAATTCGGTGTCAAATTTCCACTCCTGATTACATAGTTGTGAAACGACTCCAATCCACTGATTGTTTCTGCAGCTAAACTCGATGAGCCCCCTATTGCAGTTCCACTAATGGTCATCTCATCGGTAACATCTTGCACTTCTTTACTTATATTCGCACTTCCATCGATTTTCCAAAAATCAAAAGTTGTTTTTAAAGCATTTTTAACCCGCGTTGAATCGTATGAGCTTTCTATTAACAGGTAAGCACTTCTTCCATAATCTATTCCCGATACATAAACGGGAGCAACATTACTCTCATAACTTGCTGGCTTATTAAATAAGTTCCCGTCTTGAGGGATGTTTATATCAGCTGAATAAAACTTCTGATAAATCTTAAGTAAGTAGAAATTTCTAGTGGTTGTACTGGTTTCATCAAAATTAAAAGTTGAGGTGAACAAACTACCTCCAACATTTAAGGCGGCTCCAATATTCATCACCACTTCTCTTTTCGACCTGACTTTTTTTACTTCGAACGTAAAGGCAGCTGGTTGCTCACCATTAATTTCAGCGTTGGTTATCTCTTGCATTGCAGTTCTATAGGTGCTTAAAGCAGGCTCGATAGTTTTAGCTACGATTCCGGAACTACCCTGAATAGATACTGAAATCGTAATTGGCTTTCTAACATAGTCCTCCGAAAGAAAAATTGGAATATATTCACCCGTTTGAATGGTATTGCCATCAAACAGAGACCCAACATATAGAATATCTGAAGTCGGGTCAAGCACACTAAGCTTATCAAACTGTTGAGACTGAGTATGTAAAGTCGTAATACATCCAGAATTGTCATTCGTGCTCATACTCATCAACGTTGGAGAAACAAAATCCTTGAAAGAGTATTTTGCAATAGTTGGAGATTTCAGGTCTCTAAATTGATTTAAGTCGTTAGTAATTTGATCTTGATTAGAAAATTCAGCAAGTTCTTTTTTTTGACAAGAAGTAAGTACAATAAGTAATAGAAATAAATAGGGTAATTTTTTTAGCATAGCTGTTTTGATGAGCATGATTGGATTATAATTAATTGCCTACTCTTTTTAAGATTTTCGGCTTCCTCTAAAGTTTTAATAAATGCTCAATCTAAACCCCGGCCTGCTGGCTGATAAGTTGCAGGAATAATAATGTGATTGAGAGCAGTCGGATTGCTTATATAGAAGTAAGAAATAGAAATCATAATTTGAGAACGTTATATAATAAGTTGTTCAGATATATTTTTGACTAAATCTATTCACAAAATATTGATTAAGCCTTCGCTTTACATGAAAGCACACTTTCACTACGCGAATGAACTACGTCATTACGTCAATGAATTCTTACTATAAATTTTAAAATATTCCCAATTAACTTAAGTAAAAGAGTCACCATAAAAAAAGCGCATTGAAGATAAACTCCAATGCGCTTTAAAATATAATCTTACGAAGTTTTACAACTTCCTTTTCACTTCAACCTGTTCGTAAGCCTCAACGATATCGCCTACTTCAATGTTATTAAAGTTCTGAATGTTCAATCCGCACTCGTAACCTCTTGACACTTCCTTCACGTCATCTTTATAACGTTTCAATGAAGCCAGTTCACCGGTGTAAACAACCACACCATCCCTAACGATACGGATCTTGCTGTTACGGGTTATGGTACCATCCAACACCATACAACCGGCAATCGTACCAACCTTAGTGATTTTGAAGGTCTCTCTGATCTCCACGTTAGCTGTAATCTTCTCTTCAAACTCCGGTGCAAGCATACCTTCCATCGCCGCCTTGATCTCGTTGATCGCATCGTAGATGATAGAATATAAACGGATATCGATCTGTTCAGCTTCTGCCAGTTTACGCGCACCAGTTGACGGACGAACCTGGAAACCGATGATGATCGCATCCGATGCCGAAGCCAGCAATACATCAGATTCAGAGATCTGACCTACGGCCTTGCCAATGATATTGATCTGGATCTCTGGAGTAGATAATTTCAATAGTGAATCGGATAAAGCCTCGATAGAACCATCCACGTCACCTTTAACGATCAGATTAAGCTCTTTAAAGTTACCAATCGCCAAACGACGGCCGATCTCATCCAACGTAATGTGTTTCTGTGTACGCAGTCCCTGCTCACGCATCAATTGTAAACGTTTGTTCGCAATCTCCCTGGCTTCAACTTCGCTTTCCAGCGCATTAAATTTATCTCCTGCAGTAGGTGCGCCCTGCATACCCAGTACCTGTACGGGTACCGATGGGCCTGCCTTATCTACTTTCTGTCCACGTTCATTAAACAAGGCTTTAACACGTCCGCTATAGCTACCTGCAAGGATAGGATCACCAACCTTTAAGGTACCTGCCTGAACCAGAACCGTAGTCACAATACCACGTCCTTTATCCAGCGTAGCCTCAATTACACTACCCGTAGCACGCTTGGCAGGATTAGCCTTGAGGTCTAATAATTCCGCTTCCAATAATACCTTTTCTAAAAGCAGATCTACATTTAAACCGCTCTTACCAGAAATCTCCTGCGACTGGAAGTTACCTCCCCAATCCTCAACCAGGATATTCATAATAGATAATTGTTCACGTATTTTATCAGAGTTCGCACCCGGTTTATCAATCTTAGTAAAAGCAAATACCAATGGTACACCTGCAGCCTGTGCGTGATTGATCGCCTCTTTTGTCTGAGGCATCACGGCATCATCCGCCGCGATAACGATAATCGCAATATCCGCTACCTTGGCACCACGTGCACGCATCGCCGTAAAGGCCTCGTGACCCGGTGTATCCAGGAAGGTTACTTTCTTACCTGTGGAGGTAGTTACCATATAAGCACCAATGTGCTGGGTAATACCACCGGCCTCACCTGCAACCACATTCGCTTTACGGATATAATCCAGTAAGGAAGTCTTACCATGATCCACGTGTCCCATAATGGTTACCACTGGTGCTCTTGGCAATAAATCTTCTTCTGAATCCTCTTCCTCAATAACAATGTCACTTTCATCATCCGGCTTAACGAATTGTATTTCGTAACCAAACTCATCAGCAACAATCGTTAAGGTCTCTGCATCCAAACGCTGGTTAATCGATACAAACATACCCAGACTCATACAAGTCGCGATAATTTTTGTAACCGGCTCATCCATCATGGTCGCCAGCTCATTTGCGGTCACAAATTCCGTCACCTTAAGTACACGGGATTGTAACTCCTGCTCCATTGCTGCTTCATCGGCAGACATGGCCACATCATCACGCTTCTGACGACGTAATTTAGCGCGCTGAGCAAATTTACCAGATTTACCAGCTCCACTTAAACGGGCAAGTGTTGCTTTGATCTGATCTTGTATTTCTTTTTCCGTAGGCTCTTCTTTCGGTCCGCCAGAAGGAGCTCCTGGCTTGTTATTCCTGAAATTAGGCCTGTTGGCTGTATTGTTTGTGTTATTTCTAAAATCCGGTCTGTTACCAAACGTAGGTGCAGGTTTTGGTTGTCCCGGCTGTCCGCCTTGTCCAGGCTGCCCAGCTTGCTGAGCTCCCTGCTGTGGTTGTCCATGACCACCCTGTCCCGGATGTCCTCCAGGTGTCTTCTTACGTTTACGCTTTCTCTTTGCGTCAGCACTTTCTCCCGAAGAAGCAACAGGCTGTGATTTACGGTCAGGCGTTACCGGCAAGGTAATTTTTCCAATGATGTTTGGGCCAGAAAGCTTTACCGAACGTGCTTTAATCACTTCAGTCTCTTCGGGCTTTTCAACTTTTGGCGGTTCAGGAGTTACTTTCGGCGTAACTACAGGCTCAGGAGCTTTAACCACGGGCGCCTCAGCAACCGGCTTTGGCTGCTCCTCGGCTTTAGGTGTTTCCACAGGCTTAACAGGTTCAGATTTTATTTCTGCAACAGGCTGTTCAACCGGCTTCTCTACTTCCTTGACCGGCTCAGGGGCTTTTTCAACAGGTGCAACAGGTGCAGCAGGCGTCTCGGCCTTAGCTGCAGGTGCAGGAGTGTCCTCTCTTTTAACAGGGCGTGTTTTAGCATTTAAATCATCAAGATTGATCTTTCCTACTATCTTCACACCAGGTAAGGCGCCTTCATCAGTTTTCTCTTCTGCTTTCTCAGCAGCCGGAGTTTCTTCCTTAAGCTTTTCGACCGGAGGAGTATAAGCATGAAGGTTTTTAACTAGAACTCCTTCATTTTCAAATTCAACATTTTTTCTAGGTGCCTCAGCAACTTTATCAGTTAC
>CAMLDJ010000086.1 GCA_946478755.1 uncultured Pedobacter sp. | reverse complement strand
TTCCAAATTCTTTAATAAAATCCACTCCCCCAGATTCTGACCATCCGGTATCATGGTTTCCCGGAATCACGTACCATGGTTTTCTCAGCCCACGTAAGATCTTTTTGGCCAGCTTAATCTCCAGTTTAGTTCCCATTTCAGTTACATCGCCTGTCACCACAATAAAATCGAGATCAGTTTGTTTGTTGATGTCGTTTACCGTTCTTCTCAGATCTTCCTCACCTGTAGCAGTGCCCACATGTGTGTCTGTGACAAAACCATATTTAAAAGTTTGCGCGTTGGCACCTGAAAGCCAGGTAGCAAGGATGATAAGGGAAATGATATATCTCATGTGCAGCTTCAATTTTCGAGCTCAATTTACAGCTTTAGATTGATGTTTTATAATTGTACTTATCCCTGTGATCTGTAACCGTTCATATTGCTGCAAATATTAGTTGGGAGTTAATAAAGTCTTAACAGGGCCTTACCAGGGCATCTGTAGGGCTGTGGCCCTAGAAAGGCCCTAGTAACCCCCTAGTAACGCCCTAGCAAGGCCCTGTTAATTATTTAACCAAACAAGCTTGTCACGTCCTTGTCTTACACTGTGTCTTACACTGAAAAAACTTGACACATTAGGGCTATTTATTACTGGGTTTTACTGTTTTTGCTTGACTTGATTTTCTATTTGTCTGAAATCACCTGACTTACTGGAATACGTTTGAGAAAAGCCTTGTCATTCCTGTATTGTGTTTACAAGGTTATGCCGATCAGGCCTTACTTTACAAAAATGGAGTGTTAATCAGATTTTAGTTTGACAGCTCAGATCAACAGGATCTTTGCGTTAAAGACATTTAATCTGATTGTAATCTTTTAGCGCAACTTGCCTTTATTACTTAAACTATTGCGCAGTATGAATAATAATCGTATTTTTGCCCGGCAAATAGTAACTCCTAAATTATTTGCTATGCAACTCGATCCCAATAAATTTATTGCCGAAGGACTAACATACGACGATGTATTATTAGTGCCAGCCTATTCTGAAGTTCTGCCACGTGATGTGGATACCGGAAGTCTCTTAACAAAAAAAATACGCATTAATGTTCCCATAGTTTCTGCTGCTATGGATACGGTAACTGAAGCTGGTTTGGCCATTGCCATTGCCCAGGCTGGGGGCATCGGTATGCTGCACAAGAATATGAGTATTGAGCGCCAGGCAGAGGAGGTAAGAAAAGTAAAGCGCTCAGAAAGCGGTATGATCCAGGATCCGGTTACCTTAAATGCAAATGCCAAGGTTGCCGAAGCGTTCCAGATCATGAAAGATTTTAAGATTGGAGGGATTCCTGTTATTGATGTCGACAACAAACTGGTTGGTATCATTACCAACAGAGACCTGCGTTTCCAGAAAGACATGCAGCGCAAGGTATCAGAAGTCATGACCCGTGAAAATCTGATCACCGCAGCTGAAGGGACAACCCTTTTACAAGCTGAAGAGATTTTGCAGGACTATAAAATTGAAAAACTGCCTGTTGTAGACGCCGATGGCCGTTTGGCGGGATTGATTACTTTCAAGGATATTCAGAAATATAAAAACTATCCGAAAGCCTGTAAAGATGAACGCGGACGTTTGCGCGTTGGGGCTGCGGTAGGTGTTGCTGCTGATAACATCGACCGTGTTGCCGCATTGGTACAGGCTGGGGTCGACGTAGTAACGGTTGATACCGCCCATGGCCACTCCAAAGGTGTTATTGATATGGTTAAGGCTATTAAAGAAAGATGGCCAGAGCTACAGGTGATTGCCGGTAACATTGCTACGGCGGATGCGGCTCTTGCTTTAGCTGCTGCGGGAGCTGATGCGGTCAAAGTTGGTATCGGTCCGGGCTCAATTTGTACAACCAGGATCATTGCTGGTGTTGGTGTCCCTCAGCTGTATGCGGTATTCGAATGTGCACAGGCACTTATTGGAACAGGCATTCCAGTAATTGCAGATGGAGGCATTAAACAAACCGGTGATATTGTTAAGGCAATAGCTGCAGGAGCAAGTGCCATCATGGCCGGTTCACTGTTTGCAGGGGTAGAGGAATCACCAGGTGAAACCATTATCTACGAAGGTCGTAAGTTTAAGTCCTACCGTGGCATGGGATCGGTAGAAGCCATGCAGCAGGGGTCTAAAGATCGTTATTTTCAGGACGAAACGGATGTGGTCACGAAGCTGGTTCCTCAAGGAATTGTTGGTCGTGTGCCCTATAAAGGTACTTTGGCAGAAGTGATCTATCAGTATGTGGGAGGATTAAGAGCCGGAATGCATTATTGCGGTGCGGCTACTGTTGAAGATCTGCAGAAAGCTAAATTTGTTCGCATTACTGCAGCAGG
The DNA here is from genome assembly GCA_946478755.1 of uncultured Pedobacter sp. The sequence goes on along the minus strand of CAMLDJ010000086.1, from coordinate 16,453 downwards.
TATGAGAGAAAGTCACCCGCATGACATTTCTATCACTAAAGAAGCACCTAATTATTCGCGATAGTAATTAACTATGATATAAAAAAAGCGTGTTATCATTTAACACGCTTTTTTTATATCATAAAAATTCATCTTTGTTAATTTCCCATGTCCAGGGTTTTTTAAAGCTGTCAAAAGTACGAAGGGTTGTTATGGTTAGCGGGTGCTCAAAAGTCTCCTTACTTGCATCAGCATTTATGTTACCACTTACTACTTTTCGGGTTTTATTCAGAAAATCGTACTGCTTGTCGTTCATTTCACCGGAACCATTATGGTAGGCATAGTTATTAGCCTGGGTAAGCTGCCAGTCTTTGTCATGATATTTAAAACTATAATTCAGCTTCCAGCGCCAGTTGCTGCCACCTTCAAATGATAAGATAAGTCTGTTGGAATCTATCTTTAACGGACGCAAAGGATCACCCATGGCTCCGCCTTCTTCCGAACGTAAGATAAAATTGTTGTTTTGAGTAACTATACGGTAAGCTCCTGAAGCTGACCGTCTAAAATAAATGGCCAGAATCCTGGGTTTTTGCACTTCGGTGATGATCTCCGTTTCATTGTCTCCATAGGCCCGGCTTTCTTTAACCGGCCTGTAAAACTCGATGACAAGTGCCAGATCCATGACCTTATCGTTATTGAGGTCGCCGGATATGCTATCGATCACCTGCCAGTTATCCGGCACAAGGGATGTAACGGATCTTCCGTATTCGGGAAGTGTTGGGAATTTAAACGCTTGTGCATACAAGACTGTACTGCAAAATAAAAGAAAGAGGGTCAGTTGAAGTTTCATGTCTGATATAAACGATAATCATGCCGGAATAGTGTCTGCCAGACAAACCCGGGGAAGCTGGAAGCAAAACGAAACAAGCTTGTCTGTAAACGTAATTTCCAGATTGCCTCCATTGATTTGAATGTATTCACGGCATAGATCCAGACCCAGGCCCATGCCTCTTTCCTGGTCCGTACCATCGCTTGTTTCCAAAGTACCAGGGTTCTTTAGCTTTTCTAAATTCAACTTGTTTTCCTCTGATATAGGGTTGCTAATGCGGATCTCGATGTGATCGGGTTTACTTGCCAGATTGATTTCAATGCTTTCGGGAGCAGCAGTAAACTTCACGGCATTGTCTATCAGGTTACGCAGCACCAGCTGAATCTGATTCTCATCGGCATAGACAGTCGCATGTTCATCTGCATGCAGTTCAATAGTGTTACCTTTTTGTTTGATAAGCGGCAGGTAAACCGGCAGCAGCTCTTCGGTCAGCAGCTTCAGGTTAAAAGTAGCGGGATGTGTGTTTATGCCTTCCATATGGCTTTTTGCCCAGTGCAGCATGTTGTTTAAGGTAATGTGAATCGTATCAATATTCTTCTTGTTTTCATTCAGCAGCATTTTTAACTCATTCAGGGTAAGCAGGTCCATATCCTTTAAAGAGAAAATACTAATCAGGCTGTTGAATGGGCTTCTCAGATCATGAGCTATTATGGAGAAAAGCTTATTTTTTATGCCGTTGGAAGCCTCAAGCTGTACAATCGTCTCGCTGAGTTTTACTGTACGTTCCTCTACCACTCTTTCCAGGCGCTGGTTTTGTGTGGTGATCAAGGACAAATTCTCATCACGCAGGAGCTCTTCGCTACGGATGATCGTCCGGTAACGGTCGCCCAATGCAAAAGCAAGCAGTAACACCTCAATAGTGGAACCTATGGGTACAAATTCGAATGTATAATCATGAAAAGGCAATATTCCTTCCAGGCTCAACACTACTGCTATAACGGTAATCGCAAGAGATGTTCGTGCGAGGATATAATATTTTGCCGGCTTATGTCCGTGGAGGTAAGCGATCACACCGAAAGTCCATAAAACTATCGCATTTGCCATTGACACATATTGGGCCAGTGTTGCAGCTAAACTTTTATGTCCGGTGATGCTGGTGCAAAACATCATAATCGAACATATGATCAGGAAGTCACATATTCTGACATATTTCAGAGAAATTGCCCGAAGATTGAGGAATTTTTTGGTAAACAGGATTGTGGATATAATGGCTAAGCTCAGTAAAGCATGTGGATAGTGATTCAACAGGAGCCGAAGGTCGGAGCCCAATAAATAGCTGTATCCCCTTAAATAGCCAACAACATAGCAGGCCATGGGAAGTACATAGAGGCTATAATAAAGGTAGGTTTTGTCTTTTACACTCAGGTAAAGAAAAATGTTGAAGATCAGTATGGTTAATAATATTCCGATATAGATTTTTTCAAGACTGTTCTTTAATGAAGTCCCGGGGACAAAGTTCTCTGAAGTGGCCATCTTTATCGGCAGCAGCATAAAATTATCTGTTTTAATTCGTAACCAAATCGTGACTACGGCAGGAGAAACTGCTTGTTGAGGCAAGTTGAAAATATAATTATTTGCGGTAACCGTTCCTTTACCCGACATTTCGAAAGCGCCGGCTCTTCGATGCTCGATTCCCTTTTTTACAGGGATGTAACAGTCAATATGCTCAATATTGGGCTGGTCTACGATCAAATGCCCTGTTGTGGCACTTTTGCTTAAGTAATTGAGCTTGATCCAGAAAGCCGACCGGGTGTTTCCAAAATTAAGGATGTCGGATTGGCCCCGCTTAAATTGACCAACCTTATCTAAGCCCATAACCTGGTCAAGGTTAAGCCCGGCACCTTTATCTTCCAAATAAAAAATCTGTTTACCAAGATTTTGGTAACTCTTGTTGCTGTCCAGATGTATCACTTGAGCTGCAGTATGAAGATTAAGGCATCCGAAAAAAATGGAAAACAATAAAAGAGATCGCATATAACAGATATAGGGTTTACCCTAATGTAAGCAATTTATTACATAAACATTTTAAATGTTATGGTTTTTGCACTAGTTTTATCTTAAAAAGGAATAGGTATGAATGGAAGTTTAAAAGCGGATTTAGCGGCCATAGAGCAGATACTGGAACAGGTAAAGACAGAGGGGCTGGAGTTTTTAAAGGGAATTAATGAGCGTCCAACCAGCATCATACAAACGGAAAATGTGGAGAGCAGACTGGGTGAAGAGGGAATTGGCACCATCGCAGCAGTTGCTGCATTCAAATCATGCTTTGATCGTTTTATTGTCTCCTCAGCAGGTCCGAGGTACTGGGGCTTTGTAACAGGTGGGGCGACACCAGCTGCGATAGCGGGCGACTGGCTGACCTCGGTCTACGATCAAAATACGCAGTCTGCAAAAGGAGAGGGGGATGTGTCGGCGGTAATTGAGTTCGATACCATTCAATTGCTGCTGCAGCTATTTGGTTTGCCAAATGAATACCTCGGAGGCTTTGTTACCGGTGCGACCATGTCGAATTTTACCTGTTTGGCAGTAGCCCGGCAATGGATAGGTAAAAGATCAGGTATTGATGTTGCGAAACAGGGCGTTCCGCCGGGTCTCCATGTGTTATCTGCAGTACCCCATTCCTCTTCAGTAAAATCGCTCGCATTGCTTGGCCTGGGAAGTCAGAATTTTCAGCAGATTAATGTACTCGGGGGCAACCGGGAGGCGATTGATGTGGCCGACCTGGAGAGCCGGATACAGGCACTGAAAGGCGAAGATTTTATTTTGATCTCCAGCGCGGGCACGGTTAACACAGTGGATTTTGATGATTTCGAGGCCATTGCAAAACTCAGGGAGAAGTATACTTTCTGGTGGCATATTGATGCGGCGTTTGGAGCATTTGCCGCCTGCTCGCCTACTCACAGGCATTTGCTGAAAGGCTGGGAGGGCGCCGATAGCATCACGGTGGATTGCCATAAGTGGCTCAATGTTCCTTATGAGAATGCATTTTTCCTGGTGAAAAAAGAGCATCAATACCTGCAGGCCGAAACGTTTCAGAATTCTAATGCGCCCTATCTGGGAAATCCACTTGAAAATTTTAATTATCTGAACTTCCTTCCGGAAAATTCCCGCCGTTTAAAAGCCTTGCCGGTATGGCTTTCCTTAAAGGCATACGGAGCAAAAGGACAACAGGATGTTGTAGCGCATTGCATCGCGATGGCCAGGCAATTCGGACAATATATAGAAAGCAGCCGGAATTTTACTTTGCTGGCCCCTGTACGGTTAAATACCGTTTGTTTTACCTTGAAAAATGAAGCAGACCGCGCTAAGATGTTTGAATACCTGACTTTGCTAAACAGGAAGGGCAGGGTATTTATGACTCCTACGGTTTACCATCAGCAAAACGGCGTCAGGGCAGCATTTGTAAATTGGAGAACAACAGAAACAGATCTGGTTATCGCGTTTGAAGAAATGGAACATGCGCTGTTAACTCTCTTTTCTTAGTACTTCCAAAGGCGGGTGGTTAAGCACATTTTTGCTGTTTAACACGCCGGTAATGACCACTAGTGATACGATTGCAGTAAAGAAACCTGCTATAGGCCAGAATGTTGGTGTAAAGCTGGTTGCAAAACTGTATCTGGCCATGGCCCAGCTGCTGCCGATAGCCAGAATCAGTCCGGCTGCAGTCGCTAGTATCCCCAAAAACAGATATTCCAAAGCCGTTATGGTAAGGATCTGTTTTTTGCTGGCGCCGAGTGTCCGGAGCAGTACACTTTCGCGCAAACGTTGTCCTTTGCTGGTTAATACTGCAGAAAACAGTACAATCCAGCCGGTGCCCATGCTAAAGGCAGCCATAAATCTGATGACGAAACCTATTTTAGACAGCAGCTCATCCAGTACTTTAAGGACAAGGCCAAGGTCTATTACAGAGACATTCGGAAAGGTACGTACCACTTCAGCCTGGAAATTCGCAGAAACGTTTCCCGAAGGTACATGTGTCATCAGTACATGGAACTGGGGGGCGTTTTCGAGCACACCTGTTGGGAAGACCACGCGAAAGTTGGTTTGCATCCTGCTCCAGTTAACGGCCCTTAAACTGCCTACAACAGTAAGGATCAGCATCCCCTGAACATTGAAAAGTATGCTATCTCCAGGTCCTACATGTATTCGTCTGGCATAGTTCTCTTCCAGTGATACGTATACGATATGATCTGGCGGGAGTACACGGCCGCTCCATGTTCCCTCGGTTACTTTTTCAGCCACAGTTAGGGTATCCTGAAAAGTTACCCTGAGTTCGCTCCGGAAAGCGCGCTGCGCAGGCTCCTGCTTTCCGGTGGTGCTGGTGCTGTCGGCCGCTGCCACTGCTCCGGCGGTTTTTCCGTTAATTTCTTCAATGCGCACAGTAACAATTGGCACCTGACTGATGACTGGCAACTTGTGAGATCTGGCCATGTCGGCCACCGCTTCTTTCTGATCGTTCTGGATATCAAATAAGATCATGTTTGCCTGGCTGGTGTCAGATGACAGGCTAATACGGTTCATCAGGATCCCCTGTACAAAGAACAGCGTTCCAATAAAGGCGGTAGACAAGCCGATGGATACCGTAAGTATCAGCGTTTGGTTGTTCGGCCTGTAAAGATTGGCAAAGCCTTGCCTCCACAAGTAAGCGGTGGTGTTCGGAAGTAGGCCTTTTACGAGCCACATGAGCAGCCTGGATAAGATAAACAGCAGGGCGAAGGCGATGAGGATCCCGCAGGTGAAGGCCATCGCCTGTATCCAGCTGCGCATTTGCAGCCAGGTAAAGGCAAATACGAAAAGCACAATAAGCAGGTAAACCAGCCATTTTAATGGATCTGCTTTAAGGATGTGTTTTTCGAAAGATAAGCGCAGCGCATTTAGGGGAGAAATATGCCTGACAGACAACAAGGATGGTAATGCGAACAATACAGAGATGATGAGTCCCAGCAAAATGCCCTGAGCGATTGCCGGCCAGGATAGCTGAATAGTCATTTCCACAGGGATAAAGTCTTTCAGCACGGCAGGAAGAAGGAACTGGATCAGGGTACCCAGCAGGGAACCCCCTATGGCCCCGATCAGGCCTATTGCGGCAATCTGGATGAGGTAGATCAGGAATGCTTCTGATGACTTCAGACCCAGGCAACGTAAGGTTGCAATAGTGTCCAGCTTTTCCCTGATGTATACTTGTATTGCGCTTCCCACGCCTATACAGCCTAATAAAAGGGCAATGAAACCAGATAATGCTAGAAACCTGTTTACATCTTTGAAAGATCTGCCGGTATCTTCCTTTTTTGACGCTACCGTTTCTGCATCCAGTCCTTCTTTATCCAATAAGGGTTGGATATGTTTAACCACTTTATCAACCACACGCGGATTGTCGTATCTGAAGTAATACTTATACTGAATGCGGCTGCCAATTTTGGACAGTCCTGTTTGCTGCAGATATTTTAGGGGGATATAAACCATTGGCGCAACAGTAGAAGTGAGGCCCGTCTGTCCAGGAGCCTTGTCAAGTGTACCCTCAATTTTGAAGGTAAGCGCGCCTACTTTAATGGAGTCACCCACGTTAGCATTAAACTGAAGCATCAGGGTTTTGTCTACGAGTGCAGTCCGCTGTCCCTGTCTGAAACTTTTACCTGCAGAAGCAGGGGTAGTTTCAATTTCGCCATAAAATGGATAATCGCCCTGCAATGCCCTGATCTGAACCAGCCTGCTGTGTTGGTTCTTCACAAAATAGAGCATAGAAGCAAAGCTTCGCTCCTCTGCGTTGCTATCGCCGAGGGTATCCAGCATGGCCCTTGTCTTTTTGTTGGGGGCTTTTCGACTTTCGATGATGAGGTCCGCCCCGGTTAGTATTTTTGCCTGTTCATCGATATCACGCTGCAGGTTAGTTGCAAAGGAGTAGACAGCAACAAGGGCGGCAATGCCGAGTACGATCGAAGAAATGAAAAGGAACAGGCGCGATCGGTTACGCCGGCTATCCCTCCAGGCCATTTTAAATAACCAGCCAATGGCTGAAGGCCTGTTATTTGATAGGCTATTGTTGCTCATAAAGATCGGGTTGCACTATTCCACCTTTCAGTTTAATGATTCTGCTCGTACGTGAAGCCAGTTCAAGATTGTGTGTTACGATGACCAGGGTAGTGCCAGCCTCCTGATTAAGGTCGAACATCAGCTTCTCTATTTTTTCGCTGGTTTCACTATCCAGATTTCCGGTAGGTTCATCTGCAAATAGGATAGCTGGCTGATTTGAAAATGCCCTCGCCAGAGATACCCGCTGTTGTTCGCCCCCGGAAAGCTGCACCGGATAATGCTGTGCCCGGCTTGCCAGGCCAACTTTGTCGAGCAACTCCATTGCCCGGGCGTTTACATTTTTCTCTCTTCTCAGTTCCATGGGTACCATTACATTTTCGGCTGCCGTGAGTGTGGGTATGAGCTGGAAGTTCTGAAAGATAAAGCCCACGTACTGGTTGCGCACTGCTGCGCGTTCATCTTCTGTCAGCCGGTCCAGCCTGATATTATTCAATATCACGCTCCCGGAACTTGCCCGGTCTAAACCGGCACAAAGTCCAAGTAAAGTTGTTTTTCCACTGCCGGATGGACCGGTAATGGCGACAGTGGCACCCTGACTGATGACAAAGTTGACCTCATTGAGTACCGTAAGTGCTGCACCTGCACTTTTATATGTTTTGCTTACGTTTTGAATTTCAAGGATATTTTCGGCGGACATGAACAGGATTTAAAGAAATGAACGGATCAAATTAAACTTAAGGGATAATTTCCTGTTAAATATACAGTTAATCACTACTTTTAGATTTATATATCATGCATATGTTACGTGTTAAGCTGAGGAGTACAATAATTTTGATGATGGTGCTCGCATCCTGTGGAAATCCTGAAAACAAGGAAAAGGTGGATGTCCAGCCCCGGCCTGTTGAGGCTGCAACTGCCGCAAGGTCCGGGCTACAGCGCATTTTGTTCTTTGGTACGAGTTTAACGGCCGGCTATGGTCTTGAGCCGGCCGAGGCTTATCCCGCCTTAATTCAAAAGAAGATTGATTCGCTCGGACTTAATTATAAAGTCATTAATGGGGGATTGAGTGGTGAGACTTCCGCGGCAGGAAAAAGCAGGATAGACTGGCTCTTGAAGCAGCCACTGAACATTTTTGTATTGGAGCTGGGGGCAAATGATGGTCTGAGGGGTTTGTCTGTAAGGGAAACTGAGGCCAATCTTCAGTCGGTGATTGACAAAGTGAAGGCCAGGTATCCTGAAGTAAAACTGGTGATGCTCGGGATGCAAATGCCGCCTAACATGGGTCTGAAGTATACGGCTGAATTTAAAGCGGTTTTCAGCAGCCTGGCAGAAAAAAACAAAATGACTTATGTGCCTTTTTTACTCGAGGGGGTGGGAGGCGTAGCCAGGTTAAACCAGGAGGACGGGATTCATCCAACGGCTGAAGGGCAAAAGATCCTGGCGGAGAATGTATGGCTCCGGCTCCGGGACTTACTTCAAAGGTAAGCCCAGGCTCATTGCGGGTCTGATACGGTAACCAAAGGAATCTTAAACCAGGGAAGCCCTGCGGGTGTGGCCCAAACTCTGGCCGCTGCAATCCTTGTAACAGCCGAACCTGGGCAGTTATTATGAGGGGTTGCGTTTAAATCACCTGAACTATTTCTTTTTTGAGGTGATCAGGATCACTACGCCCACAATTAAAACAATGCCGCCAACATATGGTGGCCAGTTTACATTTTTTTCTTTATCAGCAGCAATCTGAATTGGCCCGGCATCCACTATTTTTTCCTTTTTGGTGTATGAAAAGCCTGTCCATACCAACATGACGAGTCCGAGTACGGTGAGGATGAGTCCTAATGTCTTGTTCATTGTTTTTAATCTTGTTCCAATATGATCAACATCATAACAGCATAAATGTTTCGATCTATTTGTCCAGGAATGAACAATGTCGGTTCATACAAAGGTGATGATCAAATAATAATCGTCATTTTAACGTTAATAACTGGATTATTCATTTTGGTATTCGCATCAAAATGTCTCTAATGTTTTCTATTTAATATAAAATTCTGGTTTTTGTTGCTTTAATTTTAAAATGCAACCGGTTTCATTGTTAAACAATTAAATTATTGTTTTGTCTTGCTAAACAGGTTTAGCTTTCGTAGTTTTGGATTGACCAAATATTTAAACATGTCCGGATTTCACCGAATTTTCAAAAAAGTGTCTTTTTTTCTTAGCTGGTTTGTTTGCAGTCCGATCGTTGACCGGATCTGCGGAACTGCAGAAAAACGTTGGCTACTGGTACCTGTAACGCAATCCCCCTAAAAACAAAACCTGAGACATATGAACAAAGTTTACGAATTGAAGGAGTTGTGGAACAACGCTGTAAGCGGTAAAGAGAATGCTTTTGCTTTACTTCATCAGCAATTGTACCCTTCTTTGTTTAACTATGCAGTAAAAATGATCAGGGACGGGGAACTGACGGATGATTTGCTCCAGGATCTTTTTATCAAATTCTGGCAAAACAAGGAACACATAGGAAACATCGAAAATGTTAAGGGATACTTTTATCGCTCGGTAAGATCCATGATCCTTAATCATATCAAAAGCAGTCAGCTAAAAGCCTCAAAGCTGGAGGCTATGCCTGAGCCAGATCTTGAGTTTTCGAAAGAAGACATTATGCTTATCCAGGAGGTTGATGTGGAAGCCAGTCGTGCAATGGCTGCAGCCCTGAATAAATTGCCAGCCAGCCAACGGGAGGTCGTCTATATGCATTTTTATGAGGAACTGGAGTACACGCAGATCGCCGAAATTACAGGGACAAAGTACCAATCGGTTGTTAACAACGTTTACAGAGCTGTTCAGGTGTTAAGAGAAGTTAGCATTCTAAAAAATATATGTGCGCTGTAACCTTCAAAAATTAACTTTAGGAAAAACAATTACAACTTTTTAAGTAGGACATAAATATATATTAGGAATATTAGTTAAAATAAAATACATTTGACATGGCATGAGTATATAAATCAATCTACCTTGTCATATCGTTATGAAGAGAAATAATACTTCTAAAGAAGAAATTGAAGAACAGCTCCCTTTCTCTTTCAAAAAGAAAGTAATTTCTACTGAGAAGATAAAAGAACACTGGCAGAGAATAGCTGATAAGATAGCCGCGACAACTGATTCTCCTGCCTCAGATGCCGACGAAAAGAAAATTCCCTGATCCGGGCAACAAGCTGCGTTAAGCTGAACCGTTACACCTCCCTGTCTCATAAACCGATAAACACCTGGCAATATGAGTATGTAACCGGATTTCCCCTGTCTTATCCATATGAAGATAAATCCTGCTTACCTATTTCTTTTAATAGGCTGCATATACTGTAAAACCACAATAGCCAGGCAGAGGGATAGGGCGAAGAGTCACCCCTACCTATTATACACCAACGACCGGATTGACCATGCCAGGCAACAAATAAGGAAAGATACTGCGTTTGCCTATTCCTGGGATGCTATAAAAGCCAGATGTGACCAGGCCTTAGCGCAGAGAAAAGGTGGAGATATGGAGGCGTTCAGTCTGGCCTACCGGATGACTGGTGAGCGAAAATACGCTGAACAGGCTAAGCAATTATTGATCGGCCTCAGTAGCCAGAAAGCCTGGGATGGGATGGATGACCGTACACCCCGATGGAACTCAGGATTAGGAACTGCACATAAGAATTTTGCAGCAGCCGTCACTTTTGATGCTATTTACGATACACTTTCTGAAAAAGAAAGAAAGGATATTGCAAGGAGGATCGTGATACTGGGGATTGAGCCTTCATTGCGCGACTGGTTGTCTAAAGACAACAGGATCCACTCCTTAAATTCTATGGGGCATAACTGGTGGAGTGCAGTGGTATTTGAAGCTGGTATCGCCGCTCTTGCAGTGATGAACGATATACCTGAAGCTAAAACCTGGGCAAACGACGTGATGCAGAGTAGCAAAGAATGGTTTGCTTTTGCCGGAAGTGTACTGGAGAATAAACCTTCAAATTTTGATGCCGATGGTGGATTTTATGAAAGTGTGAGCTATGCCAATTTTGGTGTCTCAGAGTATTTGATGTTTCGTTTGGCCTGGACCAATGCTTTCGGGCCAGTAAAAATGCCTTATGATCAATTGCTGGAAAAAACGATGGACTGGTTTATGAACAGTTCCTATCCTAATTCGCAGGCTTTAATGTCGCTCAATTTCGGTGATTCCAATCCCTACGCCAACGGCGACCGGCCGGTTAAGCTGATGCTTGCTTTGGGATTTAAAAATAAAAATTACAACTGGTACCTGAAGCAGGTTGAAAACAGCAGGCACGGGGAAGATTTAAGGATAAGCAGTCCCCTGGGCTTACTGTACTCCCCGGGTAAAATACCTTTTCCTCAAACGCCCGACCTGCCTCCATCTGCCATTTACAAGGATATGGGCTGGGCAATGCTGAGGTCGTCATGGGCCAAAAATGCAACCCTGCTTGGGGTTAAGTCGGGCTTTACCTGGAACCATGCACATGCAGATGCAGGTTCTTTTATCCTCTACCATAAAGGGAAGAACCTGTTAACTGATGGAGGGAACGTCAGCTATGGCAGTCCGGAATACAGCAGCTATTCAGTGCGTAGCGAGGCCCATAATGTGATGCTGTTTAACGGGAAGGCGCAAAACCCGCAGGACCAGTATTATGCGGTGAAAAACAGCGGACATCTGTACAATTTGATGGATGGCGGAAACATCAAATACATTTTGGCGGATGCGCAGGGGCCGACATCAGAAAATTTCTTAAGGAACTATCGCAGTTTTTTCTGGGTGGGGAATGTGATCCTGGTGATTGACGATGTGAAGGCTTATGAACAGGGCCGGTTTGAGTGGTTGTTACATTATGCAAATACCATAAAGAAAAAAGGAATAGATCTGGAGTTGGAGAACGATTCGGCACGGGTACTGGTACGCCCACTGTTTCCCGAAACATTGCCTAATGGCTATCCGCATGATTTTCCTGAAAAGATGCGGATGGAAGAGCGAATGGGGGTTAAAGATCATGATCCGAAAACCAAGGTGCCTTACTATGCCATTTATCCACCGGAAAGTTACAGGCAGACTAAATTTATCAATGCTATCATATTGCTGGATGACAGCAATGAGGCTCTTGAAACGTCAACCGGTTCTTCTGGTGCCGTAGCGCCCTCATTGAGGGCAAATCTTCCAAAGATTGAAAAGCTGGAAGGCAAAGATTATATCGGTGTTCGTATGACACAGAGCGGGAAGGTGACTGATCTCTATTTTAACCTGCTTGCAGACGGAAGACTGATGCACAGGAATAGCAATAACAATATTAACGGATGGGAAACTGATGCATATCTTTTGGCGCTGACTTACCCTGAAAGCAGTAAAGTACCTACTCCTGCAAATGTGGAAAGCTATTTTGTAGCCAATGGGAGTTATGTAAGAAAAGCGAATGAAACCGTGCTTCATTCGCTTTCAAAAGTATTTATGATCAGTGATTACCGGGGCAGTAAAGCCGAAGTTATTTTACAGGGACAACCGCTGATCAGGGCAGAGCTAAAACTGAATGCCAGGCCAGGTCAGCTGGTGCTGAATGGCAGGCATTCTGAAGTGGCTTATGAAAAAGGGAGGCTGATCTTAAATGTCAATTAGGATCAGCAGCCTGGTTTACCACCATTTTAAGGGAAGTTCGATCTGATCTACCGAGCTTACAATCAGGTCTGGTTTGAAGGCATAATTTGTCAGGTGTTCTTTTTTAGCTATGCCCGACAGCACAAGTACGGTTTTATACCCCATTTGTGCACCGCCCTGTATATCCGTCTCCATAGTATCACCGATTACAGTGGTTTCTGCAGTTTCGAGTCCCAGGTATTTACGGGCAGAACGCATCATTACCGGACTTGGCTTACCAATTACAAAAGCCTTGCGGCCTGTGGCTTCTTCAATCATGGCAGTCGTTGCAGCAATACCAAGATTATTCCATCCCGGTTTCTTTGGTGAGGGGTCGCGGTTGGTGGTGATGAATTTTGCTCCCGCAAGGATCATATCGACAGCGCGCTGAACCATTTCAAGGGTAAAGTTCCGCCCTTCTCCAAGGACAACAAATTCCGGATCAGTATTGACCAGGTTGATGCCATTTTCGTGCAGACTGGTCAGTAAGCCCCCCTCACCCAGCACATAGGCCGTGCCTTGTGTGCCCTGGTCACCCAGAAACTTACCAGTGGCCATTGCACTCGTATAAATGTGGTTCTCTGTCACTTCAATGCCAAGGTGTCTCAGTTTCCTCACTGAGTCCAGCCTGGTACGCTGACTGTTATTCGTCATAAACGTGAAAGGGATATTCTCTTTAAGCAAGCCGGCAATAAATTTATCTGCGCCTTCAATTAAATTTTCTCCGCTATAGATGACACCATCCATGTCAATCAAAAGTCCGTGTTTCATGTACTGTTATGTTATAATTTATGGTAAAAAGCCTGCCCGTTCATGGTACGCAAATATAGTGTTCTAAATTAGTTTTTTTGCTTTTCTATGCTTTTAAACCCGGCGATAAAATGCGGTAAATCTGAGCCGGCAAACGGAAATATGAGGTTCACCATTTTGACCAGTCCTGCTTTTGAAACCGGATTACATATCCGTTACCCTTCCTGGGCTGCAGATGGGGTGGTACTAAAAGTAAATAACAGGGTGCTGCAGGTAAAGCAGAAGCCGGGAACTTACCTGGTCATAAAACGCAAATGGAAGACAGGCGATAAGGTAGAAGTTACTTATCCAATGAAACTACATCTGGTTCCAACCAATGACAACCCAAATGTAGCAGCTGTTGCCGACGACCCTATAGTCCTTGCCCGAGAGATGGGAACAAGGGGGATGAAATCGCCGGCGCCATCTTCAAATCCAAAATTATACAACGACTATTACACTTACGATTATAATGTTCCTTCCGACATTATTAGCTCCCTAACCTTAAACCAGAATAATCCAACATCCGGGATTATGGCTATAAGGGGAAAACCACTTACTTTTAAAACGCTGAAAGAAGGTGTGACACTCAGGCCTTTGTTTGACATTCACCGGGAACGGTACGTGGTTTATTGGCATTTAACCAATAGCGTTCCATGAATTCAGACCGGCTTTTTTAAAAGTGGGAGCTGCCTATTGATCATTTGTTCCTCTGTTGCGAAAATTTTGTAGAATTATTTTGAAATTAGAATATTTTATCTACATTTACAGTGAGAGCGTTAATTTAAGCGGGATTCGTCTTCGGACTTGAGTCCCGCTTTCTTTTTAATTCATTTTCCGGCTCAATGATTTTCGATTGATACATTATACAGTTCGTACCAATCCTGGTGATCCAGGTTTATGGTAAACGCATTGGCAGCATTTCTGATTCGTTGCTCATTGGTCGTGCCAATTAGGGGCAATGCTCCTAACTTAACCAGCCATGCTACAGCAAGTGATTCGATGTTTGCGTTATATTTTACACTTAGTTCTTCCAGCTTTTCGCGTACTTTAAGGGCCTGTGCATCAGTTCCCGCAGCAATTCTGCCTTCAGCAAGTGGAGCATAGGCCAGCGGACGCATATAGCGTTGTTTGATATAATCAATCTGACCATTATCAAGCGCCTGTGTACGGAGCAGATTCAGTTCAATATGGTTGGTTACAATGGGTTTTGTTAAATAAGAAGCCAAAAGCTGGTGCTGAAAAACAGAGAAATTCGCCACGCCAATACTTTTTATCTTTCCTGAATCTTTTAACTTTTCCAGAATCAGGGCTGTTTCTTCAAGGTTGGAGATGGCATCCAGCTTATCCAGTAAAAAGATATCGAGGTAATCGGTCCTTAATTTTCTTAAGGATGATTCAACGCTTTTGGTGATATGCGCTGCAGAAGTATCGTAATGTTTAACGCGGATGTCAGGATTCTGGGCATGGGGCACCCTTAATCCACATTTGCTGAACAATACAACCTCGTCCCTTTTAAAGGCTCCTTCTTGAAGCAGCTCACCAAACAATTCCTCGCATTTGTAATTGCCATAGGCATCACCATGTTCAAAAGTATTAATACCCAATTCCAGACACAGCTCTACTGTTCTTTTCAAGACATTGGCAGCATCTTTTACCCCATCCCATCGGTAAAAACCGT
This sequence comes from uncultured Pedobacter sp., assembly GCA_946478755.1. The sequence continues at coordinate 1,417 of CAMLDJ010000086.1, read as the reverse complement.
AAACTGCAGGAGAAACTTTCGGGCCTGCGTCCCCCATGTATATTTTTTGCATATCTTAGATCTTAGCTAACCGGGCTCAAGGTCGCTTTTTTTGCCGAATATATCAAAATTAAGACAGGGTTTCGTATAGGTCCTGAAGCAGGTCAAACCTTGCTTTGTAACTGAACTGTGCTTTTTCCAGTACCCGCTTCGCTGCAATATTTTTCCTGTTTACGACAGCACCTATTCCCTGGATTCCCTGGCCAGTTAAAGCAGCTATAACCCGGGGCAGCATCCTGGTCATCACGTAACCGCCGCTTGCGGCACCATGAAGGTAAAACTCTATAAAATAGGGATAGGCGTGGATGCTATAATGTTCTCTTGCCAGATCCGGCGAAATCAGGTCTATCAGGCCAATGACTTTCCCTTGTTTTTTATCCCTAATGAAGTGAATATAATTTCGATGAGCATGGTAGTTGATCATCTGGGCCTGAAGAAACAGTTCTGCTTCCTGAATACTCGATAACCTTTTAAAAGGAATATATTTTAAGGTCTGCTCATCGGAAAGGATCACATAAATGTCTGCTACCAGTTCATCATAACGTTCAAGGTCTTCCGGGCGCAGCGGGTGTATCATCAGTTCTTCAGTCTCAATAAATATAGGTTTCAGCATAAATAATTTCCGGAATAGGGTATCATCTTCAAAATTTCAAATGTATCAATCTAAGCCGATTGTTTTGTTATGTTTAGGGCATAATTTTTTTTCGGACAAAGGTTCAACTCCAGCCGGATATCTACCCGGTCGAAAAAGTATGATTCAATGAGTATAATTTTAGAAACTGCTTGTCTTACTCGTAACGAAATACAAATGATTATGATGAAATTCGACTTAAAGGCGGTCAGCATGGGAATAGCAGGGTTGTTAGCACTGGTCTCTTTTAACGGATGTGCCCAGCTAAATTCTTCAAAGTCCATCGTCTATTGCGCAGCTCAGGCCAGTAAAACTTTAAAACTGATTCCGCGAGACAGTATAAATATCCCCCGTAATATTGCTCATGGTAAAAAGGAATGGCGTTTTGTTGGTTATAAAGATTGGTGTAGTGGATTCTGGCCTGGCATATTGTGGTATGTCTATGAGGGCACGAACAGAGAAGAATTTAAAACCCGGGCAGACCAATTTTCGCGGGAGCTCGCGCCGCTTTCTATGATGAAAGCATTTGACCACGATCTTGGCTTTCAGATCTTCAACAGCTTTGGCAACGGGTACAGGCTGACAAAGAACCCTGCCTATAAGCAAATTATACTGGCTTCGGCAGATACACTGGCTACTTTATTCAATCCGAAAGCAGGCACGATACTTTCCTGGCCGCGACCGGTGCCAAACATGGAATGGCCACAGCACAATACCATTATCGATAACATGATCAACCTGGAAATG
>CAMLDJ010000085.1 GCA_946478755.1 uncultured Pedobacter sp. | reverse complement strand
GTTGAGCTGCAAGGCAAAACCATGGGTATCATCGGCTTTGGCCGTATAGGTCGCGAAACGGCTAAAGTAGCGCTTAGACTGGGTATGAATGTACTGGCTTATGATCTTTATCCGGCAGAAGGCACTTTACCGCTGACTTTCCAGGGTGGTGTTTCTGTGGAGATCCCTTTCAAAACGGTAGCATTGGATGAAGTGATCGCCAACAGTGATTTCATCAGCTTGCACACGCCTTTTGCTGATCAGCCTATTTTAGGTGCAGCAGAGTTTGCTAAAATGAAGCAAGGTGTGGGTGTGGTCAACTGCTCAAGAGGCGGTACCATTGATGAGGCGGCTTTGATTGCTGCTTTAGATAGTGGTAAGCTTGCTTTTGCCGGTCTGGACGTGTTTGATAACGAGCCTACACCTGATGCTGGAATTTTACAGCATCCGAAGATCTCTTTAACGCCTCATATTGGTGCAGCAACCAATGAAGCTCAGGAACGTATTGGTACGGAACTGGCCTCGCTGATCATTGCTCACTTCAATAAATAAGTAAAAATTAAGAAAGGGTACCCGATGATTGAATTGGGTACCCTTTTGTTGTTTATAACCAAATATGCCCTGTATTAAACCTTTCTGCGCATTTATGCCCGCAGTGTCTTTGCAATCGCTCGTTGTAACGCGTCCGCTTGAAAATTACAGTACAGGAGAGGCTCGTTTAATTGCTTCTGAAATTGAATGTAATTTTCTGCACCTGATTGATCCTGAACTGGACAATCCATACCTGCGCGGAACAAGGCAGGAATTGGTCTTTAAAAAGATCAGTGAAAATTTTGAAGGCTTTATTGAACATAAATACCTGGTAAAACAACCGGATCCATCCATTTATATTTACCAGGTTAAACACGATGATGTGGTGCAGACAGGGATCTGGACGCTGACCCACATCAATGATTACCTGGAAGGAAGGATAAAAAAACACGAATCTACCGTGGAAAGAAGGGAAAAGTTATTGGCTGACTACCTTCAGCAAACTGGTCTGGATGCCAATCCGGTATTGGTCACCTATCATCCCGATGAAGTGATAGATCACCTCACCAAAAAGTACCTACGGCTGGAGCCCGTTCTTGATTTTACTTTTGTGGACGGAACGGTACACAAGGTATGGGCTATCGCCGAGCAAACTGATGTGGAACTTATCGTAGCGAGATTTGCAGCGATGCCAGCCGTCTATATTGCTGATGGGCACCACCGGGCTGCTTCTATGGCGAAAATGGGCCTGCAGAAGAAAATGCTGAACGCTGCGAAACACAATGGCAATGAGTTGTACAATTATTTTAGCACGGTCTACATGAATACCAGCGAGGTAAAGGTGTTGGAATTTAACCGGCTGGTAAGGGATATTGGCGATTTAAGTCCGGAACACTTTATGTCTGCCCTGGAACACTCATTTTCGATCAGCACATCCGCAGTTCCGGTAAAGCCCGCTGCATTACACCAGATCGGGATGTATTTTAACGGACAATGGTATGTGCTGAATCCGAAGCCCGGCATATACAACGAAAACGATCCGGTTGAAGTGCTTGATGTGAGCATCCTGCAGCATTTTATCCTGGAACCCTTACTGAAAATAAAAGACCCCAGGACAGACGCGCGCATCACTTTTGAGGGGGGAAGGGTACCTATAGCAGATTTACAGCGCAGGGTAGATAACGGCTCGTTTGCCGTAGCATTTGTGTTGTATCCAACTTCTGTAGCCCAAGTGATTGCAGTAGCGGATGCAGGGGGCGTAATGCCACCAAAGTCGACCTGGGTTGAGCCTAAGTTTCTGGTGGGGCTGCTGACCAGCTATTTCAATTAAAGGGAATTGGTGAGTGCCCAGTATTTGTATCCAAGGATCGCTTTTTGGAGCTTGCTTAGCTTCATCGGATCAACCTGGTAAAGACTGGGAAGTACAAGCCTGTTGAGTTTTACCAGCATCTTAAAAAACTGCTTCTTCATCATCATTTGTTTTTAATGGTCTTCAAATCCTTCACTTTTCTAAGAAAAAACCAGGCCAGTCCAACCAAGGAAAGCGACAACAAAATAATGACGGTATTGGAAAAGCCCCTGCCTTTACCCAGCACCTTCGCTTCCAGACGCAGTTGCTCGTTTTGATCCTGAAGTGTTTTGATGGCGAGCTGGTAGTTTCGTATCCTACTGCTGGTCTGGTCAGCATTGGTCTTAACAGCCGATACTTCCAGGTCTTTATAGTCCATCAGAGTTTTTAACTCCCTGAATATATTATTGTCGTTCAGTACAATCTGCCGTAATATTTCATTGGAATTCCTGATGTCGTTTTTAGTCTGAAAGCCAAATATACCGGTACGTGCATTCAGGCTTTCTTCATATTGTCCAAATTTCGCACTACGTTCTGCCAGGAGTGCATTGATTCTTAAACGTTGTGTCTGATAGGCACTGGTATCCGTTTGGAAAGCCAGGGCATGGAAAGCATTAGAGATCAATACTAAAAGAAATATTTTTTTAAGCATATAACGTCGGTTTGCTAAATAACAAGCAAACTCCATGCCCTAGCCTTAAACTGCAGTTTAAGGATGAAATTCGACTCTGATGATGTCATTCAGATGTAAGCCCAGCAAGCCGCTTGCTTTTCCTTTATTGATGGCAATTTCAAGGTGGTTACTGATGCCGAACAGACAGAGTTTTTCTCCTTCAGGTACTTCGTTATAATGCCAGCTCAGTTGACTGATGGTTTCATTTTTCCGGAAATATAAGGTGAAATCCCTGTTGCGCTGAATTCTGGTAAAGAGCTCTTTGGTAATGTTGGTGATGACATTGCTGAAGGTATCGATATAGATGACGCTTCCGCGGATGATATCGCCTTCTATAACTGGATTTAAGAGCATCCTTTCTTCTATGTCGTCAGTCGCCACGCCGATATCTTTTAGCCTGGCACCTTTCGCTAATTGGGTTGCCGCTTTAACAAAAATATCTACCAACGGGAAATGCAGGTACTTCAGGTCCTGCATGATGTTCAACTCTACGATTTCTTCAGGTTTTTCCTCAAACAGCAGAGAGAAGATCCCATTATCAGCACCTACAAAGAAATGATCTTTATGTTTTAAGGCGATATATTTCGTGTGCTGACTGAACACGGAATCGATGCCAATCAGGTGAACCGTGCCTTTCGGAAAGTAAGGGTAAACGTTTTTTAAGACAAAGGCCGCATGTGAAATGTTGAAGGAAGGCACTTCATGCGTGACATCAACAATTGTAACTGTAGGCAAGATACTCAGGATACTGCCCTTAAGGGCAGCCTGATAGAAATCTTTAGCGCCTAAATCTGTTGTTAATGTTATAATAGCCATTAAAAATTGAATATTTATTCTTATTCTTGCGTGAGCGGCAAATCGCGTACAAATATTCAATTTTTATATCAAAATATACACTTCCATCTAAAAAACAATATTTTGAACGAACTCAGATTAACATTAGAATCGGTAGATCCGGTACAGTTTTGGGGCGCTAACAATGAGCACTACGAGCTGATTAAAAATGCTTTCCCGAAATTGAAAGTTGTAGCAAGAGGAAATGAGGTTAAAGTACTTGGCGATGATCAGGAACTTAAAGGCTTCGAAATGAAATATAACCAGCTTCTTGGTCACCTGGAACAATATAGCTCCTTAACCCCCAATGATGTGGAATCGATTTTAGTTTCGAGGAAAGCACCTGTGGCCTCTGAAAACGGAGCTGAAAAACCTGCTGCTGGTGGAAGCGGAGGCGGTGAGGTGATCGTTTTTGGTACAAATGGTTTAATGGTTAAGGCCCGGACCGCCAATCAGCGAAGAATGGTTGACAGTATCGTAAAGAACGATGTCCTGTTTGCGATCGGCCCTGCCGGAACCGGAAAAACGTACACCGCGGTAGCTTTAGCAGTGAGGGCGCTGAAAAATAAAGAGATCAAACGTATTATATTAACCCGTCCGGCTGTGGAAGCAGGGGAGAACCTGGGATTTTTGCCAGGCGATCTGAAGGAAAAGGTAGATCCTTACCTTCGTCCGCTATACGATGCGCTGGATGATATGATCCCTGCTGAGAAACTGAAAACCTATATTGAGAACAGGACAATTGAAATTGCACCTCTGGCATTTATGCGCGGGAGAACGCTGGACAATTGCTTTGTTATCCTTGACGAGGCACAAAATTCAACAGACCTGCAGTTAAAAATGTTTCTGACCCGGATGGGCCCCTCGGCGAAGTTTATTGTGACAGGTGATGTAACACAGATTGACCTGCCTAAAAAACAGATGTCGGGGCTGCATAATGCGCTGCGCATATTGGATGACATACCGGGTATAGAGATCATTTACCTGACAGGAGAAGATGTGGTAAGGCACAAGCTGGTGAAAAGAATATTAAAAGCCTACGGGGATATACAGTAACGATTAAGGATCAAGGATAAAAGATCAAGGATAAAATGACAGCAATTAAAGAGACAAATTATAGCTTTCCAAAACAGACCAGTTTTTATAAGGGAAAAGTGCGCGACGTATATACCATTGACAACCGGTTTATGGCGATGGTGGTTACAGACAGGATATCTGCGTTTGATGTGGTCTTACCGGAAGCAATTCCCTTTAAAGGACAGGTGTTGAACCAGATCGCTGCAAAGTTTTTAAATGCGACCCATGACATCGTTCCGAATTGGGTGATCGCTGTGCCGGATGAAATGGTAACTGTAGGCCGGATTTGTGAGCCTTTTAAAGTAGAAATGGTCGTGCGGGGATACCTGGCAGGTCATGCCTGGAGAGAATATAGTGCAGGCAGGCGCAGTGTTTGTGGCGTAGCCTTACCTGAAGGATTGAAGGAGAATGATAAATTGCCAAAGCCGATTATTACCCCGACTACAAAAGCGGCTGTCGGCCATGATGAAGATATATCCCGCGAGGACATCCTGGCGAAGGGAATCGTCTCTCTCGCGGATTATACCCAGCTTGAAAATTATACTTATGCTTTGTACGAACGTGGTACGCAGATCGCCGCCGAAAGGGGACTGATCCTGGTAGACACCAAGTATGAATTTGGCAAGGTGGGCGATGACATCTTTTTGATTGATGAAATCCACACTCCGGATTCTTCGCGTTATTTTTATGCGGACGGTTATACGGAACGCCAGGAAAGAAATGAACCTCAGAAGCAATTGTCTAAAGAGTTTGTACGTAAATGGTTAATTGAAAACGGTTTTCAAGGTAAAGACGGACAAACTGTGCCGGTGATGACACCTGAGATCGTGAACTCGATATCAGACCGTTATATTGAGCTTTATGAGCAGATTACAGGCGATCATTTTCTGAAAAATGAACAGCATGATGTTGTGGCCCGCATAGAAAAAAATGTAAATTCTTTTTTAAACAGCCTTTAATTGATTAACAAGATCGGGAGGATCTGTTTGATGCAAAAATGAGATAAACAGCTGTTTAAATTGCAGATAAGTTTTAAACAGGCGTTATTTCCAGATAAAATTAATTACTTTCGTATCAGACTAACTAAACAATCAGTATCATGAAATTTTCTGTAGATAAGCATGAAAAGTATGTGGTTCTAAAACTTAACGAATCAAAGTTAACGAACGACAATACACCGAAATTAAAATCTGAGTTCATCTTATTGAACACAGAAGGGTACTGCAATATCGTACTGGATCTTTCAGCGATAAAGCAATGCGAGGATTCACAGGACTTGAGCAGTTTGCTTTTTGGGGACAGGCTCTGTAAAAAAGCAAATGGCCTGTTTGTTGTTACCGGCATCAATGAAGCGGTCGCAACATTGTTAGAGATGTCAAACCTCGACCAGTCACTAACCATCGTTTCTAAAGTAGATGAGGCCACCGATCTGATCTTTATGGAGGAAATTGAAAAGGAATTGCTTGGGAGCGTAGATAAAAGTTAATGAAGTTTGAGGTTACTATTTTAGGCAGTAGTTCGGCAACCCCTGTGTACAATAGGAACCCAACAGCGCAGCTTTTGAACTGTAATGAAAAATTCTATCTGATCGATTGCGGTGAAGGGACCCAGCAACAGCTGATCAGATATGGTTTTAAAGCGAATAAAATAGATTATATTTTCATCAGCCATTTGCATGGCGACCATTACTTCGGGCTGATCGGGCTGCTCTCCAGTCTGCATCTGAACGGGCGTATCAAACCTATGAAGATATTTGCACCCGCTGCCCTGGCCGAGATCCTGACCTTACAGTTTAAACACTCAGAAACGGTCATCAGGTATCCCTTAGAGTTTGTCATTACTCAGGCCGATACGCCTGCTCTGATCTTTGAGAATGCTGATCTGACGGTGGAAACGATCATTTTAAATCATAGAATTCCCTGTACGGGTTTTTCTTTTTTACAAAAGAAAAGGCTGCGCAAACTGATCGTAGAAAAGCTGGAGGCGGAACAGATACCACTCGAATATTATCCACTGCTGAAAAGAGGCGTAGACCTGGACCTTCCGGACGGACGCGTTTTACTGAACGCAGATTATACCATCGATTCCGAGCAACCTAAAAAATACTGTTACTGCTCTGATACGCTGTTTGATGAGCGGTACCTGGAAAGTATACGCGGTTGCAATACGCTATACCATGAAGCAACATTTTTACACGAGATGCTGGACAGGGCAAATCAAACGCACCATACTACCGCATTGCAGGCCGCACAGATTGCTGAAGAAACCGGCGCAGCCAGATTGCTTATCGGCCATTTTTCTTCGCGGTACAAGACCTTGCAGCCTTTACTGGAAGAGGCCAGGTCCGTATTTAAAGCCACAGAGCTGGCCATAGAAGGAATTACTTATTCAATTTAGGTGTTCCTTTTTTCTATTTGTCTTTCTTACCTCCACCAAAGACAGAGAAATGAACATACCGTTTAGGGTTTTGCTTCAGATCTATCATCAGGTTATCCAGATTTTTCGAGGCATTCGTCAGGTTGTCGTACATTTTGGTATCGTTAACCAGCATCCCCAATGAGCCCTGTCCGTTGTTTACCTTCGTTACAATGCCTTGCAGATCGACCATCGCTTTATTCGCATTTTCTATTGTTTGCTTAAAGTTGGCAGCTGCTACCTGATCGGTGACGGTACTGATGTTATTCAAAATGCCATCGATCTTTTCATTGTTTTTCCTTAAGTTGGCAGAGATCGCTTCCACATTGGCTAATATGGCTGATATTCTGGAACCTTCAGATCCTACCAGGTTGTCTACCTTTTTAGAAGTCGCTTCCAGGGAGGCAAGGGTGGAGGCAATGCTGTTAAAGCTTTTGTCTACATTCTTCTGAAAGTTAGGGTTCAGGATCGTGTTTACGCTGGTCAGGATGGAATCCATTTTGCCAATGATTATTTCCGCTTTTTTCTGCACGGGCTGAACGGTTTCCAGCAGGCCTTTGGCCACATTGGCATTCAGCGTATCGCCATCCTTGGCATAGTCTGTACCCGTACCCAGTGACATGATAATCGCCTTGCTACCCAGAAGGTCTGTGCCTTCCAGTTTAGCAATACTGTTCTTCGGGATCTCGTACTGTCCTTTGATTTTTAGCGTCGCAACAATGGAGCCATCTGACTGTAATTGCAGCATGTCCACACGTCCGATCTGAAAACCGTTGACCAAAACCGGTTTAGATATGGCCAGTCCGTCGACATGCGAATATTTCGCATACAGGACCGTTTCATTGGAAAATATGGCGTTACCCTTTAGGAAGTTATAACCTATAATTAATAAGGTAATAGAACAGGCTGCCAATATGCCCACTTTGGTTTCGTTCGCAATCTTCATTCGGTATGATGTTTTAATTTATCTCAGTCTCTCTTTTATATGTTTGTACGGCCTTATAAATGGAATTTACAATTTCGTCCTGACCCTTTGTCGAATTCATATAATCTTCTTCATCCGGGTTGGAAATAAATCCTATTTCTGTTAATACGGCTGGCATTCCACACCTTTGTAAAATTAGAAGTCCCTGTTCTTTCACTCCTCTGTTTACTCTTCTGCTGTCGGCCGTATAGTTATCCTGTATCAGGCGGGCCAGTTTCAGGCTTTTGTCTCTAAAAGTGTTTTTGAACAAAGATAGTATAATAAACGTTTCAGGATCATTCGGGTCATACCCGTCATAGTTTTGCTTGTAGTTTTTTTCCAGTTTGATGTCGGCATTCTCCCTGATTGCGGCGTCCTGTTCATTCAGGCGGTGAGAACCTGCAACAAAAGTTTCTGTTCCGCTTGTCGAAGTGTTTTTTACGTAACCATATTTAGCTACTCTTGTTCCTTTTCTTGTTTTGGTATAACCGGTGATTACCCTTCTGTCGGGCATGGAGTTGCAGTGAATGGAAATAAAAATATCTGCTTTGTTGTCGTTCGCCAGTGCGGCCCGTTTGTGAAATTCGACATCCACATCTGTTTTCCGCGTGTAGAGAATTTTAACATCGGGCATTTCCTCTTCAAACTTCTTACCGAGTCTTAAAGCGACCTTTAGGGCTACGTTCTTTTCCAGTGAGTAACTTCCTTGGGCACCGGATTTTGGCCCACCGTGTCCGGCATCGATAACAATTGTTTTAACTTTATATCCCTGTGAAAAAGCAGCTTGTGCATTTAAAAATAATGGAATGGCAAATAGGAATACAATTTTTTTTAATCTCATCTTTTAATCTTTGTTTTATTGTTCTTACCTGATCTTTATCCTTCAATACCCTTTTTGTAATTTCGAATCGCGTTCAATAAGCATTCTGTAATTTCATTCTGGCCCTCTTCAGAGTTCATATAATTTTCTTCAGCAGGATTACTGATGAACCCGATCTCTGTCAAAATAGCCGGCATTCCAGCTCTGGCTAGTACCGCAAGACTTTTTTCCTGTACACCGCGGTCTACACGGCCGACATTTACGTATTGCTCCTGAACCAGGCTGGCCAGTTTCAGGCTTTGTGTTCTGAAGGTATTTTTCATCAAAGACAGGATAATATAATTTTCGGGGTTGTTCGGATCAAATCCCTCATAGTTGTCTTTGTAATTGTCCTCTAAAAAGATGGCCGCATTTTCTCTTTTGATCACTTCATCCTGTTCGTTCAGTCGGCCCATCCCGGATACAAAAGTTTCGACACCATGGGTGGAAGTGCTTTTACGGTAAACTGTTTTCCTGATAGGTATCCTTTTGCCCCGGCTGTTTCTTTTATAGCCCGTAACTACGGTAGAACGGTGAAGCGGCATATCGTTGCAGTGAATCGAAATAAAAAGGTCGGCTTTTGCATTGTTGGCAATTGCAATGCGCTCGTAGAGGGGGATAAAAACATCTGTACTCCTGGTGTAGATCACTCTGATATCCTTCATATTGGCCTCTATGGCTGCACCAAGATTTAAGGCTGTTTTCAAAGCCACATCTTTTTCTGTTGAATATAGGCCGCGGGTTGATCCGTCGCGCCCCCCGTGCCCGGCATCTATGACGATGGTTTTTATTTTGTATTCCTGTGTAAAGGCTTGATTATTAGATATGATAATTAAAAAAATAGAAATAAATATGATCAAAATTACATTTGGTCTAAGCAATGGTATATTTTTCATTAATTTTGAACGTTTTGGATTAAACATTAATGCAAAAATAACATTCACACACGAATTTGAAACTTTTACGCTATATCATTTTTACAAAAGCGATTGTTTTATTAACATCTGTTAGTAACACTGCATTTGCATTGAACTCTTTTTCGGCTTTCCAGGTTGTTCAGCAAACGGATACCAGCAGAAAAGACACGACAAAGAATAATGCACTTAAGAGAGGTAACGTGCAATCCAATCCAAATGATACAACTGCGTCTGAGAAAATTCAGTATACTGCCAGGGATTCAGTTGCTTTTAGTAAAGACAGCAGTATTGTCTATTTGTACGGTAAAGCCAGGGTGATTTACCAGGGGCTGGAACTGGATGCCGACTACATCACTTATAACAATAAGACGAGTATGATCTATGCCAGGGGAACGCTGGACCCCAAGGGTAAGTACATTGGCCGGCCTATCTTTAAGATGGAGGGGCAGGGAACTTCTTTGGCCGACTCGCTGAGGTTCAATACAGTGAGCAAGGCCGGAAATATATGGGGCGTGTTTTCAGAACAGGAGGGCGGCTTTTTTACCGGTGGAAAGGCTAAGAAGCAGCCGGATGACGAGATACACAGTAAGGGGCAGACCTACAGTACCTGTAATTTGCCGCATCCCCATTACGGGATCCACTTTACCAAAGCCATCGTTACGGAAAATCAGATCATTGCCGGACCACTTTATCTGAAAATTGAAGACATTCCCTTACCACTGGGCTTGCCCTTTGCGTTTTTCCCCAAGCCGAATAAAAAGAGCTCCGGGATCATTTTGCCTACACCAGGAGAAGATTATTCAAGAGGTTTCTTTTTACAGGATGGTGGATATTATTTTGGTTTGAGCGATTACTGGGATGCCAAGTTGACCGGCTCTATTTATTCTTATGGATCATACAGTGCAAGGGTGGCCTCAACCTATACCAAAAGATATAAGTTTAACGGGAATGTAAACCTGGATTATGCCTTTAGCAAATACGGGACGGAAGGGACTTCGGATTTCAGGACCAGTAAGGACTTCAGGATTAACTGGAGCCATTCCCAGAATCCGAATGCAAAGCCCGGGACTACATTCTCCGCGAGTGTAAATGCGGGGTCCATATTATACGACAGGGAGACCGCCGGAGGCGGAACTTATGATCCCAATGCAATTGCAAACAACTCGCTGTCTTCCAGTATTTCTTATGCGCGTGTCTTCGGTCAGGGAATAAACATGACCACTGCTTTGCGGCATTCTCAGGAAACCCAGTCAAAGACGGTAAGTTTAACGCTTCCCGATGTGACCTTATCCGTTCCTACATTTAATCCATTCGACTCCAAAGAGCGTGTTGGTGAACAGAAATGGTATCAGAAAATATCCGTTGGTTACAGCATGCAGGCCACCAACAGCATTACTGCTCCGGATTCATTGTTGTTTCAGCGGGAATCTTTTAATAAATTCAGAAGTGGAGTTCAACACAACATTCCTGTTAACATGTCTTTCAATATATTGAACTATTTCAATTTTAACACCGGGATCAATTACCTGGAACGCTGGCACTTCCAGACGATCAGAAAGACCTATGCAAAAGTCCCGAATGGCGCTGATGCTATTTTTATTGATACCATACCCGGGTTCAACAGATCCGGTCAGTATTCTATGAGTGGAGGCCTTTCGACAAAGATCTATTCTACGGCCCAGTTTAAAAACTTTGGCAAATTTAAAGCGCTGCGCCATGTGATGACGCCAAGCATTAATTTTAGCTATACGCCGGATTTCTCTGCCATAAGTAAGGGAAATTATAAATATGCCACTTATCAAAATGGGGATCAGGTATTTACAACAAACTTCAAGGGGGAAAGGGTACCGCTTAAATATTCAATTCATGAAGGCTCTGCCTATGGAGGTCCGGGCGAGGGTAGAAATGCTTCCATAGGATTCTCGATCGACAATACCGTAGAAGCGAAGTTTTTGTCTCCCAAGGATACGACCGGAACAGGGGAGAAGAAAATTCCTATTATTCAGGGTCTAGGAATAAGCGGATCTTATAATCTGCTTGCAGAGAGCTTTAAACTGTCGACCTTAAGTTTTAGTGGCCGTTCCCAGTTTACAGATAAGCTCGGGATCAACTACTACGGTACGTTGAACCCATATCAATATAAGGATTCTCTGAATAGACTTACCGGAGTTACTGAGCGCTATTTGAGAGACAGATACACCTGGCAAGACGGCAAACTTCCCCGTTTAACCAATTTCGGCTTTTCATTTAGCTACAGCCTGAATCCTGAAGCACTGAAACGGAAAAATGAAGCTGATGATAAAATAAAAGAGCAAACGAACACCGGAGCAATAACGCCTGAACAGGCGGAGGCACTGGCAAAAGTAAGCCGTGATCCAAATGCCTTCGTAGATTTCAATATTCCCTGGAACTTTGCTTTTTCTTACACTTTTAATTACAATACCAATGAAGTCGGCCAGAACAGTACGGTGACCAACACGCTAAACTTCAACGGGGATGCGAACATCACCCCTAAATGGAAGGTCACTTTTAGTTCAGGCTGGGATTTTCAGCGAAATACCATTTCTCAGACCAACTTTGCCATATACCGGGACCTGCATTGCTGGGACATGAGCTTTACCTGGGTGCCCTTTGGTTTATATCAGAGTTATTCGGTTGATATTAAGGTTAAGGCTTCTGTACTTCAGGATTTGAAGCTGAGCAAGAGAAAAGGATACTATACCAGATTCTAAATACAAGCTTTTATGTTAGCAGAAATTATTACTATTGGTGACGAAATACTGATCGGTCAGATTGTGGATACGAATTCAGCCTGGATGGCCAGCGAATTAAATCTCATCGGGATAAAAGTGAAGCAGGTCAGCTCTGTCTCTGATGATGCCGATCACATTATCGAAGCATTACGGCTGGCAGAAACACGTGCGGATATCATTTTAATTACCGGCGGCTTAGGGCCTACTAAAGATGACATCACTAAAATAACACTCGCCAGGTATTTTGAGATGGGCTTTAGACGAGATCAGGAAACACTTGAACATGTGACGAACATTTTTACCCGCTTTAACAAGCCGATGATCGAGTCGAATCGTAAACAGGCCGACGTGCCTGAGGGATGTACAGTCATCAAAAATAAAAATGGTACCGCACCTTGTATGTGGTTTGAGGAAAGGGGCAAGATTTTCGTATCCATGCCAGGCGTTCCATTCGAAATGATGTACCTGATGCAGGAAGAAATCCTTCCGCGTTTACAACAGGCTTTTAAGCTGCCATTTATCTTTCATAAAACCATTCTGACGGCGAATATCGGAGAATCATTTCTGGCGGTAGAAATTGAGGAAATTGAAGACCGTCTGCCGCCACATATCAAACTGGCGTATTTGCCGAAGCTGGGCCAGATCAGGCTCAGGCTAAGCGGGACAGGTGAGGACGAAGAGGCGCTGAAAGCAGAGGTGGAAGCCTATGCACAGCAGATCATCAGTAAAGTAAAGAAGTTTGTGGTGGTGGATAGAGATGTAACACTGGAAAAGGCGCTTTTAAACCTGATGGACGAAAATAAGCTGACTTTGTCGACCGCTGAAAGCTGTACCGGAGGGCATATTGCACAATTGATTACGCAACACCCGGGTTGCTCATCGGTATTTGCCGGAGGGGCGGTAACCTATTCAAATGCCCTAAAGATGTCTGTACTTGGTGTTAGGCAGGAAACGCTTGATACCCATGTGCGGTAAGTGAAGAAACTGTAAAAGAAATGGCCACCGGTGCAAGAATTAATTTTAAAACGGATTATGCCGTTGCAGTGAGTGGAATAGCTGGTCCGGATGGAGGTACCACCGACAAACCTGTTGGAACTGTGTGGGTTGCAGTGGCCAGTAAACGTCATGTGGTGACTCGTTTATTTAACTTCAGCAACCGGAGGATACAAAATATTGAGCGCTCAGCAGTGGCTGCATTGGCTATGGTCATTAATGAGCTTAAACAAGATGTGGGTTAAGTCTGCAAAATACTTTACTTTTGCAGCGGTTACAAATCATAAAATAAAAAATGGCTCAATACGAATTGTTGTTACCTAAAATGGGCGAGAGCGTTGCAGAAGCAACCATTATTAAATGGGTTAAGCAGCCTGGCGATGCTATTGAAATGGATGATACCATTCTGGATATCGCAACAGATAAGGTGGATTCTGAGGTTCCCTCGCCGGTTTCTGGTAAATTAGTAAAGCAATTATTCAAAGAAGACGATATTGTGCAGGTAGGTGCTGTAATTGCAATCATAGAAACAGATACGGAGGTGCTGACCATTGATGCGGTTGTGGAAACTCCACCATTTCCACAGGAAATGAGTGCGGAGCCTAATATAGAACAGCTTCCGGGCATCGAACAGTTACCAGCTGATGTCGACCAGTTGCCAGCTGAGCCGGCGGCTGATCGCTTTTATTCACCCCTGGTCAAGAACATTGCAAGCCAGGAAGGTATTTCGTTAACTGAACTCGATCATATGGTAGGAACAGGGGCTGAGGGGCGTCTGACAAAAGATGATCTGTTAAGCTATATTCAAAGGAAAAAAGGTGGACAGGCGACTGCGGTTGGGGATAATGCTGCTCCGGCTGAGCATGCGGCTAAGCCTGTTGTTCAGGCGGCTGCCACGGCACAACCTGCGAAGGCACCTGCTGCGCAGCAAGCGAGCAGCGTAAGTGGTGCTGATGAGATCATCGAGATGGACAGAATGCGGAAGCTGATTGCCGATCATATGATCGTGAGCAAGCAGACCTCGCCACATGTGACCTCCTTTGTTGAAGCGGATGTGACCAATATGGTCATGTGGCGCGAAAAAGTAAAGAAGAATTTTGAAAAACGGGAGCAGGAAAAGATCACCTTTACACCGATCTTTGTGGAAGTAGTGAGCAAGGCAATAAAGGATTTTCCCATGATCAATGTATCGGTTAGCGGCACCCAAATCATCGTAAAAAGGGATATTAATATCGGTATGGCTGCGGCATTGCCTAGCGGCAATCTCATTGTCCCGGTGATCAGAAACGCCGATCAGCTGAACCTCGTTGGTTTAACCAAAACTGTGAACGACCTGGCGAGCCGTGCACGCAATTCGAAGCTCAAACCGGATGAAACGCAAAACGGCACCTTTACTTTAACAAATGTGGGTTCTTTTGGCAATGTAATGGGTACACCAATCATTAATCAGCCCCAGGTAGCGATACTCGCCGTTGGTGCCATTAAAAAGAAGCCAGCGGTATTGGAAACAGAATCTGGTGATGTCATAGCCATCAGACATATGATGTTCCTTTCCTTGTCTTATGACCATAGGGTGGTGGATGGTGCGCTTGGTGGGTCTTTTGTACGCAGGGTGGCCGACTACCTGGAAAACTGGGATATAAACAGAGAAATATAAGGATATAGAAAAAGGCCCCATTCGGGGCCTTTTTCTATCAAAACAAAATAGTTAACCGACTAATGTTTCTTCGTCAGCAACAGTTTTAATCTGCTGCTCTGTATAGGTATACTTGCCGGTGTGGGCAATAAATACATCTTTCTGTTCCAGTAGTGCCCAGTTGGCAAGCAGGCTTTTCAGACTCACGCTTCCAATCACATATTTATAATCGTCACGAGAGAAGCGCTCTACAATGTTTTCGATCTGTAGCTTATCTAACGTGTATTCATGGGTATAACGCAGGTAAACCTCGATGTTTACGTTGTCAGTATGCACAAGCCCATTGTGTTGATGGTATTTTTTGTATTCGTAACGGTAGCCATACCTTAATGCGGCAATATCAGACAGTACTGCAGCACCGGTTGGATGACCACCGGCTCCTTTTCCAAAAAAGAACTGCTTGTCTGCAAATGCAGCCTGAACTGTTACCCCATTGTATTCATTTTCTACATTGAAAAGGAAATCATCTGATTTAACAAATTTAGGCAACACATAGGTGACCACCTGTTTGGTGCTTATTTTGCGTGCGGTAGGCACCAGTTTGATCTTAAAGTTCTTCTCCCTGGCATACCTGATGTCGTTCTCTGACAGATTCTGAATGCCTATATTAAGAATTTTATCGGGGTTGATGAACAGGCCATAAGCATGTGCGGTGGCGATGGCCAGTTTGAATTTGGGATCATAACCGCCCACATCCAGGATCGGATCTGTTTCAGCGAAGCCAAGGTCCTGCGCTTGTTGCAGGGCAACTCCATAAGCCAGGTTCTCATTAAAGATCTTAGAAAGGATATAGTTTGATGAACCATTGAATATTCCACTTATGCCGTGCAATAATTCGTTGTCATAATATTCTTCCAGATTACGGATGATCGGAATACTTCCGCATACGGCGCCTTCGTAAAGGAGGGAGGTATCATATTTTTCCTGCAACTCAACCAGTTCTGCCAGATGAGAGGCGATCATTTTTTTATTTGCAGAAACTACGTTTTTGCCACTGATCAGTGCCCGTTTAACGATATCAAATGCTACATCTGCATCATCTATCAGTTCTACAATGGTATTGATCTCACTGTTGTTTAGCAGTTCATTATGATCGGTAGTGAACAGGTGTGCATCTAGTGTACGCTTCTTATCCGGATTTTTAATAGCGATCTTAATGATTTCAAGATTCAAATCCTGACCACGGATAATGTCGTGTAAACCCTGGCCAACCACCCCAAAACCAAATAAACCAATTTTAAGTTTCTTGCTCATCTAATTGTTATGCTGTTTTATGTAATTTAATTATTTTCTTATTGATGCTTTCTTTAAGAAAGTTACCTATGACATTTGTAAGTGTATCGGTCTCAATCAGGAAGCCGTCGTGCCCGTAGGCTGATTTAAGGCAATAGAACTCCGCGTCTGGAATATGTTTTGCCAGGAACTCCTGCTCCGCTAAAGGGAAGAGAACATCATTTTCGATGCCTATCACCAATGTGTTGGCTTTCACCAGTTTTAAAGCATCTGTAACACTTTGTCGGCCCCGGCCCACGTTATGACTATCCATTGCCTTGCTTAAGTACCAGTAGCTGTAAGCATTAAAGCGCTTGCAAAGTTTTTCTCCCTGGTAATTCTGATACGAGGATGCTCTGAAATTACCTGTCTTATCGTTTACAGTTTCCAGCTGGGTGGCTGCATAGGCATCGTAGGTTCGGTACGACAATAAAGCAATGCTCCTGGCCACTTTCAGACCTTTCATGCCGCCATCAGGTTTTTGGGCATAAAAACTGCGGTCTGTTGTGATGGCCAGGCGTTGACTTTCATTGAAGGCAATACCCCATGGCGAGTGCACTGCATTTGCAGCGATAACGATCAGGTTCTTGACCATACGCTGGTCGGTTATTGCCCATTCTAAAGCTTGTTGTCCGCCTAAAGAACCACCTATCAAGACTTTAATTTGTCTGATGCCGAGATGTGTGGACAGCAACTCGTGCGCTGATACCAGATCACGGATGGTAAACTCTGGAAAGGAAAGATAATAGGGTAAACCAGTTACCGGGTTGTCACTTAAGGGGCTGGTACTTCCATAATGGGAGCCCAGCACATTGGCACAAATGATAAAATGCTCATCGGGATTAAACAGGGCATTGTTACCGAATAGTCCATTCCACCAGTCCAGCACATCAGAATTAGCTGTAAGTGCATGGCAAGCCCAAATTACATTATCCTTTTTGGCGTTGAGTTTACCATAGGCCTGATAAGCGATTTTGAGCTTACGAAGCTTTTTGCCGCTTTCAAGTTTAAAAGTTTTGGTGTAATTATATGTGGATATTGTACTCATTCCTAAATCTTGGTAAAAATTATGCTGCTCTTTAGTTCTTTATGCTGGCAAACGCCTGTTCAAAATCGGCTTTGATATCATCAATATGTTCAATACCGACAGATACCCTTAATTGGTTCGGTGTAACGCCCGCTCTGATCTGCTCCTCATCGCTTAATTGCTGATGGGTTGTTGCAGCCGGCTGAATGATCAGTGTTTTCGCATCGCCCACGTTTGCCAGGTGACTGACCAGTTTCAGGCTATCTACCAATGCCGTTGCCTGTTCTTTGGCACCATGCAGCTCAAAGGACAGCACCGCGCCAAATCCGTTCTGCAAATATTTTTTGGCATTTGCATGATATGGACTGCTTTCCAGACCCGGATAGCTCACACTTTTTACGGCTTCATGTTTTTCCAGCCATGTTGCTAAAGCCAGTGCATTGTCCACATGGCGTTGCACACGAAGAGACAGTGTTTCCAGGCCCTGCAGCAACTGGAAGGAGTTGAAAGGAGAAATGGCGGGGCCGAAATCTCTTAAACCTTCTACACGTGCACGGATAATGAACTGGATGTTGCCAAAAGGCCCGCCAATTCCAAATACATCATTGAATACCAGACCATGGTAACCTTCTGAAGGTTCTGTGAACTGCTTAAATTTACCATTGCCCCAGTTGTAATTCCCACCATCTACGATCACACCGCCTATGCTGGTCCCATGCCCGCCGATCCACTTGGTTGCAGACTGCACAACAATATGGGCGCCATGTTCCAAAGGTTTAAACAGGTAACCCGCTGCACCGAAAGTATTGTCTACAATCAAAGGTAGATCGTGTTTGCTGGCAATAGCTGCTATTTTCTCGAAATCTATGATGCTATAAGCGGGGTTACCAATGCTTTCCAGGTAAATCGCTTTTGTATTGACATCAATTTTAGATTCGAAGTCTGAAGGATCATCGCCATTGGCAAATTTAACTTCTACGCCCAGCCGTTTAAAGCCAACTTTGAACTGGTTGTAGGAACCGCCATACAGGTGCGAAGAGGAAACGAAGTTATCGCCGGCCTCCAGGATGTTATTCAGCGCAATGAATTGTGATGCCTGTCCGGAGGCAACGGCCAATGCTGCAACACCACCTTCAAGGGCGGCAACACGTTTTTCAAAAACATCCGTAGTCGGGTTCATGATACGGGTGTAGATGTTCCCAAATTCTTTCAGTGCAAATAAGTTTGCACCATGTTCTGAATTTTTAAATCCGTAAGAAGTGGTCTGATATATAGGTACAGCTCTGGAACCTGTTGTTGGATCTATTTCCTGACCTGCATGTACTTGTAATGTTTCAAATTTATGAGAAGCTGACATAGTTTTATTTTTTATGGTTAATTTATTTCCTATTGGTATACGATCAGGCGCAAAAAAGGCATAAAAGTATATAGTTGTTGTGTGTACCCGTTTGGGCCTTCCGATGG
>CAMLDJ010000084.1 GCA_946478755.1 uncultured Pedobacter sp. | reverse complement strand
TAAAATATGTCGTTTTCCTGTGCGCCATATAGCTTACCCTCACCCAGATTATCGGGATAGTGCATCGCCTGGTTTAACCGGTCAATTGCCTGTTGATACTCCTGGGCCTGTAAATGCTGTTTGGCCATTTCCACCAGGCTGTAAATGTATTGCCCGGAAACCTTCCCCTCGCCTCCTTCCCATGGATGAAACTGACGGGCCATGATCAGGTCATACGCTTTGGGATACTGGCCGAGCATATTATACAAAGCTGCCCTTTCCAGGTAAACATCATCACGGCGTTCAACCAAGTCAAGGTGCTGCTCTAAAAATGCCAGTCGTTTTCCAGGCGTCTCGTTCAGGCGCTTATACAACTGATCAAGTTCCATGAAGATTCGGGCATCGGTCTGGTCGATGGCAAAAGCCTTTTCAAAACAGTCCAGTGCTTTCTTTGCATCGTTCCTTTTGTTAAAACAGGCGATACCCAGATTCCGCCATACCGTCGGAAAAGCCGGGTCCCGCTCAGCAGCAAGTTCCCACATTTCAATGGCTTCATTGTACTGTCTTTTATCATACCACAAATTACCCAGGTAGTAAGGCGCTTTACCGTCACTTTCATTTTTGCTCGTGGCTAAGCGGAGTACATTGACATCTTCTATACGGTTAGGAAAACAATAATCAGGATTGGCCGAAGCCGCCTTTTTAAAGAAAGACATCGCACTTTCCTCCAGGCCTATTTGCTGATTGAACCAGCCCAGGTAATAAAATACCATCGGATAGGTATCCGGGTCATTTTGATCCAGCGCAAAGCTCATCATTTCTATGGCCTCACTGTACAGGTTTGCCGCCGCATAATCCAAGGCATAGCTGATATAGCTGTGTACATTTTGTCTGGACAACTTAAACAGGGTATCCAGTGCTTTTAAAGCCTTTTCTTGCTGTCTAGAAGCTTTATATATTTTAGCCTGTTCAAAATAAATGGTCAGGTTAAAAAGATCACGTTCTAAAGCCGATGTTGCAACCGCAGCCGCCTTATCCAGCAGGTTCAACTTTCTGAGTATAATAACTTTCAAAGCCTGTGCCTTATTGTTTCTTGCATTGCGGTCCAGCGACCATTCTATATGGTGCAGGGCCTGTTCAAAATCTCCCTCTGCAATATCTATAAGCGCTAATGAAAAATAGGCACTATCCTTCCAGGCATGGTTCCAGGCTGCTTTATAAAAATTATCATAAGCTTCATTGTATTTGCCCTGAAGTTTTAAGCAAATGCCCAGATTATAATAGGGTTCTCCATCGTAAGGGTTTGGATTACGGGAGGTAAGGGTTTCAACAGCTTTACGTAAATAAGGCTCACTTTTGTTTACCTGCCCTTTTCTTAAATACCATTTGCCCATCGCATTATTCACGCGAACATCTTTAGAATCCCTCCGTAGCGCCTCTTCGTAATAATCAAGAGGATTATAGGTGGCATGACGGTACTGTTCCAGGTGTAGTCCGGTCAGGAAAAGCTGTTCATTATTTTCCACTTCCCGTGGAGGCAAAGCCGCCTTTGCAGGCTCAGGGATTTCATTTTTCTGATCGGTAGCAGGCTCATACTTCAGCAAGGTTTTCCCTGCTGCATTTGTAATGATCAGCAAAACATCCTCTTCTTTTGATTCTGCCGGCAGAGCGATTTCCTTTTCAAACACCCTTTCGGGGCTTACACTGAAGATCTCCGAAAAAACAGGTTCGCCTTTAACAAACAGGTTTACTTTATTTTCCTGCTGAACAGAGGTAGCAAATATTTGCAGTTTTGCTTTCTCTCCTGCCCTGGTCAAATTGACCAATATATCTTTACTGGCATTCTTTACCAACCCGAGTTCCCGATAAGGCATAAAATACTGTACAAAAGATTTTTCTTCATAAGGCATCAGCCAGGAAAAATCGGGCTGGTTATCTGTGTAAACGCCGGTCATCAGTTCAATATAGGGCCCATCTTCATCAGTAAGGTTCCTGTCCCATGCTTTTCCAAAATCACTGTTGCCCCAGGTCCATTGTTTTTTACCCGGTGAGATGTGATGATTGGCTACATGCAACAAACCAGCTTCCGTGTCATTTTCATAGCCACCTACAAAATCATAGTCAGAACGAATGGCCATATAAGAGGTAGGCACAGGGATATTCCTGTATTTGGAAATATCTGTTCCAGGCGCATAATCAATTTTATAATAGGTGCCCGTTGCGATTGGAAAGGTGGAAACATCACGCTTTCCATGATCGAAAACAGCATTTACATCTGGCGGAAAAACAGATTGATAATGGTCATTTACCTTTACCGCCGGATTTGCCCACCATAAAAATGTTTGCGGCAGACTGGTCCTGTTGTACAGCTTACCTTTGATCTCCAGGTAGGCTTTATCAGGATGCAAGGTAAAACCAGCCATTCCTTTGGTAAGAAACATCTTCTCTACCTCACTTACCCACACGGTTTTACTGCCATCCGCATTTTCTTCGATGGTATAATCGACGGGTTCAAAAGTGCTGGGACGATGGTGTTGCGGCCAGTTAAATTCTATCCCGCCAGAGATCCAGGGACCGCAAAGGCCAACCAGCGCAGGCTTGATCACCTGGTTATAATAGATAAAATGACGCTGTTTGATTTTGTCGTAGGCCATTTGTACCCTTCCGCCGAGTTCGGGAAGGATCATAATTTTCAGGTATTTATTTTCAAGGTATAGCGCGTTATAAGTTTTATCTTCTTTATGGTCATAGATCTTCTCAATCACCGGGTTTGGATAAACAACACCACTGCTTCCCTGGTAGATCCGTTTTTCAAAAAACATTGGATTTTTTTCCGGCTTACCCGTTGCGTATGTAGGGATACTAACCTGTTCTTCCCAAACATTTACAAATAATTCACTCATATACAATTCTTATACTAAATAGATGATTTCTAATGTACCGTTAATGCCTGATTAAGTCCAGCTCCAATTCTTCAAGCGTTCTTCCCTTGGTTTCGCGCACTTTGCCTTTCACAAATAAGAAACCGAGCAGGCAAATACCGGCATACAGGTAAAAAGGACCATATGTACCCAGTATTTCTGCAAGTATAGGAAAGGTAAACACCAGGATAAAATAGGCGCTCCATAACGATACAATGGCAATTGAAGAGGCAACTCCTCTTATTTTATTTGGAAAGATCTCTGAAATAAGTACCCAGGTAACCGGTGCCAGCGAAGTGGCATACATCGCTATGGCCAGCAGTACAAATACAGATACAATGCCTGCCGCAGCATGGCTTTGAAGCAAAAATGCAAGGATGATGTATATAGCTGACAGTCCCAGGGAGCCGATCAGCATTAATGGACGGCGGCCCAGCTTGTCTACCTGCCACATGGCGACCAGCGTAAAAACCAGGTTGACAATGCCTATGGCAACCGTTTCGAAGAGCTGGCGGTCCAGACTGGCACCAACAGATTCAAATATGGTAGAAGTATAATTAAATACTACATTGATGCCACACAATTGCTGGAACACGGCCAGCGTAATGCCTACAATTACCGCCGGACGTACTCCCTTTGCCAGCACTGCTTTGTAAGATTGTTTTTCAGCCCCCTTCAATGAAGTTTCAATGTCATTATATATATTTTGTGCGTAAGCAGTACTGCCGATCTTGTTCAGGACTTCCTTTGCCTTTTCAAGGCGACCTTCTTTAATTAACCACCTCGGACTTTCGGGAAGCCATAGCACACCTAGTAAAAAAAGAGCGGAAGGTACTGCCCCAAGTCCAAACATCCAGCGCCAGGCATCAGGACCACTATCTGACAGGGTATAATTGACCAGGTTAGTGATCAATATACCGATCACAATGGTCAGTTGGTTGATGGCAACATTACGGCCTCGGATACTGGCCGGAGAAACTTCGGCGATATACATTGGGCTTAACATAGAGGCCATACCTACCCCAATGCCGGCGGCAAAACGCATCATTACAAAAATGCTGAGTCCGGATGAAACAGCCATTCCAACAGAGGACAGTGCAAAAATGAGCGCTGCAAGCATTAAACCTGGCTTACGACCGTAACGGTCGCTCAAATTACCCGCTATCAGGCAACCCACAATACAGCCCAATGCCAGGGAACCGGTAAGGAAGCCTTCCCACCAGGCATTAAGCGCAAATTCGGTACGTAAAAATGGAAGGGCACCGGATATAACGGCGAAGTCGAAACCGAACAGGTATCCGCCGAGTGCAGAGATGAATGATATACAAAGAATATAACTGTTTTTGAAGGTAGGCGGTTGCGGGCTCGTACTCATATTTGGTTGTTGGTTATTGCAGGTTTATCTATATCTCAAAACTAAGGTACCTATATAGCAATTGAAATGGGCAATTCACTGAAAAAGATAGATTTCTTTACACTGTGTTAAAATTAAAATTCAGCCCCTGCGGGCATTTAAATCAAAAAATTATTATAATTTTAACAAGTAATGGACAATCTTATGAATGTAAGAAAAATCAAAGAAGGTTTCCTGGGACAGCAGATGATCGTGCTTCCACCTGATGCCAAGAAGGTGGTTACAAAAAATCCGCTGACCAAAGGATTGTACCTGACGGCTATCGGATATTATCCGAAAGCGATTCACCACGACCGTGAGCGCAAGACAGGCAGTCAGCAGTATATATTTCTATATTGTACGGAAGGCAAAGGTTATGTACAGATCTCAAAAAATCAGTTTGAGCTGGTTCCAAATAGTTATCTTATTATTCCCAAAAATGTTGCCCACCATTACCGCACCAGCGAATCGGATCCATGGAGCATTTACTGGATCCATTTTACCGGAGAACATGCGGACCTGCTTTATTCCAGGTATACGAGGGATGCAGCACGGGAAGTACAAACCATCGCTTATGATGAGCAAAGAACCGGACTGTTTAACCTGATGCTATCTCTGCTTGAAAATAATTACAGCACGAGGAATATAGAACTGACCAATATAAAACTGCTCCAGTTCCTCTCTTCTTTCATTTATCATGAGGAAATGTACCCCTCACACTACTCCGTTGACCAGATCAGTGTTTCTATTAATTTCATGAAGGAAAACCTCGCCAAATGTTATGCGATACAGGAACTGGCGGCGCATTCCAATTATTCGGTCTCCCATTATTCCGATCTGTTCAAGAAAAAAACAGGTTGTTCGCCGATGCACTATTTTAACCAGCTAAAGATTCAGAAATCCTGTCAGTACCTGTACTTTACGGATATGAACATTAAAGAGATTTGTGTGAAGATTGGCTTTGACGACCCATATTATTTCTCAAGGATGTTTAAGAAACTAATGGGCTCTTCTCCCGCAAATTACCGGAATACCTATAAGAAGAAATAAGGTTGGGGTTATTTGAAATATTTAAATAACTCTTCAGCGATTACCTGGTGCCCCTTTTTATTGGGATGGTTACTTTGCGCCATATAATCTTTTAAATCCTGACCATTTGCTGCCAATTTTTTAAACTGTCCAAAGCTATCTGACAGACCGATCCGGTATTTTTTTGCCAGTGAGATCAGCTGTTCAGTATGCTGCTGAAGGGGATTATCTGCTTTAAGTATATTGGTACTGATGTCAGGAGAAGGTGTAAGCAATATCACTTTCAGGTGTTTGCCCAAAGCAGCTTTGATCATTTTTTCCATCGCCACTTTGGATCTTTCCAGGCCAATACCCCTGTCATTTAATGCATAATCAATAAAGAGTACATCGGGTCTGTGAACAAGCACCTCATTTTTCATCCGTTTTTGTCCTTGTTCCGAGTTTTCGCCCCCAATGGAAGTAGTGATCACATTGATTACCGCGAAGGGATACAATTGTTTCAGTCTGGCCAGCAGGGCATGAGGATAGGCGTCTAGTGTGTTCACATTAGGTGTTGCAGCATAACCTGTAGGCACGGAATGACCATGGAATACCAGGTTGATGGTTCGGTTTTCAGGCCATTTTTTTACCAGTTCGGCCTTCAATCCTGAAAGGTAGGTGTCGGGATCTGCCAGCTGTTGTGCGTCTGCTTGCTGAACAAAGCAGGCAGATAAAAAAAATAAAAATGCAATAAAATAAGATTTGTTCATCAGGTTGCTGTTATTTAGTCCCCTTGTTTTTAAA
This sequence comes from uncultured Pedobacter sp., assembly GCA_946478755.1. The sequence continues at coordinate 12,799 of CAMLDJ010000084.1, read as the reverse complement.
GATCTCATCGATCAGCTGGGAAGAAACTGTTGTTAAAGGTAAAAAATTATTACTGCCTACGTATACCGTCAGGCTATACAATAGCTGGCGGGCCACCGGACGTTTATCGAGATTATTCTTCAAATCAACTGCCGAGACCAAGAGGCTTCCTTTTCCTATTTTAACCTCAAATGCCAGGGCAATTTTACGGGGTTTATTCCAGTCGGGGATCATTTGTACCAGCGGCTTAAATGAAAAAGGCATCTGTTCCAGTACCATTGGCCTGGAATTGCGCACCAGATCCCACCACTGCCAGTTGGAATGGCATTCTGTAGGAAAATATTTCAACGCAGGGTGCTCAGGGTTACACAAAATACCCAGCATATTGGGCGGCATGCCCGACCATACCGTATTCCATGAAATACCGGAAAATGCAGGATCTGCATCTGAAAGAATTTTTGAGGTATCAGCCAGTAAAAGAACCTTACCCCCTTTCTCCAGGTATTTTTTTACCTTAACGTCCCAGTTGTAAGCAATGATAAAATCCTTTGGCTTTACCACCGGCAATTGTTTTGGATAAACCCATATATTCCATTGATTGGTATAGGCAGTCCCTTTTGCGCTGATGACCAGCTGCAGTTTAACGGCTTCTTTTATCTTGTTCAGAGGGATGGACAATTCCCCAAGGCTAAAGGGATTTCCTACAGGAATATCGCATGCAGGAAAACTTCCATCGGCATAGAGGCTGCCATCCGGATATTTGAGTGACCAGTTCAGTACGGCCTGGTTCATCGCCGACTGTCCGTAATTTACAAACTGGGCGGTAGCTTTAAAAGTCTGGTCGTTTGTCCAGGTAAAGCCCGAAGTGCGCAGCAGCGGAACTCTTGCAGCCTGAAACTGATTAAACTCTGCTGCATTGACATAAGGTTTCGGATCCCAGAAAATATCAACCACACCAACAGGTGCGGTGCCTTGCCCAGGAAAATCATTTAACTGAAGCATATGGTAACCACCAAAATCGGGTGTACGCAGGTAAGATTCTACCTCTTCCTTTTTCATGATGACCTGGAATTTACCGGACGCCATGGTAAATTGTTCGGCCTGGTCTATCATCTTATGATCTCTTAGCAGCTCCCTGAACAGCTGGTAACTATAGGGTTTCAGCACACCTGTATATTTAGAGATCTCCTCAAAATTTGGATACACACACCACTGTCCGATCTCGTGGGTAATCATAGGTACTTTATTCTTTTTAACATAATCTGAATAATCGTATTTAGTATCCAATGCCCGGGCATTAAAACGGCTGGTCAGGCCTTCTTTCCAGCGGTGTGGCCTTGCCCCATACAATACATTGAACTGGTTTTCCGGTATTAAGGGATAAGCCGCGCTACCCGTATACAAGCGTCTTGGGTCTATCACCTTCCAATGATTAACCTGTTGACCCAGAAATTCCTTTACCTGGGGGCCTACCATTTCATTGCCTTCACAGAACATGACAAAAGAAGGATGATTGCCATATACCTGCAGGATCCGCTCAGCTTCCTCCTTTAAGAATTTGTTTACGGCTGCATCCTTGCCCACAGTAAACCTCCAGTCTGGGTTCTCTACCTGCAAGTAGATCCCCAGTTCATCAGCAGCCTGAAATGCAGCTTCGGGGGGACACCAGGTATGAAAACGCATGGCGTTTAAGCCATAATCTTTACAAACTTTAAAAATACGCAACCATTCTTTCGGATCAGTAGGCGGATAACCCGTCAGCGGAAATTCCGAGCAATTAACGGTACTGCGAATAAATAATGGCCTCCCATTTAACATCAGCCTTGTTCCCTTTGTACCAATTTCCCTTATTCCGAACTTTAATGCCCTGTTGTCTTTGCTCAGCGCAGCACCGGTAGTGGCATTGAGAGCCACGTTTAGCTGATATAAGTTCGGGTTAAATTCATCCCATAACTGAATGTTATTGCCCAAAGGAATTTCAGCAGTAAGCACAATAACAGAATCCTTTCCGGAAAAATCTGACTGGTATGCAGGAATCGGTATTTTAGCATCAACGGTACCGCCTGTAAAAGAAAGGGTTCCTTTTACCGCTAACTTTGAACTGTTTTTTATGGTAACCACTACTTTCGATGTTTTTGCAGCTGCATTGGGATAAATCTGTACATCAGCAAGGCGTACTTTATCAAATGCCTGTAGCTCCATCCTTCCAATGATCCCATTCCAGTTGGTCTGCGTTTCTTCGCTGATCGCGTGTGCGTATTCGAGGTTATAGATTTTTTCGTTGTTTACCTTTATCCTGATTTTATTTTTTTTCCCCGGCTGAATAAGGGAAGCTACGTCATAGGTATGTGGTACAGAAAGACTTTCACATCTTCCTGCTGGTTTATTATTAATCCAGACACCAGTTTCCCAATGCGCCCGTTCCAGGAAAAGCATCACCGCTTTATTGTTCCAGTCAGACGGTATATATATATCCTTTTCATACCAGGCAATGCCTTTATATTCAAATGGACGGGTGAGTCTGATGGATGTCATGGCCTGGGTTTGATATCCTTTACCAGCCTGGTCTGTAGAACCGGGCAAAGTTATAGTTTCGGCCAGTTGAGGTAATAACTGCACCCCATTACTGTTCATCCCGATTGCAAAGGGATCCAGTTTAAAACTCCAGATTCCCTGTAATGGGATGACCTGTTGCTGTACAGCATGCTGCTGGGCCCGAAGCAAAGGAATGAATAAAACGGTTATCAGCAATAAAAACAACGGTGATTTAAACTTCATAATTATAGCGTATGTCGGTTAAAGATAAGTTCCCACCAGCGTAACTACCGAACGGGCCGCGATCTTTACTTTATCAGCAGGGGAGACTGTTTTTTTGAGGTCATTCTGGCTATCGGTCGTATAAACATTGAGCAGGCTTCCTGATAATTTAAAAGTATTATCAGTTCCTGTTAGCTGGAATTCTTTTTCTTTTTGTTCAGGATTTATGATGACCACTACAATTTTTTTCTGAACCTCATCTTTATAGGCGGACACCATCAGTGAGGCTGCTGCTGCAAGCGGATTACTGATGCCATCTGCTGCTGCCTGGACCCGCTTCATTCCAGGGCGTATAAACCTGGAATAATTGCCCATGGCCCATAATTGTTTGGACTCCAGTACCTGACCATCATTTTTACATCCGGCGACATTGATCGTACCTGCAGGATCATTGAGGTATACCAGGGCATCACTGTAATTATAAGGGCTTATGGCCAGCCACCACTGCCAGGAAGTAACATTGGCAATGGTAAGGTCATGATGGATAACTTTGGCTACATACAGTCCGTAATCGATGCTGGTATTACGTGGCCCGCCATTGTACTGGTTACATATATTGCCCAATATGCCAAATTCCGTTTGCCATACTTCAAGGCCAGGATCTGTTTGCCTGGCCTTTGCGGCAACCTGGTTGCGCACATTGACCATGTTGTTATCCGGGCATGTCGTAAAATAGCTATGCCCGGAAATCACCTTCTTTACATTTGGGCGGTCGGCTATATAATTGGCCGAAGAAGGAGAAAAGAACTGGTTAATCTGATCTCCACGTCCATCTGTATTGTTACCATACAGGAAATCCCATTGCCCGGCTTCGCCCGTCACTACCTGTGTCTCCGGACTTTTTGCCGGAAGTTTGGCTGAAACTGCTTTCACCAGATCTGCTATTTCTGTATTCGTTGCCTGCGAGCCTTCCTGGCTGACCCTGTCCTTTCCCCAGAACCATTGCGGCTCATTTACAGGACTTAAAAAATTAAATTTAAAATGCGCAGAAACCACAGACAGGAAATCTGCATAAGCATTTGTCATGCCCGCCTTTATATTCAGATTTGGCGTACTGCTGCTGTTATAAGTTTTTCCGTTCTGGCTCATAAAGGCAGGTGGTGTAAGCGAAAAGCCCAGTGTATAAGCTACACCATGCTGCCTGGCCGCTTGGAGAAACCATTGCTGGCCTTTCTGTTTTCCCCAGTTATATGTGCCGTTTTCATTTAAAAAACATTCTTCCCTGCGCCATTCGTCCGGAATATCACTTGCTGTGCCCTGCTCATAACTTCCGGAACCGATATTAAACCTCCATAAAGACAAGCCTATGCCCTTAGGGTTTCCACTTGAAGTGGTATCCGTGCTGAACAACAGGTCGGCTATATGGTTCTTCTTCTGTACATCAGACCAGTTGCCAACATATTTTACCGACCAGCAATCGGAAGCCCCGAAACTGTGTATGGTTTGCTTTTCTGCTGTTAAACTGATCCTGATTCTTTGGGGAGAACCAGGACCAGGGCTTTCTGCGCTTTCCTTTTGCCTACAGGCTATTGAAGTAAGGACGGGCATAGACATCACTATCGCCAGAAATAGCAAAGAGGAGCTAATATATTTCATTTAGTTGCCGGTCCTGATTAATCTTAACCGCTCTAAAGCCATATCATAAGTGGCCTTAAAAGTACCTGCTGTATTGTGCGAAAAACCATAGTTTGTACCAGCACTTATTAGGCCTACCGCACTTACAATATCTATCGGATCGCCATAATTATCTTTCATATTTGCTCTTGCGCTCAATAACCGGAACCAACCATTTGTACTGTTGACCAAAACTTTGGGCGCGGTAAAATTCAGATTAACCGCCGATCCGGTAGTCCTAAACGTTCCGGTGTATAAAAAGTCATGATCAGCTTCTCTCATCAGTTTTGGTGAAGTCGGGGTTTCGGCCCATCCGGCGGTCCCTACAACCACGCTGCTGACCACAGCCAGGTATTCATAATTCTTACCTTTTTCCCAGCCGGGATATTTGGTTGCGTCTACAAAAGGTTTAGATGGCGTAAAAGGAACTGCTGATATTGTACGCGCGCTCATATCAACCGTAATGTGGTAATATCCTTTTTGCGTTACCGGCAATTTAAAGTTGGCTTCGGCCAGTACCGGCGTCACCTTACCTGCAGCAGTTGTACTGTTGCCCAATACATTAGGGCCATCAAGTGTATATAAAGCATTGGCCTGAGTAGTGGTGGTAAAGGGCTTGTCGCTGCCTAAAAAGGCGATGAAACGGATGTTGTCACTGGCTTCATTGCGGTAATAGTAATCCACTACAAAGCTATTGGCACCCTGTTTTTTCATGGAAAGCAAAGTACCAAAGCCCCTTGCATTTCCGCCATTGTCCCAGCCCTGACCGGTTACCTCGGCCATGTTCTCTGCATCCGATAAATATAACCTGTCCATATAGCCAACGGTTATTACCCCACTTTTGATAGATTTGTTTCCGCTGGCATCTGTTGCTTTGATCAGGTACTGGTATTCTCCCGCCTTACCCGGCGGCAAGGCAAATGTTTTGCTGTACACATAGTTATTCTGCTCGGTTGTATTCGGAGTTATCGATTCTTCCTGGTTAACGAGTTCACCCGAAGCAGTTTCGCCCCATATCCGTACTTCAATACCGGTCATTCCGATCGCATCAGTTAAGCTTGCGGCAACATCGACATTGACCGGATCGTTCGTGAGACCGTAAAATTTGGTAACGGTTGGCTTAGTAACGGTGATTACCGGAGGCAACAGATCTGGCGTATAGCCAGAGATCTGGTTCTGGGCAGAAAGGTCCTCCACTTTTACTTTTGCTGTTGCAATTCCTCCTTTGCTGTTGGTGATGGTCAGTTCAACGTTGTGTTCCGTAAAATTTGCATCTTTTGAAACCACAAAGGTCTGATTTACGGTATAACTGGTTTTATTGTCGCCTGTAACTTCCGCATCCAGACTCCATTCCCCATTTTTTAAACGTATTTTACTGATTCCATCAGCGTCTTCCAGGGTTGCCTGAACAACCAGTTTATACTCAGGCCCTATCCACAGTAACTGTGCCACGGCTTGTTTTACCTGCGGTACGGTCGTAGTTTCGGATTCAGGAAACATCAGCGGTTTACTGCAGGCCGCAAGACCGATCATCACTATGATCAGTCCGGCTAAATTATTTAATACTCTTTTCATGATCATCTTATTATTAATCAATGATAAAACCTACCATCCCGGATTTTGTACCAGGCTACCCTGACTTTTAAGCACCTCAACTTCCGGTATAGGATACAAATACATTTTTTCGTTAAACAACCTGTCTTCTGCTTTCACCACCAGGTAACTGAAACTTCCGTTTGTATTTTTGGTGATCTTCATTGCCATTATTGGTTTATTTTCAGTTTGTGTAGCTATTTTCCATCTCCGTACATCAAAGAACCGATGTTCTTCAAATGCAAGTTCAACACGGCGTTCGTTTCTGATCCGTAAACGCATTTCATCAACGGTAAGCCCTGGAGGAAGAGGCGGCATGGCAATGCCTGTCCGCGCCCTCACCATGTCAACAGCCTTTTTGGCCGACATGCTGAAGCCTGCCGTTACATCCGGGCCATACGCTTCATTCATCGCTTCTGCATAGTTTAAGAGCACCTCTGCATAACGGAAAATGATCCAAGTATGTATGCTGGTGCCTGTGCTCTGCGCAAGATTAAGGTTTTCGTCTACGAATTTCCGGATGTAATAACCTGTAGTAGTAGCCTTTGGCTTCCCTAAACCATCCAGGCCACCTACCCACATTTCGGCTGGCCGGTTTTTAAAGGAGGCATTATTTACCAAAATACTGAGCCCTAAACGGGGATCTCTGTTGTTATAAGGATTGGCAGGATCGTAACCAGAGCCATTTTCGCCGATAGCCAATCCCGTTGTTTTCATTTCATATGCGTCTACCAGATTTTGCGACGGAGAGGTACTCCCTAAACCTCCCTGATCGTAACCCACAGGATAATTATATTTTTCAAAATCATTTCTGGCGTATCCCTGCTGCGCAAAAATAACTTCAGTATTGCCGTCGGCACCATTCCCCAATCTGAATAGCCCCTTATAATCGGTATGCAGCGCATATTTATTGAGCGCAATAATATCGTGCGAAGCCTTTGCAGCCCTTTGCCATTTGGCGATATCATTGTCAGGATTGTTAAGCGGGCTGGCGGCATAAAGCAGTACCCTGGCTTTTAATGCCATTGCTGCAGGTTTGGTTACCCTGCCGCGCCATTTTTCGCCCTCAAAACCTACCCAGGTATCTTTCAGCTGAGGCAGAATGGCATCGCATTCCCCAACAATATAATCCGCACATTCCGCATAGCTTTTCCTGGTAATACCATTCAGGTCTTCGATATTCTCAGTGGCCTTTTCAACTATCGGAATACCTCCATATCGTTTAAGCAATTCAAAGTGGTAAAGCGCACGTAAAAAGCGCGACTCTGCCCTTAACCATTCAATATCCCTTACCTGGCTGACATAAGTGCTCTTATTATTGGCATCAACGGTGTCACGATACAGGATCTTTTTATAGTCTGTCGAATTTTCAAGAAAAAGATTTGCCCTTCTGATGCCCTGGTAGAAATAGGCCCAACAATCTTCAGGATTGGAAGCCGCGTTCCAGGTACCCATGTTATACTTCTGGATGCTGGAGTTTACATCGGCATGATCGGCCTCATCGCTGGCGGAGGCCAGCATTGCATTGTCGATGCGGTGAAAGCCGAAACGGTCGAAAAGAAAGGCATATACGCCATAGCCCGCCTGGCTCATCCGTTGGTAATTGACAAATACCTCGCCCTCTTTATAATTGGTTTCGATCTCTCTGTCGAGAAATTTTTTACAGCCTGAAAGCACGACCAAAATCATGATGAAGCCTGTAATAAGTTTAGTAAGTTTCATAATCTTCATATATTCAAGCTTTAAAATTTAACACTGAGACCGGCTGTATACGATTTGAGGACAGGGTAGCCCGTACTTAATGTCTCCGGATCTACATTGGCATCCAGGTTGTCCCAACTTAGCAGGTTTAAACCACTGACAAAAATTTTCACCCCTTTTACCGGAGTTTTATCAAACATTTTTTGAGGCAAAGTATAACCGAGCTCTACATTTCTAAGCCGCAGCAAATTGGCACTTCTTACCCAGAAGGTAGAAGAACGGTAATTGTTGGCATTTGGCTCTGTCGTCAAACGTGGAAAAGTAGCTGAATTATGTGTTTCGGCAGTCCAGTGTCCTTCTGCAGCCCAGTCAGAGATGTTGGCATTGTTGGCAAAAGGCTGAAACATATAGCCGTTCAGGTAAACACTTCTGTTGGCCATACCCTGGAAGAAAAACTCCAGATTGAACCCTTTGTAAGCAGCACCGGTATTTAGGGCAAAACCAATTTCAGGGTAAACGTGACGGCCAATGGCCACCTCATCATTTACATCAATAAGGCCATCCCCATTCTGGTCCCTGTATTTCAGGTCTCCGGGACGGACATTAGAGAAAGTTTGTACCGGGCTGCTGAAAATTTCGCTTTCATCCCTGAAAAAGCCGATTGCCTCCAGTCCAAAATATTGGTTTACCGGTCTGTCCTGTCTTGAGCTATAGACTTCCTTTCTGGGCAAGTCGTAACTTTTGGTAATCTTGTTCCTTGCGAAAGAGAAATGTCCGCCAACAAAATAATCCAAATCACCAGCCTTGTCTTTAAAAGTGGCCGATATTTCCGTTCCATAATTCTGCACTTCACCTCGGTTTTCCATTATACCGGCAGACAAGCCTGAAAGAGCAGATGTCACATTACCCATGTTGACCAGGATATCGGAGCGCTTCTCATGAAAAAAATCAGCAGTAACACTCAGCTTATTGTTAAACAATTGTGCATCAAGTCCGACATTAAACATCAGTGCCTTTTCCCAGGTAATATCCGGATTGGCCATACCCAGCTGCACCAGTGCGTTAGAAAAACTCTGACCGGTTCCGAAGTAGTAACCCTGGTTGCTTTGTGTACCCCAGTATTGGTTATAATTGAACCTGGAGGCACCTTTATCATTACCGGCAAGACCGGCAGAAGCGCGCAGTTTTAAGTAATTTATAACTGAATTTTCTTTCCAGAAGCCTTCTTTATGGATCAGCCATCCTGCAGAAATTGCAGGGAAGAAGCCAAAACGATGGCCTTCAGGATAATTTTCTAACCCACTATAAGACAAAACGGCTTCCGCAAAGTATTTCCCCTTGAAGTTATACGTTAGCCTGCTGGCCAGATTTTGCTGGGCAAATGGTGCCTGGTTACCCAGGATGGTATACTTATCCTGCTGAAAAAAAACTGTACCACCAAATTCATGGTTATTAAACTTCCTGTTGTAACTAAAGCCTCCCTGAAAAATGATCCTGTTGTTTTCATAATCATTACCTGTACTGACAGCAAGATCACTATCGAGGCCACGCTGCACAAAATCTACCATATCATCTCCTGCCGGATCTGTTGTTATGATCGGTTCGTAATACGAATAGTTCCTGGTCTTATCGTAACGGTTCTGGTAAAGATTGTCGAACAATGCAGCACCAAATATGTTTAGTCCCTCCGTAATGAAATCCAGCTTCTCTGTTAGCCTGAAATTGGTCTGGATGTTGCGGTCGTGCCTCGACTGGTATCCTTTCTCTAAAAGATAGCCCAAAGGATTGTTTGGAAAGTTGGCCGTTCCCGTAATCTTTCCATCCGGTGTTCTTACCGGATAAAGATTGGGTGCGTATGTAGCCATGTTTTTCCACATATCTTCGGTTGATATCGTCGGGAATTTCCTGTCCTGGATATTACCACCAAGACCTATTTGTGCAGACAGGCTTTTGGTGATGTTCAGGTCTACATTGGCACGAAAATTAAAGCATTTAAAACCGATGTTGGCATTGTGTTCTTCATCGGTATGGTCATATAAACCCTGGTTGTCCATAAACCCGGTCATCACAAAATATTTAGCAGTGTTTCCACCCCCGTCAAAGGTTACGGAATAATCCTGGATAGGTGTGTTTTTTCGAAGGATTTCATCATACCAGTTTACGCTTGGGTATAAATAAGGGTCTGAGCCCGACCGGTAACCATTCAGCTGCTTTTCTGTATACAATGGAGCCAAGCCATCGTTACCCAATGCCTCATTATAAAACCGGGCATAATCATAGGATCCGGCAAATTTTGGGAGCTGCGTAGGCGATTGTAAACCATAGCGGGCATTGACCGCTATATTGATCTTTTCGTTTTCAGTTCCTCTTCTGGTGGTTACCAGCAATACGCCATTGGCACCTTTGGCGCCATATAAAGCTAAAGCGGCTGCATCTTTCAATACGGATACACTTTCCACTTCATCGGGCGACAGGTGATTGATGTTGTTTACCTGAATCCCGTCAAGGATGATCAACAGGCCGTTGTTTGATGTCGTGTGCATTCCCCTGATCACAAAGGTTGGGTCATCAAATCCCGGTGCGCCCCCATTGTGCATGACCACTGCGCCCGGCAACCTGCCGATCAATGCATTGGAAAGCGTAGCTGTTTGTGTTTTACGTAATTCGGACCCGCTAATGCTTGATATGGCTGAGGTGACCTCGTCTTTAGTTTGCGTGCCATAAGCTACCCTTACGATGGAATCTGCTGGTATTTTCTTTACCGGAACCTGCGCATATAACACCGCCGGCAAGGTACTGAACAGCAGGAGCAGGGATTTTAGTCCGGGTAATCTATTATTTCTGTTTAACTGAAATTTCATAATCGTTGTGCTGAATAAAACTGATTGTGTTTTGTTCTTCATTTACCATCCTGGATTTTGTACCGTATACCCCAGGTCAACTTCGCTGGTCTTAAAAGGGTATAAATACATCTTATCGTTCCAGGCCCGGGTCTCAAATTTTTCGAGCTTGTAAGTTGGCGCTGTTCCTCCATAAAGTTTAAGGCTGTACATGCCCCCCTTCATCACGCCCTCATCCCCGGCAATTTTCCAGCGGCGCACATCAAAATAGCGATGCTCTTCAAAAGCAAGTTCAACTGCTCTTTCCCTATGGATTTTCGTACGCATATCCTTCTGGTTAGTGTAGCTGTACTCAGGCATATTTACACGTTTACGGATTTCATTAAGTGCAGTTACAATATCTGCTGCAGGTCCGTTGGCCTCGTTAAGTGCTTCCGCATAGTTGAGGTAAAATTCTGCAAGACGAAAAGTGATCCATCTTGGGGCAGGGCTCGACCCGTTAAATACCCCTTTTAAAAACTTGCGTAAAAACCCTACGCCGTTGTATAAATTAAGTTGTTTGCCTCCCTGTTCATAAAAATGATAAATAGTTCCGCTACCACGCGACCACTCCGTCCCGGATTGGAATACCGAAGCCTGGAAACGCGGCTCCAGCTCACCCAGTTTCTGGCGATATTGTGCATAAGGATAGGCAACCCCTTCCTGTTCGTTCCAGGTTTGTTCTGTACCGTCTGCCTTTTGATAATTCTTTGTGAAGTTAAAAGTGATGCCAATATTAACCGGATCTGTACCGGTATAAACAATGGTTCCAGGCAACATAAACCTGCAAAAATAATTTACAGTGTTGGTACCCATCAAACCGGCATCCAGAATAATCTCTTTAACGTTCGGGTTAATAAATATCTCTTCGTATCGGTCAACCGGGTTGGTTTTGCCATAATAAAGTTCGCAGCCCCCACTTTCAGTTGCAGCCCAGTCCAGTACTGCTTTACTGGCATCGGCCGCAAGTTTCCAGCGGTTGGCGTCGTAACTGGTATATCCGATCATAGCCCGGAGTTCAGGATTCGCTACCGGTTGGTAGGGTTCATCAGAATTGAACAGTGGGCTTGCGGCATACAGCAATGTCCTTGCTTTTAAAGCCAGCGCTGCTCCTTTAACGATTCGTCCCCTGTACATAGCCGGATAGTTATTAGGCAGGCTTTTTGCGGCCTCGTCACAACTGTTGACAATAAAATTGACCGTCTCCTCGTACGTGCTCCTTGGTGTTCTTACACCAGGAATGTCTTCGGCCGAGGCTACTTTGAGCACTTTATCAACTATGGATATCCCGCCAAGCCGTTGCATCAGGTCAAAGTGCATCAGGGCACGCAAAAATATCGCTTCCCCTTTCATCGCCGCTTTCTCAGTATCAGAAAAAGGCGATTTATCTATATTTTCTATAAAAATATTCGCATTTCGGATGCCTTTATAACAATACTCACTTCTGAACTCATAGAAATAAACATTATTTGCCGCCCAGTTTCCGGTATTAAAAGCCTCACTGCCGGTATAATTACCATACGCATCTGCCTCATCGCAGGCCGTGGCAAGAATAGAATAAGTGGTTCCGTAATGGTTGTATCCATTGTGGGTGGCATCCCAATAAAACGGAAATTCGAAAATGGAAGCCGTACTGTATACATTCCACAGAAATTGTTCTGCTTTCTCTTTAGAAGCAAATACATCATCTATGGTAACTTCACTGCTTACCGGCTTTTCCAGGTACTTTTTGCAGGAGCCCAGCATAAAGACCAATAGGATCAAACTGCCTGTAAAGAATAAATTTCTTCTCATATCATTTAAGTTTTTCATGATTAAAATTGAAAGTTAACGCCCCCGTTAAATACCCGCATTGCCGGGTATACCCTTCCCCAGGCTTCACGTGCATCAGGGTCTTTAGCATATTTCATATTTTTCCAGGTAACCAGGTTATTGCCGCTCAGGAAGATCCGCATGGAACTTAAGCCTGCCTTTTTTAAGAAGCCGGAAGAGAACCTGTAACCTAGCTCCGCATTTTTTAACCTGATATAAGAAGCGTCCTGTACCCAAAAGCTGGATGCCTGGTAATTGTGCTGTGCACCGGGCGACAATTGTAAACGGGGATAGCTTATGGTTTCGCCATTGGCATAGCGCTCAGGCGTCCAGCGCTCCAGGTGCCACTGCTGGGCCGAACCCCAGTCGGTTATAAAGGGATAGGCTGCAGCCGAGCTAAAGCT
>CAMLDJ010000083.1 GCA_946478755.1 uncultured Pedobacter sp. | reverse complement strand
ATCGTTTTGAGGTTTCTATTAATAACCATTGTCCGGTTTTTCATTTCGTTCTTGAATTCCTTGACGTTTTCCGGCGTTTCCTTGATTCTAAGGAATGGGAAAAGATAACCATCGGTATTGACCATGTATTCCTTTAAAATCTCCTGACATTTAGCTACAACCTTCATGTTATAAGTTTTCCCGGTTTTGTTGGCTCCGTATAAAAGCCGATCCCCTATAAAGTCTGAAGCCTCTAAACGGAGCGCATCGCCAATACGCATGCCTCTTAGATAAAATTGAACAAGGTATATGTTCCTGGAATGATATACCAAAGTTCCCTTCTTTAATTTCAGGCTCTCGATTGTCCTCATTTCCTCTATAGTTAGCTTTGGCCTGATGTTCTTATCGTCGGATATCTTTAATTTTCTAAGCGATATATTTTCCTTACCTGCAAAACTTACAACACGTTTTATAAATCGAAAAGCATGATTGATTGTATTTTTGGAATTACCCAGACCGCCCTCTTTGTTTTTCTCCTTAGTTTTGCAATGCTTAATAAAGCCGCCAATCCATCGCTCATCGATATCCTCTATATTAAAATCCTCGCCGGTATACCTTTTTACTTTTTCAAACCTGGCTTTGACTCCATCGTAACCCATCCCGTTAGTCTGAAACGTTTCCATGTATGAGTCTGCGATAGCGTAGAACGTCTCTGACACAGGCCCCTTGCTTACCTGCTCCTTAAATACATCTTCTGCGTGCCAATCATCTCCGGATCTATCCAGCGACTTAAAAACTGCATTATATTTATCAAACTCGTCTTCTATATGAATATTAGCGGTATTATAATCTTTTCTGCCTTTTGGTTTGATTTGCTTTTTGTCATCGTCCCACTCCTCGACATAGGCAGCACCAACATATTTACGCCTGGGTGTGCCGTCCTTAAATACCGTGATATAAATAGGGTGCCGGTCTTTTAATTTCTTAAGTTTCTTTTTTGGCTGGAGCTCGATTTTGATTGTGGCCATTAAAATAGGTACAGTTTAGTTACGATTATTTATACCAAAGTTACCCAAAGTATACCAAAGATGAAAGTATACCATTGATAGTTATGCTGTAATTGAGATATTCATGTATGATGTTGGCATAAGTCGGTATAATGTAGAACCCCCTACAAGTGCACCACAGAAAGAGGGAATGTCAGCAATGAGATTCCCTCTTTTTTTATCGATATATTTAGTAATCAGCAATTTGAGAATTTTCTGATTTTTCCAGATTTTGACTGATAAAATTGGGCGAAAATTACAGATTTTTCGGTTAACTTTATCTCAAGTTGTTGATTAATAGTGATGTGATGTCTTGCTTGAGTTCAGATAAGCAAGTAATGGTTCGAATTTCTGGGAAGATATGTTAAATGAATTCGAACCAGAAGAAACAATACCTGCATGGTACCTATTTAATCCAAAAAAATGCCTTAAAAATTAGTTGTATTTTCGAAGCTCACAATCTTCTGATAAAATAAAAGTCTAATAAGTAGAGATGAGCATATCAAGAATACATGATTATGAACGGTTTCACAGGTTTTGATTATTTGTCTATACTACGGTAATTTTTATTTAGCCTGCAATTACTAGTTCGGTAAAACTCTCTAGTAGGGTCGTGATGTTTTGTGCGTCTATCGAATCAATATTTTGATAATTATCACGTCCAAATTGTAATATTTTCTCATATTCCTTTATATAATTGATTTCAGCGGGTAGATTATTGGAACTCAATTGAGTTTCTGAATGATCCGGAGTGGAGAAATTCTCAAGTTGCAAATTGAAAATAAACTTAACGAGTATCGAAGTAATTATAATGCTTATAGTACAGTAAAGTTGCTCTGAGGATAATTAATGCTAAACTTAAATCAAATTCTCTTTAACAATATTTTTTAATTCATGATTCATGAATCATGAATTGTTTGTATCTTTATATTATGGTACACAATGGAATGCGGCCTCAAGACTTAGCTGTGCTGATTAAAGTAAGTATTTCGGACAATAATTGGCTCAACAAAGATGTTGCAAAAGCTTTATATATCAGTCCTGCAGAAGTAAGTTATTCATTGCAGAGGTCTGCTATCGCAGGGTTAATAGACCCAAGTAAAAGAAAAGTTATGAAATTGGCATTATTGGAATTTATACAGTATGGACTTCCATATGTTTTTCCGGCTATAAAAGGACCGATTACGGTAGGTATTCCGACAGCATGGTCATCTCCTTATATGTCAAATAAGATAATTTCAAAAGAGCATTTGGTTTGGCCTTATGCAAAGGGTACTGTGCGTGGAGGAAGTATTTTACCATTATATCCTGGTGCTATAGGTGCAGCACAATCCGATGAGACCTTATACCATGTATTGACTCTTTTAGATGTTATGCGGATCGGGAAAGTCAGGGAAAAAGAAGTTGCTATACAAGAACTGGAAAGGATTATCAAAAATGCATGAACATATTATCAGAATTAAAGACGTAGCAAAACTATTGGAAGGTCTCGATCGTCCTTTTGTGTTTGTAGGAGGAGCAACTGTAGGATTATATGCGACCTACCCGGATAGGACTGAGGATATAAGGCCTACAGAAGATGTCGATGTCGTTGTCGAACTAATTAGCTACTCAGGATATGCAGAGATTAGTGAGAAAATGATGGCATTGGGTTTTAGTAATGATATAGAATCAGGTGTAATTTGCCGGTTTAAGATTCATGGCCTGGCGGTAGATATTATGATGCCTACTGATCCGAATCTGATTGGCTTTAGTAATCGTTGGTATCCAGATGGATTCAAATTCGCTGAAACGGTAAAACTTGATAGCCAAACAAGGGTTAGTATTTTCAGTGTGCCTTACTTTTTAGCATCAAAATGGGAGGCATTTAAATCACGTGGCAAAAGCAATTTTAGAGCGAGCCACGATTTTGAGGATATGGTCTTTGTTTTTGAACATTGCCATGATCTGGAATTAAAGTTAGTCGATGCACCTCAAGACGTACTTGAATATCTACGCATAGAAGTCGGAAGTATGCTACATAATGATGATTTTATTGAAGGGATTGGTTGCCATATGCAAAATTCATATTATGGTTCGGAGGCTTCTGAGATTATCGATAAACTACGTTCTGTTTTACTAAGATAAATTTGGGTTATCCAATCAAATATAAACTATCTCTATATACCTCTTTATTTAAAGGTCGGAAAGATGTTTTCGCAATTCACTGGTCAAAAGGAACCAAAAGTGGTTATATGCCTGCTAAGTTATATGATCCCTACTTCAACAAAATTTATAAGAAAAGCACAACGTCAGCTGGTTCAGAAACAATAAATTATCTCCCTCTGACTGATGATCAGATTCAGAGACATCTTGAAGGTAGACAGTTAATGGGATTGTGTCCACTTTTACAAGATAATACTTCTTGGTTGATTGCTGCGGATTTTGATAAAAATAATTGGCTGGAAGACTGTAGAAGTTTCATAGCGATATTGTACAAGCTACAATATCCCTGCTTATCTGGAACGTTCGCGTAGCGGCAAAGGTGGGCATGTTTGGATGTTTTTTACCCAACCATATCCGGCTTTTAAGAGCAGAATAATTGTACTTACTTTATTAGAGAGAGCAGGGATAGTCTCTATTTTTAACAAAAATTCTAGTTTCGACAGGCTTTTCCCCAATCAGGATAAACATTCCGGCAAAGGTTTTGGGAACCTGATTGCTTTGCCTTTGTATAAGAACGCATTGGAATTTGGTAACAGTTGCTTCATTGTGCCTGAAACAGCAACCCCTTACGCAGATCAATGGGAGTTTCTAAGTAACATTAGTCGGATTTCTACTAATGATTTAGACCAAATATTTCTATTACTGACCAACTCCAAAAGGGAAAGTGTAGTTGAACCTGGAAAGCTTGTAATTGAGTTATCAAATACTATTGAAATCAATCGAAATGGAATGAGTACTGCCTTGGCATCTTTCCTGAGGGATGAACTTAATTTTTTTAATGCAGACTTCATCATTAAAAAGAATAACGGCAGGAGTACATTTGGGACAAAGCGATATTTTAAATTTATTGAGGGGGGTAAATGAATACGCTATTATTCCAAAACGTTTTATTAAGAAGTTGTTAGTTTATTGCATTAAAAACAATATTCAATATCAGCTAGATGATTATCGGAAGTTACTTGCTCCTGCAAGTTTTGGATTCCATGCTTCTTTACGAGAATATCAGTTACCTGCGGTAGAGGCTGCATCCAAAAAAGATATAGGTATAATAGTTGCACCACCTGGTTCGGGGAAAACTGTTGTTGGGCTTAAAATCATTGCGGATAAACAGCAATAGGCCGGGAGGTGCATGGCATGCTTTTAAAAATCTAAGGCTTTTTTGTGTTCAGTGCTGTTCATGTTTCCAAGTAGTTTCTTACCTTAATCAAATATATTTTTGTATAAATGCACAGCGCAAAACTCATTTTATGCTTAAACATCTTTGCTTTCTCTTTCTGATATCTTTATCATTATTTGCGACCGCGCAAAAGAAGCGTAGTAGCGATAATAAGCTTAGTATATATATCCCAATTGATCTTGAAGATGCGATTCATTGTTTAGATACCATATTTTCCGATAGCTTGAAACTTCAGGCGAAATCCATAACTGAATCTGACTTCACTTCAAGATTGCATCTTAATTTTGGAATTTCACTTAGGAATGGTTGGGGGTTATGGGCAGGATCGAGACTTTCCGCTTATTTTAACACCCTTGGAATACACCACCCCGAGGCATGAGTGGTATAATTCTCAAAAGTTATTATCGTCATAACCGTGGCCTGGAGATCAATTTGAAAGGACAGATAAAAGAAAGCAAAGATTACTGGGAAAAATTAGAACAAGATGTGTTAAGAAAAAAGCATGCAGGGCTAGCTGTATTTATGACTGGTGATACGGTTAAGTTTTTGTTCAGTCATGGCTATGCTTCTAAAAGGCAGGAAAAACTTGATTTTGAGAGCAACTGCCAAGCCATTGGTATTGTTACCGGCATTAACAGTGTAGATTTCCTGATAAAGTTACGTTTGCTAGAATCATGCGATAAAAAAGGCATCATTTATTACGATAATGAAAATGCTCGTATTGTAAAAAATGGACGCTGGAGAAATGCGCGACATATTGTAAAATATATGAAGGCCGGGGAAGAACTTTGGATGGATTATTCAGATTGGGAGCCTAAATAATGCTTAATGTTACAATTTAATTCTTGGCCTTTTTCTTTTAGGCGAACCTGGTTGGGTTTCTTCTCCTTGTAAACTTTGAAAAGTTGATACTTGAGTCTGCGGAACTGACGTTTTGTTTTTTCGCTTTTGTTTGTTAACAGCAGTTTTAACAGTAATTTTCAAATCCCCGATATTTGATCCATTTAGCGCTTCGATGGCTTTATTGGCGGCATCCTTTTCTGGAAACATCACATAGCCATATCCCAAACTTTTACCCGTTTCCTTGTTTTTAATAATATTTGTCCAGCCAATCTCTCCATAAGGATTAAATAACTCTTCCAGACCAATCTCATCCATCTCAAACGGAAGGCCAACAACAAAAATTTTTGCCATATCGTATTCTTTTGCAATGCAAATATACGTATAGATCGGCTTCTCTGGTAATCATGTATAACCAATAGATGTTGCTTCGTAGAGATGCTCACGATCAATTCTAAGAGATTTTAAAAATAAATATCCTTATGAGAAATTTAATTAATAAAAATGTGGTTGATTCGAGAATTTATCTCGTAGTTCGTATATATGAATAAATAACAGACGAATAATAACATTGCAGTTCTATAATCATTAAAAGGAATTGCTTACGAGCCTCGCGGTTCAAATCTAGTAAATTTACAACGCGAGCGTAAGTTGAGCAACCTAAACCCTATATTTGCTATAGGGCTGGTGCTCACTTGTGTCATTGTGTTGGCCCCTTTCGCAAGAAAGGGTGGCTTTACTAGAGCCTGAACCATAATGTACAAAGTGAGTTACCAGCCCTATATTTTTTGGCGGTAACCACTTTCATTGAGGCTTATTTAAATGAAAAATTAAATAAGATCAATATGGAAAAACAAGTTTTAATTACCGAATCAGAAGTG
The DNA here is from genome assembly GCA_946478755.1 of uncultured Pedobacter sp. The sequence continues at coordinate 12,891 of CAMLDJ010000083.1, read as the reverse complement.
CCGATTAAACAGGCTTTTCAGAAATTGATCAATTTATTCATACGGGGTCAACCTTTATAAAAGCTGACCCAATTATAACGTAAGAATAACATCAAACACAAAAAACTAAAAAGCCTTAAAATGAACAATCCACAGCACACCGACAATCAATTAGTTATGGAAAAGATCTATAAAAAGCTGAACTATCAACCCACAGGTTTTACAGACCATGAACTAGAAAATCCCCTACACATTATAACCTATTTTTTTGACAGCCATGCCTTGCATGATCTAAGGGAGAAAGCCTGGCAACTCTACAAAGGATGGGTAAATTCTTCATCTACTTTTGCCGACGGAGAGGAAAATGCCAAAATGTTGTTCTTTTATACACAGCTGATCGAATTTTTGAATGCCTGCTACGTTTACACCGAAAAGCAAAAGTAAGAAAAATCCATCCTCCACATGTCTGTAAACAAAGGCCACTACAGCGATGAAGTGGCCTTTGTTAAAACGAATAGCGCATTGTGGAATGGTTACGGAACTTAAGAATGAGCTCATATTTTCTATCGAAGAAATACGAATGTAAACGGCAGCAGAGAAGGAACCGGCGTTTATCGACGGGTGAGGCACCTGCGTAGCATTTATTGCTTTGCCGATTGGACAGTTCGCAATACGCCAAAGCCATGAGGGTTTTGTACTTAATGGTTGCTTGCTGTTTTTTTCAGTTGCAGCTTGTTTCGGAAAACAAATAAAACGACTGCCAATGCTACCCAGTCCTCTATGAAGCAAATGGAAGCGAAGCAGTTGATTTTAAAAAAGGCAGGGAAGGAAACGCAGATTTTTACTTACTGGAATGATAGTGGTTTTTACCAGGTCCAATATATTAAAGAACAAATAGATCAGGCTAAATCCGGTAAGGTAATTGCAGAAGAAAAAAAGGAGGCCAAACAGACAACCAGCACAAAAAAAATTGAATCTGTAGCGAGCTGGATTTACGTGTTGATGTTATTATTATTGATAGGCTGCTACCTGATTTTTAAGAGATTTTTCTCTTTCAGCTAATACGCATTCGTATAAGCTGTTCTAGCATCAAAAATATACCGCTGTTCATCTACATTATAATTTTAACGAGGATGTATCATCATCATGATATATCCTCGTTTTGCGTGTGCGCCCGGCATGGGCGCAAACAATAGGGTGAAAGTCCCGAACGCACCTTGATAGTGGGAAGCGTTAACTTAAGGCAAGGGTGTCCTCCTCCGGAATGGACGGTGTCGAATTCCTGGACTTTGCCAGCGAGGTCGGGGCGAAATGGCCAATGATCAAAAGTCAGCTGGAAAAAGCAGAATACCGTCCCATGGCGGTAAAGCGGGTGAAAATTCCCAAAGCAAATGGCGGTGGATAGAATCAAGGAAACCTGATTCGACATCACCTTTTATTCATGTACAGTGAACTGATTTACATCAATTATCTCAGTCTTCATTTAGTTGATGTATAAAGGTAATGAAGCTAATATGAACATCTTTTTTAGAAATATACCGTTATTATTTTGAAAATGGGTTTTCTTAGCGGATATTCCGTTGTTTAAATAGGGAGTTTAAAATGTTAATATTTTCTTATTTTGTCTTAAATTAAAGAAATAGATAGTTTTAGATCTGCTTATTTTTCTTATTTTTGCGTAAATAAGTATTTTTATGGATATTTCTAGCTTTATTCCATCAGAGAAAATTATAGCCCGTTTACACTATGAAAATCCATGGTGGGTCTCCAAGGAAGTACATTCTGCTTATAAGGCAATGCAAAAACGGCTCTATTTTGATTTATTTTTCCCTTTTGTGAAGGAAAAAGATGTTCGTAGAGCGGTTGTTTTAATGGGCCCAAGAAGGGTAGGGAAAACTGTAATGATGTTTCATGCTATTGATGAGTTAATACAGGAAGGAGTAAATCCGCAGAAAATATTTTTTGTTGGTATTGACAACCCTATTTATTTGAGTTTGAGTTTAGAGGATTTGCTTTTCTTAGGTAAGGATGCAGTCAAACTTCAAAATTTAGATGGTTGCTATGTATTTTTTGATGAAGTACAGTACTTAAAGGATTGGGAGCGGCATTTAAAGGTGTTAGTCGATTCTTATCCGAGTACCAAATTTATAGTTTCAGGTTCAGCGGCAGCAGCATTAAAGTGGCACAGCACGGAAAGTGGTGCTGGCAGATTTACTGATTTTATGTTGCCTCCATTAACATTTCAGGAATATATTCACCTGAAAAATATGGAGCACTTGGTACTGAAAGGAGAAATTGAATATGGAACACATAAAGTTCCATATACATTAACACATGATGTTAAAGCTTTAAATAGTGAGTTTATTAATTACTTGAATTTCGGAGGTTATCCCGAAGTGGTTTTGTCGGAAAAGATTCAAAGCGATATGGGACGATATATTAAAAATGATATCGTAGATAAGGTGCTTCTAAGAGATTTACCAAGTCTTTATGGTATTAAAGATGTGCAGGAACTCAATCGTTTTTTTACATATATCGCTTACAACACTGGTAATGAGTTTTCTTATGAAACGATGTCCAGGGAAAGTGGGATCCCTAAAGATACATTGAAAAAATATCTGGAATATCTGGAGTCTGCTTTTTTAATTAAAGTTTTAAATAAAGTTGACATCACTGCAAAACGCCTAAAAAGAGTAACAAGTTTTAAAGTGTACTTGACTAATCCATCATTAAGAACGGCTTTATTTTCTCCTATATCTGAAACGGATGCCGAAATGGGAAATATGGTAGAAACAGCTATATTGTCTCAATGGATGCATAGAGAAAATCTAGATTTAACCTATGCAAGATGGAAAGATAAAAAAGAAGGGGAAGTTGACCTGGTTCTTTTGGATGACAAGAAATTCAAGCCACTTTGGGGTGTTGAAATCAAGTGGAGTAATCGTTATTTTGAAAAGCCTCAAGAATTGAGTAGCCTGATTCAATTTTGCCATGCAAATGATTTCAAAAATGCGTTGGTGACCTCTATAGATAAAGAAGGTGTTAAAGAAATAGCTGACTTACATTTCACTTTTGTTCCCTCTTCATTGTATGCATTTAACATTGGGCAGAATACGCTTAAAATGAAAAGTACTGCTTACTAACAATGAAAGGTTAGGTGCATTTATCGAATAAACCTTAGAGAATCTGAACCTTTTTTTGTTTAAATTTTGCTAGGAAACTTGTCTTCTAATGTCAGAATCGGCCTCTCTAACGTCATTCAATTCTGAAATAGAATTCCATCATTGGGCCACCCATCTGGGTCAGTTATCAATCTCTGTAAGCCAAATCGTTTACCATCCTGACCCGCGCGGATTTTGCAGCCAATAAGAATAGCTTACCCAATCTGGATTATCTGGATAGATTTGTTCCGTTAGCTATTTCAAAATACTTGCAAGCAGCAATGTTAGTGCAATGTTTTTGATGTTATGCTGTAGATATTTTTGAGCGATACATATTTGATTTTCTACCGTTCGTTTGGATATGGAGAGTCTTTCGGCTATCTCGACATTGCTAAGGTTTGCTATCCTACTTAAAAGGAAAATTTCGCGACAACGCTTAGGCAGGTCAAGTAAAGCATTTTCTATATCTCCCTGGAGGTTAAGATATCGGATTTTTTCTTCGCCCTCATTTTGTACCAATATTTCGGAAACAGGGAGTCGGTCGTAATTTTCCACATAGGACAAACGCATCTTTTTCTTAGCCTTCAGTACTTTATAGGTATGATAGCGAGCGCTGGTAGTCAGGTAATTTTTGAATGAGCCAATATCCAGCGTATCTTTCTTTCTCCAGATATTTAAAAAGGTATCGTTGGCAATTTCAGCCGCCGCTTCCGCATCATTTAAAAAAGAAAAAGCCGTGGTATATACTGCCTTCCAGTAACGATCGAACAGCAATTCGAAAGCACTGACGCTTCCAAACTTTATGGCTTCCCATAGTTCATCATCGGGGGTATTTCTGTCAAGCATATAATTGGTAATGCTAATTTAACAAAAAAAACCAATTAAAATTTATACTCTTTTTAAGTGCTGAAAAACAGGTAATTAAATATAATCTGCTAAAAAAAATGAGTTGTATGTGAGTTGGGCATTAAAAAATGTCTCTATACTTTTAATTAAGCCATTACAGCCGAGCGCTGTACCAATTATAGCTTAACATACCATATTAAAACACTCATGACCAAAGAGCAGTTTATAGTACTTTTCGAGAAATGCGCGTCGGGATATTGCACCGCTGAAGAATTGGCGCAGCTGGAAAATTACCGTGATGATTTCGAGCTGACAGTTAAACAATGGTCGGCAGGAATGGGCACTTCCGACGAAGTCAGGCAGCAGCTCCTTGAAAAACTACGGTCGCAAATATCGGCTGAAGGGAAAAAGCGCCGCAGTAATTTCCGCTATTGGGTTGCGGCGGCATCTGTACTTATATTTCTTGCCGCCGGTACATGGTTTTGGCTGGGTACAACAGATCAGCATCAAACCGCTCCCTCTGCATCAATTAACACAATGATCACACCCGGCCGAAACCGTGCCGTTTTAACGCTCGCCAATGGTGAAAAATTAGACCTTGACGATACCCGCTCGGGATTGATATCCCGGCAGGGGGCATCAATAGTAAGCAAAACTGCTGATGGCAAATTAGCCTATGGAGCCAATACAGATACGCCAGATCAAAATGGAGTTATTTATAATACTATAGAAACACCCCGGGGCGGTCAATATCAGCTTACGCTGGCCGATGGCACAGTAGTATGGCTGAATGCTGGTTCATCATTAAAATATCCAACCACCTTCACCGGCAAAGAACGAAAAGTGGAATTAACCGGCGAGGCTTATTTTGAAGTTGCAAAAAACAGAGAGCAGCCTTTTAGCGTAGCGCTCAACGGTATGAAAGTAGAGGTTTTAGGCACTCATTTTAATGTGATGGCTTATAATGATGAAAATACCATCGAAACAACCTTGCTTGAGGGCTCAGTGAAGCTAACTAGAGATGGCAGCAGCACTATGCTGATACCGAACCAGAAGGGCGTTTTAAATAGCGGCGCATCAAATTTTCAGGTACATGCAGTAAATGCAGAAAATGTAATCGCCTGGAAAAATGGGTTTTTTAAATTTGATGACGAGAATATCGAAACAATTATGCGCAGGGTAGCGCGCTGGTATGATGTAGATGTCAGCTATAAAGGCAATCTGAAACGTCAAAACTTCGGCGGTAAAGTACCAAGGTTTGAGGATATTTCCAAACTATTAACCACACTTGAATTAACGGGTACCGTTCATTTTAAAATCGATGGAAGGAGGATAACCGTGATGCCATAGTTCTACAACTTTCAGACAAGAGTTGCTGAAATAAAAAACCGGAAGCGTTGGAGCGCCGCCGGTTTTAGCCAATCAGGCTTTGAGCAACTTATATAATCCTTGAAACGATCAATTATAAATTAACCCACTAACCAAATGTATAAATTTTTCCACGCATTTCCATGCAGGAGTGGATCCTGTATGTTATCAAAAATTGGTCTGATAGTGAAACTTACGATCCCATTTTTACTGGTAGCTATTTTGCAGGTTAACGCCGCAAGTTATGCCCAGCAGGTAAGCATATCTGCGAATAATACCTCCTTATCCCGGATTTTTGAATTACTTCATAAACAAACCGGCTATACTTTTCTGTACAATTCAGCGATGATTAGCGAAAGCAACCCGGTAAGTATTTCAGTGAAAAAAGCAGAACTGAAAGATTTTCTGGATAAATGTTTTGCCGACCAGCCCCTTACCTATACCCTTTATGAAAACATAGTTGTTATTAAAAGAAAACCTCCTGCAGTCTATACAGCGATCGCCAGTATTGTGGTAAAAGGTATCATCAGGGATGCTAAAGGCGAAACCCTACCCCAAATTACCGTTAGGGTAAAGGGTGCCACAATCGGTACCAACAGTGATTCCAATGGTGGGTATACTTTAAAGTTACCAGATGGCAATCAAACCCTCATTTTCTCGGCCATAGGGTATGAAACTTTGGAAGTGACCGTTAATAACCGAACTCAAATAGATGTGACGTTAAAGGAAAAGGTGGCTGCAATGAATGAAGTGATGGTAGTGGGTTATGGTTCCCAGAAAAAGGCCGATGTGACAGGATCAATTGCCTCGGTAAATGAAGAAGCATTGAGAAGCGTGCCTGTGAGCAACTTAATTAGTGCACTTCAAGGCCAGGCACCAGGCCTCGATATTCAAAAAAATGGCGGTAATAGCCACCCTGGGGCGAAGCCGTCTATATCCATTCGCGGACAGCGATCATTAGAGGGAGGAGCTAGCAATAATGTACTCTATGTTGTAGACGGGATTCCTTTTAATGGAACTTATATCAACGACCTGAACCAGGACGATGTGGTGTCCGTTCAGATATTGAAAGATGCATCAGCAACTGCAATCTACGGCTCCAGAGGGGCAAACGGCGTAATACTTATTACGACCCGACGCGGCAAAATGGGAGCGCCTGTGATATCTTACAGCAGCTACGCCGGAGTGATGAAACCCCTGGGATATTATGACGTGATGGAACCTGCGGATTATCAGGTTTATAAAAAGTGGGGAAACTACAATGCGAACAACCCGAATGTACTTAATGCGCCTAATCCCTACAATGGCATAGATGATCCAAAGTTTTACACTGATGGGATAACTTTTCTGCCGGCTGAGCTTGCCGGCTTACAGAACGGAACCAATACGAACTGGCAAAAACTGATCTTCAAGAATGGTTTCCGTACCAATCATCAGTTGGGGTTGTCGGGCGGTACCGAGCAGACAAAGTATGCGATTTCGGCAGGTTATTTTGGCGAAACAGGTGTCTTTCCAGGACTTTCTTTTCAGCGCTTCAGTTTCAAGGTGAGTGTCGATCAGCAACTAGGAAAAATCTTTAAAGTAGGAATCAGCTCACTTAATTCGGTTAGCAGGACCAATGGCGAAGGAATAAACCCGGTATCTCAAGCTTTGCAATCCAGCCCCCTGACCGTTCCTTACGATGCGGCAGGTAACCTGATTCCATTTCCTGGTGGCGGCTCTTTAATTTACAATCCGCTTGCCAATCTTGTTCCGGGTGCCGTTGTTCAGAACCGAACCCGTTACAACACCTTCACAACCGCGTATGCCGAGGCACAATTCACTCCTCATCTTAAATATAGATTTAATGGTGGCGTGGAACTGACACCTGAGACTTATGGAGACTTTTACGGCAGTACCACTTTCCAAAATTTAAGCGGCCCTTCAACAGCCAGGAACAGCAATTATGATTATCGGAATTTTACCCTGGAAAACCTGATTGTTTACGAGAATACATTTGCCGAAAACCACCATGTTACAGGCACCGGACTTTTCAGTTACCAGCAGGATAATAAATATAGTACGACCCTGACCTATAACAGCATTCTGGCCGATGAGGTACAATATTACAACCCGGAATTGGGCGCTAATTTTAAGGGCACAGGCGAATACTCCAAATTCTCAATTGTTTCTTTCATGGGCCGTATTAACTATGACTACAAGAGTAAGTACCTGCTTACGCTGACGATGCGATCTGATGGCTCATCTACGCTGGCTCCCGGAAATAAATATCATTTGTTTCCTTCTGCGGCAGTTGGCTGGAATATTTCCGAAGAAAATTTTATGAAACAGATCAATGCTGTATCCAGCTTGAAACTTCGCGTTGGGTACGGCATTGTAGGTAATGCAGCGGTTAGCCCTTATCAGACGCTGGGCGGTCTCAAGATAATTAATTACAATTACGGAACAACTAACGTAACCGGCACCTACCCCAATAATGTACCCAATCCAAAGCTAGGTTGGGAGTACACTGCATCATTGAACCTTGGTCTGGATTTCGGTTTGTTCAAAGACCGGATAACTGGTACGGTGGATGCTTATCATCAAAAGACACATGATTTAATACTTCCTCAAAACCTCCCGATTACCACTGGCTATACCTCACAGTTCCTGGCCAACGTAGGCAAAACGGAAAATAAAGGTTTGGAAATTACCATAAATTCGGTAAATGTTAAAGCCAGGTCCAGGAAAGATTTTGGTTGGGCGACCAATTTCAATATGACATTTAACCGCAATAAGATCATCGCATTACAAAATGGTGTTACACAAGATATCGGCAACAACAGATTTGTCGGATCGCCAATAAGCTCACTGTATAATTACCAGCGGGTAGGTATCTGGCAAAATACAAAAGCCGACTCAACTGAAGCCAGGCGTCTTAATCTGACCATGACTGGAGCAGCCTCTGTAATTGGTACCATCAGGGTGGCGGACTTAAATGGCGATGGTGTGATCAACGCTAACGACCGCACCATTTTGGGTACAAGGCAGCCTGATTTCCTGGGCGGCTTTACCAACCGCTTCAGTTACCAGGGCATTGACCTGGCAGTTGTCGGATCTTACCGCGTAGGCGGGACCCAAATAGCCACCTGGCTGCAGCCCGCGAGCAATGTCAACGCACTTAACGGTAAGGCCAACAACTTAAGGGTCGATTATTGGACGCCATCAAATCACGCAAACAAATATCCAAAACCCAATTTTAATGTTGGATCGCCTGCTTATGGGGAATTATTGGGTTACTATAATGCGTCCTATCTTAAAATCCGGACAATCAGTTTGGGTTATACATTCCCGCAGCTAATCGCATCGAAGATCAAGGCAAAATCTTTGAGAGTCCACGCCTCGTTGAACGATGCAATCATATTATTTTCTCCATTGCACAACCGGTTTAATGGGGCTGATCCTGAATCGGAAGGTACGCTTACAGTCGACACACCCCCGGTTAAATCACTATTGTTTGGTTTGAATGTTTCATTTTAATTGATAATACACATGAGGTCATTTCTATATCGCATTTTGGCGATCACGTCAATAGCTATCGTCATTTCCGGTTGCAATAAGCAATTGATTGAAGATCCAAAATCATCACTTACACCACAATACTTTAATACCGCACAAGGGTTTCAATCCGGCCTTGATGCTGCGTACGCAGGCAACCGTAACTTATGGGGATCAGAAAACCTGATGACCATGACCGTGCCCGGAACAGATGAATTTAGATCCGGAGGGGGCGGAAACTCCAACTTTAACGTTTATTCAAGCAGTTATGACGCCAGCAGTGGATTTTTATCCGGTGTTTGGAATCCATGCTATACCTTCATCAATACCTGCAACGGCATCATTGATAATGGCGCAACGGTGACCGGCCTAGACGCCAACACCGTTAAACAGAAAGTAGCGGAAGCCAAATTTCTCCGTGCCAATTACTACTTCTTGCTGGTTAGATTTTTCGGGCCTGTAACCCTGAACAAAAATTTTATCAGCGAACCCAGCACCAGCGCGAACAGAGCGCCAATTGCCGAAGTTTATAATTTCATTGTGCAGGATTTGAAGGATGCGATTGCCGCCCTTCCTCCAAGCCCTACCCTGAATGGCGTGTTGCCAGGTAAGGCAACCGCGGCTGCGGCATCACACCTGCTGGCGAAAGTCTATTTGACCAGAGCTTATTCATCTGCCAAACAACCAGACGATTTTCAGAATGCTTACAATACCGCAAAAGCGCTAATCGATAATATTGGGGCTTTGAACCTTGGTTTGTTGCCGGATTTTGGTTCCGTTTTTGCAGAAGGTAATGAGGCCAGCCGGGAGGTACTTTGGAGCGTTCAGCATACCCCGAACCTGACCTATAATGGCATTAGCAATGAATTGAATTTTCATTACGTGATGGGTTATGAAAATTTTCCTGGTCTCGTTCGCTCTATGGCTTACGGCCGGCCATATGGCCGTGTTCAGTTAACCAGCTGGCTGGGAAATGTTTGTTTTGCTGATAAAACAAATGATACAAGGTATTACAAAACCTTTCAGTCTGTATGGCTATCTAACTCCGCTGATAAAATTCCAAAAGTCAATGGCGTACCCAAATACGCGTTGGGTGATACGGCTATTTATATGCCAGGGGTAGATGTGACGAACGCTAAGATCAATGCAACCCGCTACTTATTGGTTCCTCCGCGCAACTATACCTTACAGTTATATCCAACAATGACGAAATATCAGGATACAAAGCGGGCGGGCATCAACGATCCGTCGGTTAGACCGATTATCGTTTATCGTCTGTCAGAAACCTATTTGCTGGCTGCAGAAGCTGCAGTCAATCTGGATGACCAGACCAATGCCGCAAAATATATCAATGTTGTCAGAGCGCGTGCAGCTTATCCCACAGGTAACACTGCTGCAATGAACATCTCCCCGGCACAAATGACGCTTGACTATATCCTGGATGAGCGGGCCCGTGAATTGTGCGGAGAACAAACCCGCTGGCTGGATCTCGTAAGGACAAATAAACTCCTGGAGCGGGTCAAGCTTTACAACCCTGATGCCGGACCTAACATCCAGGAAAAGCATATTTTAAGGCCTATACCACAAAGTCAGATAGACCGGATCATTACAGGCGATAAATATCCGCAAAACAAAGATTTTTAACGCCTGGCTAAGGATGCACAGTATCGTGCATCCACAAATTGATTTTTAAATGAATAAACATATATCCGGTATTTTGTATAATTATACTTGTTACCGGTAATTATTACCCTAATTTAACATGTTATGGAAAAACGAAGAGATTTTATTAAAAAAGTAGCTATTGCATCGGCTGGAGTTATGGCACACCACAGCCTGTTTGGCATGAGCGCAAAAAGCTACCGTAATATTATTGGCGCCAACGATCGCGTTCATGTCGCCATCATCGGTTTAAATGGCCGCGGCTCCAGCATGACGGGCACTTTCGCGCGGCAAAAGAATGCAGAGATAGTTACACTTTGCGATGTTGATACCCGTGTTTTTGCCAAAGCACTAAAATCTGTAGCCGATAACAAACAAGTAAATGTTCCCAAAACTGAAGGCGACTGCCGTAAGGTGATGCAGGATAAAAATATTGACGCCATCTACATTGCCACGCCCGATCATTGGCACACACCCCTTACAATTATGGGCTGCCAGTCCGGAAAACATGTCTATGTAGAGAAGCCGCTAAGCCATAACCCGCATGAGGGCGAGCTGGCCATTGCCGCCGCCCGTAAATATAACCGGGTGGTACAAATGGGCGCGCAGCGCCGTTCGGCCCCGATACTGACCGAAGGCATACAGCAATTGCATGAAGGAATTATTGGCAGGGTTTACTACGCCAAAACCTGGTACACGAACGATCGTAAGCCTACTTTCCTGAAACCCGGCACCGCGCCTTCCGAGTTAAATTACGACCTGTGGCAAGGCCCCGCGCCGCGCCTGGCTTACCAGGATGGACTGATCCATTACAACTGGCATTGGTTTTGGCATTGGGGCACCGGTGAGGCGCTGAACAATGGTACGCACGAGGTTGATATAGCCCGCTGGGGATTAGGTGTTGATTTTCCGGTAAAAGTAACTTCATCAGGCGGACGTTATGCATATAAGGACGATTGGGAAACACCGGATACGCAGGTCGTAACGCTGGAATATCCGGACAGGAAAATGATTATGTGGGAAAGCAGCAGTGCGAACGGCCGAAGAATTGAAGGCGATGAGCGCGGAATTATTTTTTATGGGGAGAACGGAAGCCTGAGCACCGGTACCGATGCTTATAAAGTATTTGATTTAAAAGGTAAACTGCTGAAGGACGTTGGCCCGAAAACCAAGGAAGAAGCCGTGCAAGGGCGCAATACTGCCAGCGTAAGCCTGAGTTTGGATAGCATGCACGTAGCTGATTTCCTGGATGCGATACGCAGTAACCGCAAGCCAAATTGCGATGTGGAGATCGGACATAAAAGCATTATCGGTATGCAGCTAAGCAATATTGCCTGGCGTGTCGGCCGGGAACTTCACCTCGACCCGAAAAACGGTCATATTCTTAATGATCCCCAGGCGCAGAAGCTATGGCAACGTAGCTATGAGCCGGGTTGGGAACCTAAAGTTTAGTTAACAGTCTATCCAAATAACAATTCAAATATGATCTATCATTTTAAAAAAGCATTACTAACCCTGGGTTTAATAGGAGGCCTGGTTAGCAGCCAGGCAGTAGCTCAAAAAAAACTATTTCCGGAAGCCCCGGGTATTGTATCCTACACCTATCGTAACCAATTTGCCAAAGATGTGCCCGGCACGCTCGATATGATAAAAGACAACGGGATAACCGATATCGAATTTTCGAACCTGTTTAAACAAACACCTGACGACTTGCGCAAAATGTGCGATGTAAGGGGTATCAAATGTTCATCATACGGGGTAAGCTATGAAGACCTGGTCAATAACACCGATGAAGTAGGGAAAACTGCCCTAACATTGGGTGCAACCTTTGTTAGGGTAGCCGGTATTCCCCACAAAGGCGCTTTTACCTTAGACAATGCCAAACAAACGGTTGCCGATTTTAACAAGTATGGTAAGCTGCTGAAAGATACCTATGGCCTTACTTTCATTTATCATAATCATGGGTTCGAGTTCCAACCTTACCAGGATGGCACGTTGTACGACTACCTGCTGAAAAATACCGACCCCAAATATGTAAGCATGGAGCTGGATATCCTGTGGGCATTCTTGCCGGGACAGGACCCAGCGCAATTACTGGCCAAATACGGTAATCGCTATAAAGCGCTGCACATGAAAGATTTAAAAAAAGGTGTTGAACGTGGCAGCCTGTCGGGTAGTACCCCGAAGGATAACGACGTGATTTTAGGCAGCGGCCAAATTGATATTCCGGCCGTGATAAAAGCAGCGCGCAAAGCCGGCGTGAAACATTATTATATTGAGGACGAAAGCAGTTCATCCGTTACGCAAGTGCCTGAGAGTATAAAATATCTCAATAGCT